>JBOHSH010000037.1:0-47608 GCA_050733195.1 Gemmatimonadales bacterium
AGGCGGAGTTCGCCGCCGAGTCCTCGGGCTACACCGCGACCCGGCACCAGCGCGAAGTCGGCACGGGGTACTTCGACGAGGTGCTCCAGACGATCACCGGCGGCCTGGCGAGCACCGCGGCGCTGGAAGGGAGCACCGAGAAGGAGCAGTTTCTAGGGAGCTAGGACTAGGGGCTAGGGACTAGGGACTAGGGAGCTAGGAGTGTGAACAGTGACCGGTGACCGGTCACCATCCCTGGCTCCCTGGTTCCTCCCTAAGGCTTCCACTCCGGCACGCGACCCGGCGTCCACGGCGCGCCCGCGGTTTCGGCGTCGCTCTCCAGCCTGCGCAGATCCTCGAGGAACGCGCGGAGCCTGGGCAGGAACTCGCCGAGCAGCGCCGACGCGACGGCATAGCTCTCCCGATGGGTCGCCGTCGGGGCGCCGGTCTGCGTCCAGGTGCCGCGCACGATTCGCTGGATCCGCCCCATCACCGACGGCGGCACCGGCTCGTTCCGGCTGCTGATGGTGTTGTCGCCGGAGAACTCGGTCCGCAGGTCCCGGAGCCGGCCGGCGAGCGCGCGAGCCCGGTCCGCGAGGGTGGCCGGGGCCCGGGGCGTCGCGTCGATGGCGCGCCGGAGGAGCGCGATCCGGTTCTCGACTTCACCCAGTACCCCGTTCGCCCCCATCGCCGCCCGCTGCAGCCGCGCCGTCTGCTGATGGAACTCGGCCGCCTGCGCGCGCGCGGCCGCGGGTAAGGCCGACTCGCCCAGTGGCGCCGCGCGGAAGCTCTGTTCACCGACCGGCGTGGTGACGCCGTCCACCCGGAGCGCGAGGGCGACCCGATACGTCCCCGGAACCACCATTGGGCCGCTCGGACCGTCGTCGTCATCGTCGTCCCCGGTGCGGGCCGGCGCCGCGGTGGTGATCGGGACGGATGCCGGGTACCGGAGATCCCAGGTCACGCGCCGGAAGCCCGACCCCACCGGACCGGTGAGCCGCCGGATCACGTTGCCCTGCTCGTCCGACACCGTCAGCAGTACGCCCGGCGCCTCTTCGCGCTCCTCCGCCCGCAGGGAATCCCACGGCGGCACGACGATCTCCTGGCCTTTGCGAACCGCCTCCCGCTCGGCGGCCTGCCGCCGGGCGCGCCGCGTCTTCAGCTCGTCCTTGAGCCACCAGGTGAAGGTCGCGCCCCGCGGCGGATTGGGGGACGTCCAGAGCGCGTCTCCCTGCGATCCCCGCGGTCCGCCGCCCAGCGGGGTGGCGGAGACGTAGAGATGCGCCTCCGGCACCGGGAGGAGCGCCGCGCGCTGCTCCACGGTGCGCGCCGCGTCGCGCAGCGGCGTGTAATCGTCGAGCACGTAGAACCCCCGACCGAACGTGGCGAGGACGAGGTCGTGCTCTTTCCGGTGGATCGCGATGTCGCGGACCGGGATGGTCGGCAGGCCTCCGAGCTTGAGCCAGCGGCGGCCGCCGTCGAGCGTGAAGTAGGCACCAAACTCCGTGCCGACGAACAGCAGGTTCGGGTTGACGTGGTCCTCGACGATGGTCCAGACCGGTCCGCGCTCGGGAAGATTCCCGGCGATCGAGGTCCAGGTCCGGCCCGCGTCCGTGCTCTTCTGGAGGTGCGGGCGGAAGTCGCCGGCCTTGTGGTTGTTGAACGCGGCGTAGACGGTGCCGGGTCCGTGCCGGGAGGCTTCGAGATCCGCGACGAACGTCGTGTCCGGCACGCCCGGGAAGCTTTCGACCCGGCGCCACTCGCCGCCGCCGTTCTCGCTCACGGCCACGACGCCGTCGTCGGTGCCCGCGTAGAGGAATCCCTCTCGGAGCGGCGACTCCGACAGGGCGACGACGGTGCCGAAGAACGACGTGGAGGTGTTCTTCGCCACCGCATCGACGCTCCAGATCCGGCCCATCATCCGGAGCCGGTTCCGATCGAGGCCCCGCGTCAGGTCCGGGCTCACCGCCCGCCAGGTATCGCCGCGGTCGTCGCTCCGGAACAGCCGCTGCGATCCGAAGTAGATGCGGCGGCTGGAATGCGGGCTCACGATGAGCGGCGAGTCCCAGTGCCACCGGAGGGCGGGCTCTCCCCGCGCGGGCTGGGGCTGGATCTCGACGCGCTCGCCGTTCCGGCGGTCGTAGCGGATGAGCTCCCCATGCTGCCATTCGGAGTAGATGACGTTCGCGTCCTCGGGGTCGATGCGCGGCTGGAAGCCGTCGCCGCCGACCGTGATGAACCAGTCGGCGTTCGTGGCCCCGTGGTCGTTGCGCGTGGACGACGGCCCGCAGAGGGTGTTGTTGTCCTGGGTCCCCCCGCAGACCAGGTAGAAGGGGCTCTCGCTCTGCGCCACGTCGAGCTTGTAGAACTGGGTGACCGGCAGATTGGCGACGAACTGCCAGGTGGCGCCGCGATCGAAGGTCTGGTACAGCCCGCCGTCATTCCCCAGCAGGAGGTGCCGGGTATCGCCGGGGTCGATCCAGAGCGCGTGGTTGTCGACGTGGGTCGAGCGGCCCTGGATCGAGCGGAACGTGCGGCCGCCGTCCTCGGTCATCATGACCCGCACGTCCATCGAGTACACCCGGTCGGCCGCCTTGGGGTCCGCGTAGAGCTTGTGGTAGTAGAACGGCGGTCCCGCGACCGTCGAGCTCATCTTTTCCCAGTTCTGGCCTCCGTCCACCGAGCGATAGAAGCCCCCTTCGCGATTCGCGGCCTCGACGATCGCGTACACGGTGTTCGGGCTCGCGGGAGACACCGCCAGGCCGATCTTGCCCAGCTCTTCCGACGGCAGGCCGCGGGAGAGCTTGCTCCAGGTCTTGCCCCCGTCGCGGGTCCGGTAGAGCGCCGAGCCCGGCCCGCCGTCGATGAAGCCCCACTGCCGGCGGGCGCGCTGCCAGGTCGTCGCGAACACCACGTCGGGATTGCGGGGATCGAACGCGAGGTCGTACGCGCCCGTCCACTCGTTGTCCGGCTTGAGGGACTGGGTCCAGGTCTTCCCGCCGTCGGTGCTCTTGTACACGCCGCGGTCGCCGCCCGACGACCAGAGCGGACCGATCGCCGAGACGTAGACGACCTCCGAGTCGCGCGGATCCACGAGGATCTTTCCGGTATGCGCCGACGCCTTGAGGCCGACGTTCGCCCAGGTCCGTCCGCCGTCGGTGGACTTGTACACTCCATCGCCGAAGCCGACCGATCGCTGGCTGTTGTTCTCGCCGGTGCCGACCCAGATGGTGAGCGGGTTCGACGGATCGAGGGCGACGGACCCGATCGAGTAGGACGTCTCGCCGTCGAAGATCGGGGTCCAGGTAGTGCCGGCGTTGACGGTCTTCCAGACGCCGCCGGAGTGCACGCCGATGTACCAGACGCTCGGGTTCGAGGGATCGACCACGATGTCGCCGATCCGCCCCGACGCCACGGCGGGGCCGATGCTGCGGAGCCGGAGGCCGCTGAACTGGCCGGCGCGGAGGCCGCCGGCGGTGTCCTGCGCGGCGCCCGGCGCGGGACGGCCTGACGGAGCCCCGGCCGCCGGACGCCTCGCGGCCGGCTCCTGGGCGGCGGCGGCATCGAGCCCGGCGAGGAAGCCGGCGCAGGCGAGCAGAGGCAGGACGACGTGTCTCGTCACGAATCCGGTCCTTCGGATGGTGATGGTGGGTCCGACGATGATCGGAGAATGTAGCTCCGCCCCCGACGTTCGACATCCGACCGTGGCGGGGCTGCTGCTGGCGGGGCTGCCGGTCTACTGGTATTGTCGCCGTCACTACCGGCCCGTCTAGCCGGCGGGCCCGCTCACCTCACTCTTCGAGCCGAGGGGCAGTCATGGAAGATCTTCCGACCGCCGGGGCGTTCCAGTCCTATGCGAGCCACCGCCGGTATCTCCCCGGGTGGCATTTCTTCGCGATTCCCGTCCTCGGGTTCCAGGCGGTGCTCGCGCTGCGAACTCTGGTGAGCCTTCCTTCCCTGGCGACGGCGGGGGCGTTCGTGGTCGCCGTCGCGCTGGTGGTGGGGCTGGTGCTCTCCCGCCGCATGGCGCTCCGGGTGCAGGACCGGCTCATTCGATTGGAGGAGCGCCTCCGGCTCCAGCGGCTGCTCCCGCCGGAGCGCCATCCCGAGATCGACCGGCTGGGGCTGCGCCAGCTGATCGCGCTTCGCTTCGCGTCCGATGCCGAGGTCCCGCACCTGTTCGGCCTGATCGTGGAAGGCGGGCTCGCCTCCCCGGACGACATCAAGCGCGACGTCCAGCACTGGCGGGCCGACCACCTCCGGGCCTGACCGGACGCCGGGGGGTCGTTCAGCGCTGAGGGAATCGCCCGAGGGGCCGCTCTCTTGACCAATTCCCGTGGAAGGCGTTGATTGGTGCGGGGTTGGGGCGGGGGAGCCCCGACGTCGCCGTTCCCAATGACCATTCGCGTGCTCTAGCGAACTGTTGCGGTTCTGCACCCTCTTCGCCAAAGGGAGTAACGCATGAGAGTCCCTCGCCCAGTGCTCGCGGTCGGTGTGCTCGCCCTCCTCGCGGGTCCGGCGCTCGCCCAGGACAAGTACGCGACCGCCGAGCTGCGGGCCGGTTACGCGGTGACGCTCGGTGAAGCCAAGGATTCGCTGAACAGCTCGACCTCCTTCGGGGCGGGCGCCGCCATCGCGCTCGCGCAGCGCCTCTATCTGGGCTTCCAGGTCGACTGGGCGACCCACGAGACCAAGCCGATCACCTCTCCCGTGCGGGAGTGGAGCGTGCTGCACGCCTTCCTCAAGGTCGGCTACAACATCGTGGACATGCCGAAGTGGACGGTGCGGCTGTCCGGCGGGCCGGGGATCATGAGCTTCAGTCCCAACCAGGAGCTGCAGACGCTCTTCGGCTCCGGCAACGACGTGCACTTCGCGGTCAACGGCAGCATCGCGGTGACCTACTGGTTCGCCGAGCGCATCGGACTCCACATCGCGCCGCAGTTCGACATCGCCTTCAAGAAGACGAGCGGCCAGATCTTCAAGGAGAGCTCGGGGATGATCTTCCCCCTGGGCGGCGGCCTGCAGTTC
This sequence comes from Gemmatimonadales bacterium, assembly GCA_050733195.1. GTDB lineage: Bacteria > Gemmatimonadota > Gemmatimonadetes > Gemmatimonadales > GWC2-71-9 > JABFSM01. The sequence continues at coordinate 5,008 of JBOHSH010000037.1, forward strand.
AAGATCTGACGGCGGCCGGATAACGAGACCCAGCCCCGCCGCGGCATCCGTCGCGGCGGGGCTCGTTCTTGGGGGGAGGGGAGTGGAGCTGGTGCGCGGGCGTCAGTACCCGCGCGCGGGATCGACGGCGAGCGCGGGGCGGCGGCCGGCCTCGACGTCGACGAGGCAGGAGAGGAACCCCTCGCCGGCCCCGGGAATCGTGGTGAGGCCGGAAATGTGGGGAGAGATCGTGACCTCCGGACGGCCCCAGAGCGGCGAGTCGGGCGGCAGGGGCTCCCGCTCGAAGACGTCGAGGGCCGCGCCCGTAATCCATCCGCGGTCGAGCGCTTCGGGGAGCGCCGTCTCGTCCACGAGCGGGCCGCGGCCCACGTTGATGAGATAGGCCCCGGCGCACTCGGACAGACGGTCGCGGTCGAGCAGATGCCAGGTCACCTCGGTGAGCGGGCAGGCCAGCACGAGCCAGCGGGCCCCCGCCACGGCGCTCGCGAATGCCGTGATCGGCGATACGCGGCGGAACAGCTCGCCGAGCCGCCCCTCGCGAGAGACGCCGTCCACGACGATGCCCGCGCCGGCGAGCGTCCGGGCGATGCCGCGTCCGACGGCTCCGGTGCCCACCACGAGCGCACGAGTGCCGCGGAGCACGGCGGGATGCTCCGGCACCCAGCGCCGGGCACGCTGCTCTTCGTCCAGCTGGCGCAGCCGCTGGGTGACGGCGAGCGCGCGGGCCAGGCAGTACTCGCCCATCTGCGGGCCGAAGTCCTCGGAGGTGCGGGTGAGCAGCACGCCGGGCGGAAGGCCGGTGCGAAAGGCGAAGGCGTCGACCCCCGCGCCGATGCAGTGGATCCAGCGAAAGGCCGTCGGCCAGGAGGGGGCCGCCGGAGGCGGACGGAACCCGATGAAGGCCTCCGCCCATTCCACGTCGCCGGCCGTGATGTCGCCGCCGCCCCTGGCGCGGACCAGGAGATCGGGCCGCCGCGCGTGAATCCACTCCCCCAGGCCCTCGTGGAGCGTATGGGAAATCAGGATGCGTCGGGGAGCGGGCGGAAGCGGGAAGGAGGGCGCCGACATCGCGCGGGAAGATAGCGGAGCGCCGCGGGGAGCTTCCCGCTTCGGGGTCCTGGTCGGGGCGGCGTTTCTCATGGCCACCTCCGCCATCGGGCCGGGGTTCCTCACCCAGACGGTCGTCTTCACGGGGCAGCTCGGGGCGAGCTTCGGCTTCGCGATCCTCCTTTCCGTGCTCTTCGACCTCGCGGCTCAGCTCACCGTCTGGCGGGTCCTGGTGGCCTCGCGCCTCCCCGGCCATGCACTGGGCAACGCGGTGGGGCCGGGCCTCGGGACACTGCTTGCCCTCCTCGTCGCGCTCGGAGGCTTCGCCTTCAACATCGGGAATGTCGCGGGGGCCGGCCTCGGGCTTCAGGCGATGACGGGGCTCGACGTTAAGCTCGGCGCGGCGCTCTCCGGCGCGCTCGGGATCGGTCTCTTCCTGGTGCGCGAGGCGGGTCGCGCGATGGACCGCTTCGCCCAGCTCATGGGCGCCGTGATGATCGCGCTCACGCTCTGGGTTGCGATCTCGGCCGCGCCGCCGCTCGGTGAGGCGCTCGTCCGGACGGTGGCGCCGGAGCGCATCGACGTGCTCTCGGTCGTTACGATCGTCGGCGGCACCGTCGGCGGCTATATCACGTTCGCCGGCGCCCACCGCCTGCTCGACGCGGGCGTGGCGGGGCCGGCCGCCGTCCCGGCGGCGACGCGCTCCGCGGTCACGGGCATCGGCGCCGCGACGGCCATGCGGGTGCTCCTCTTCCTCGCGGCCCTGGGCGTCGTCGCCTCGGGGAGGGCGCTCGATCCCGCCAACCCGCCGGCCTCGGTCTTCCGTCACGCGGCCGGCGACGCGGGGAGCCGCCTGTTCGGCCTCGTCATGTGGGCCGCGGCGATCACGTCCGTCGTGGGCTCCGCCTATACCTCGGTCTCCTTCCTCCGCACGCTGCACGCGTCACTCGCGGGCCGGACCACCCTGCTGCTCACGGCCTTCATCTCGCTCTCGACGGTGGTATTCCTGATCGTCGGGAATCCAGTGACCATCCTGATCGCCGTGGGCGCGCTCAATGCGCTGGTCCTGCCCTTCGGGCTGTCGCTGGTGCTTCTCGCGACGCGCCGTCCGGAGCTGGTGGGCGGGTACCGTCATCCGGCGCCGCTGTTCGTGGCCGGGATGGCGACGGCGCTCCTCATGGCCGGGCTCGGGATCTGGACGGTGGTCACCCGGATCCCGCCGCTCTTCCGCTGACGCATCGGCCCTGCGGACTGGTCCGCTCCCCGGTCGGGGCGGTAGGTTCCGGCGCGGTCGTCACGGCCGCGCTCTCCCCCTTCACCCCGAGACCCTGCGAGGCACGCGATGCCGGCATGCGGAAGCGTCCGCCGATGACCGCGACCGCCACGGCCGTGCCGGCGGCCGCCGTGCCGCCGGTCCGGAAGCGCGAGATCTTCGGGTGGGCGATGTTCGACTTCGCCAACTCGAGCTACACGACGGTGGTGGTCTCCGTCGTCTACGGAAAGTTCTTCGTCGGCCAGATCGTGCCGGCGGACTCACCCGCCCGCCACAGCTACTGGTCGCTCGCCATCGGGCTCTCGACGGTGGTGGCCCTCCTGCTGTCGCCGCTCGTGGGGGCCCTCTGCGACTACAGCGGCCGGAAGAAGACGTACCTCCTGGGCACGACGGTGCTCTGCGCGATCTGCACTTCGCTCCTGGCGTTCGTGGAGCCGGGCATGGTCTGGACCGCGATCCTCCTGCTCATCCTGAGCAACGCCGGCTTCATGCTGAGCGAGACCTTCATCGCGAGCTTCCTCCCCGACATCGCCACGCCGGAGACGATGGGCAGGATCTCCGGTCTCGGGTGGGGCATCGGCTACTTCGGCGGGCTCGCCAGCGTGATCCTGAGCGCCCGGCTCATCATCACCGCCGATCCGGCCACCGATCCGATCGCCTACGTCGACCAGAACCAGATGGCGATGGCGGTCACCGGCATCTTCTTCCTCCTCGCCGCGCTGCCCACGTTCGTGCTGGTCCGGAATCGCCGCCGGCCGGCTCCGGGATACGAGCACGCGGGTCCGCTCGTCCTGCTGCGGGCGGGCCTCCGCGAATTCGGCCGGACCCTGGAGACCGTGCGGCGCCATCGCGTGCTCTTCCAGTTCCTGGCGGCGTTCATGGTCTACATGGCCGGCCTCGACGCGATCGTGAAGTTCGTCGGGATCTACGCGGAAGAGGCCATCCGGCTCACGACGGGCGAGATCGCCGGTCTCTTCATCGTCCTGCAGCTCTCGGCCGCCGCCGGCGCCTTGGGCTTCGGGCTCCTCGAGCGCCGACTCGGGCCCAAGCGGACGGTCATGCTCACCCTGGTCTGGTGGATCGCCGGGGTGGCGGCGATCAGCTTCCTCGACGCCCTGGCCGCCGTCTTCGGCACGAGCCCGAAGACGGTCTTCGGCGTGCTGGCGTTCGTGACCGGCGCCGGCATCGGCGCGACGCAGGCGTCCAGCCGCACGATCGTGGGATTGCTCGCGCCGCCCGACCGCACCGCGCAGATGTTCGGCTTCTGGGGAACTTTCATGCGGTGCGGCACGCTGCTCGGCCTGCTGTTCGGGCCGGTGAGCGACCTGTTCGGGACGCCCAGGGCGGGCGTGTTTCTCGTGCTCGGTTTCTTCGTGCTGGGCGCGCTGCTGCTCGCCCGCGTGGACCTCGAACGCGGCTTTCGGGAGGCCCGCCCGCCGGCATGATCGCGGCCCGGGGCCTCTCTCGGGAGTACGACGGGCGTCCCGCGGTCGACGACCTCTCCTTCGAGCTGGCCGCCGGCCGGCTCTGTGCGCTCCTCGGACCGAACGGCGCGGGCAAGACGACGACGGTGCGGATGCTGCTCGGCCTGCTGCCGCCCACGCGCGGCACGGCCGAGGTCGCCGGCGTCGCTCTCCCCGCCGGCCGCGACGCCGCGGCGGCGCTTCGGGCCCGCGCGGGCCTGCTCACCGAAACCCCTGGCTTCTACGACCGCCTGAGCGGTCTCGAGAATCTCGAGCTGTTCGGGTCGCTGTACCGGATTCCCGGCGCCGAACGTCACGCGGCCATCGAGCGCTGGCTTCGTCGGCTGGATCTCTGGGAGGCGCGGGACCGGCCGTTCGGCACCTGGTCGCGCGGGATGAAGCAGCGGCTCGCGCTCATCCGGGCGGTGCTCCACGAGCCGAGCGTCATCTTCCTCGACGAGCCCACCGCGGGCCTCGACCCCGCCGCGGCGCGCGACGTGAGGGGCCTCATCGCCGAGCTCCGGCGCGGCGGCCGGACGATCCTCCTGTGCACCCATCACCTGGGCGAGGCCCAGCAGCTCGCCGACGTGATCGGGATCCTGCAGCGCCGCCTGCTGGCCTTCGGCACGCTCGAGGAGCTGACGGGGAAGGATGGCCGCATCGAGGTTCGGCTGGCCGCTCCGGCCGAGCCGTTCCTCGGCCTGATCGAGCAGCTGGCGGGCGTTCGCGCCGTCCGCGCCGACGCTGACCGCCTGCGCATCGACGCGGCGGATCCCGACGCCTCGACGCCCGGCATCGTGGCCGCGCTCGCCGCGGCCGGGGCACCGATCCGCGAGGTGCGGCCGATGCTCGCGTCGCTGGAGGAGATCTATCTCCGCGCTGTGGGGGAGGAGCCGTGAGCCGCGAGCTGGCGCTGCTCTTTCTCCGGAAGGAGCTTCGCGACCTGCGGACGAACCGGCAGGTCTGGGCCGGCTACCTCATCCTGCCGGCGGTCGTGGTGGGCGTGCCGGTCCTGCTCCTCGCGCTCATCCCGGCGATGCTCGCGGAGGGCACGGCCGACGCCGGTATCCGGATGCTCTTCGACACCGTCGCGGCGGACCCGACCTTGAGGGCCGGGACCATGGAGCAGCGGCTCGCGGGGTTCTTCCTTCGCGAGGGCGGTGTGCTGTACCTGCTGATGCCGATCATTCTCGCCGCGAGCACCGCCGCCCTCTCGATCGTCCGGGAGAAGGAGCAGCGCACCCTGGAGCCGATCCTCGCCACACCGATCGGCGATCGCGAGCTGCTCATCGCGAAGCTGATCGCGGTGCTCGGTCCGCCGCTCGCGCTCACCTGGGCGACGGCGTTCGTCGGCTATGGCATCACGGCGGCGGCTTCCGCGCTGCTGGTCGACAGTGCCGTGGGGCCGACGCCGGGCAATCTGGTCGCGCTGTTCGTGCTTAGTCCCGCGCTCGCGGCCGCCGCCGCGCTCGCGGGCATCGGCGTCAGCGCGCGGTTCAGCGATTCGCAGGCCGCCACGCAGTTCACCGGCCTCGTCGTCGTGCCGTTCGCGATCGTGGTGGTGGCGCTGCTGGGCCGGCCGGCCATGAAGAGCCCGCTGGCCGGGCTCGCGGGCACCGCCCTGGCGCTCGGGCTCGCGGCGCTCCTCTTCCGCCGGGCCATCGCACGGCTCCGGAGGGAAGAGCTGCTCACCAGCTGGCGCTGACCGGCCGCGTCAGCGCCTGGCGAAGACGGTGGTCTTGCCGGAGGCGTCGAAGGTCAGGACTTCGTACGGGTCCTTGCGCGGTCCTTCCATTCCGGGCGAACCGGCCGGCATGCCCGGGACAGCGAGACCCAGAACGCGAGGCTTCTCCAGGAGCAGCCGGTGGACGAGATCCGCCGGCACGTGGCCCTCGAGCGTGTAGCCGCCGACGATCGCCGTGTGACAGGAGTGCAGCCGCGACGGGACTTTCTGCCGGCTCTTGACCGACGCCACGTCGGACGTGTTGCGGACCGCTACGGTGAATCCCGCCGCCTTCACGTGGTCGACCCAGAGCGCGCAACAGCCGCAGCTGGGGTCCTTGTAGACCACCATGTCGCGGGACGCGGCCTGGGCTTCGAGCCAGGTGGCGAGCGGAGACGCCGCGAGGGGAAAGGCCAGGCCGCGGGCGAGAAAACGGCGGCGGGTGAGCACGGTCGGCATGCATCCAGTCCGGGGAAAGGCGGGAACGCCCCGCCAGAGCGGAAAGATAGCGGCGGTGCGGGGCTACCTGAGCCAGATCACGACGAGCCCGCAGGTGCCGGGCGTCATCCGCTGGAACTCGATCGGGATGTCCCGCCCGCGGCGATACACTTCGATCGCCTCGACGTCCTGCGGCCGGAAATCATTGATCGCCCAGGTGGAGAACGGTGTGGCGCCGTTGAGGGAGACGGCCGGCGCGCAGCTCGAGCGTGATCCATACCCCGCGTGGGTCCAGCCCAGCGCGCCGCCGTCACCCCATCCGTCGGCGAACACGTCGAAGAACGGGGCCCGGTCGAACGCGCGCAGCGGCACGCCCGGCAGATAGGAGCGGACCACGTCGCTCAAGTAGACGGGGTTGTACCGCTCGATGTCGTCCCGCGTCAGGAACCGTCCGAACGTCGAGCGCGAGCGCCAGACAAACTCCTGATAACGCCGCGCCCAGACGCGGTCTTCCGCCGTGACGTCGATGTCGGCGAGCCGCTGAGGCCGGCTGTCAAGCTGGAAGATGATTTCGCGTTCGACGCCCGGATCGAAGGTGAGCGCCACGCGCAGCGGCTCGTAGCCGATGCGCCGCACCGTGACCCAGTAGCGTCCGGGATGGAGGTCTCCCAGGCGGTAGGTGCCCGACGCGGGCGTAAGCGCCTTCCGATTCGCTCCCAGGAGCTCGACTTCCGCCCCCTCGAGCGGCGCGCCCCTCGAGTCCTGTACCTCTCCGCGCATCACCGCCGGGTTCTTTGGCGGCGCGTCCTGGGCGACCACCGATCCCGCAGGGATCAGCAGGCATCCGGCGAGGATCAGGCAGCGGGCAGGGTGCATCGGGCCTCCAGCCATCGGCACTGCACGTTTACGGTATGGGAGGCGGTCCGCCGGGGCAAGCGTCAGGGTACGGCAAGGCTCGGATCGCGCCACATTTCCCGTCCATCGACCACGGTGAGCAGCACACGGATCCGATGAAGCCTCACGGGCGGGATCCGGTGCGGATCCTGGTCGAGCACGATCAGGTCCGCGGCCTTGCCGATCTCGAGTGTGCCGTTCGTCGCTTCGTCGAAGGCCGCCCAGGCGCCGTTGAACGTGTACGCGCGGAGCGCCGTGGCCAGATCGATGCGCTCGTCAGGCAGCCAGGGGTCGCCCGGAAGAGCATCCTCTACGGACCGACGGGTGATCGCCACCTGCATCGCTTCGAACGGGTTGATCGAGGTGACCGACCAGTCGCTGCCGGCCGCCAGCCGTGCGCCGGCCCGCGCGAGGGAGCCGATGGGATACAGCCGTGCGCTCCGCTCCGGGCCGAGCACCGGAACGGTGAGCTCGGTGATGTACTGGTCTTCCTGCGCCCAGAGCATCTGGAAGCTCGGGATCACGCCGAGGCGCGCGAAGCGGGGCAAGTCGTCCGGATGGATGAGCTGCAGGTGGGCGATGATCGGCCGGGCATCCCGCGGTCCGTTGACGCGCCGCGCCGCCGCGAGGGCATCGAGCGTCTGCCGGACGGCGCCGTCGCCGATGGCGTGGACGTGCACCTGGAAACCCGCCGCGTCGAGCGCGGTGACCAGGGAGTCCATCGCGGTCCGGGTGAGATTGAGCGTCCCGCGCGAGGTGCCGCCGACGTACGGCGTGAGAAGCGCCGCCGTTCCGGCCTCGATCACCCCGTCGGCGAAGATCTTCGCCGCGGTCGCGCGGAATCGCCCCCGGCCGCCGTAGCGCCCGCGCCAGGCGCGGAGCGAATCGACCTGCGCCAGGCCGCCGAGCGGATCCACGTAGATCGCCGCGATGACTCGCGCGGTGAGCTGGTCGGCGCTGTCGAGGGCCGCGTAGCCGGCGAGGAGCGCCGGGCTCGCCGACGCCTCGTGCACGGTGGTGACGCCGACCTTGTTCGCGAGCGCGAGTCCCTGCGCGAGACCGTCGCGAATCTCCTGCGCCGTCCACGGCGGGACGTGCCGGTCGACGAGCGCCATCGCGCTCTCGCGCAGCGTGCCGCTCGGCTCCCCGTCGGGGCTTCGTTCGATGCGACCGTTGGGCGGATCGGGCGTGCGTCGCGTCACGCCCGCCGCCGCGAGCGCCTTCGAGTTCACCCAGGCGGAGTGCCCGTCGGCGGCGACGAGATACACCGGGCGATCCGGCACCGCCGAATCGAGCCACTCCCGCCGCGGATTCGCGGCCGGAAAGAGCGGAAGCTGCCACCCGCGCCCGCGGATCCAGGGCTTGCCGGGCTGGGCCGCCGCGCAGCGCCGGACCGAATCGAGGACTTCGGCCCGCGTGTCGAGGCCGTCCAGCGGGCACTCGGAGAGGTGGATGCCCCCGCGCGGGTGGACGTGCGTGTCGTGGAGCCCGGGGAGGACGACGCGTCCACCGAGATCGACGATTCTCGTTTCGCGCCCGCGGTAGGCGGTGACCCCGGAGTTGCGGCCCACGTAAACGATGCGTCCCGAGCGCACGGCCACTGCCTCCGCCGGCGCGCTGTCGATCGCGAAGGGGTAGATCCGCCCCCGGTGCAGGATGAGGTCGGCGGGCTCGCGCTGCGAGCAGCCGAGGAGGCAGCCGCAGAGCACCGCCCGTCTCCACCCCCAGGCGGTCACGGGATGATGGGAAGCTCGAGCCGGGACGGGTGCTCCGGCCCGTGATGGATGGTGATCGTCGCGCGACGGGTCGCGGTGGATTCGGTCTCCAGCGTGCCGGTCTGCAGGTTCCGGCTGAAGTGCGGCATGAACGCACCCGAGAGCACGACCCGGATCCGGTGGCCGGCCGCGAAAGAGTTGCCGGTGAGCAGGTTGCCGAAGCGCAGACGGTACACCGTGCCCGGCTCGAGAAGGCGGCGCTCGGGCCCGCCGTTCCGCCAGCTCGCCCGCGCGACGTTGAGTCCGGGGCTCATGAGATTCCATGCCGTGCCGTCGGGCGCGACGTCCTGCAGATGCACCCAGAGGTCGGCGTCGGGCGCGTCGACGGAGATGTGGATCTCGGCCGTGATCTCGCCCACGACGCGGAGCGGCTGGTCGAGGGGTGCGCTCTCGAACACGGCGACGTCTTGTCGCTCGGCCAGCGCCCGGTAGTCGTGCGCACCCGCCCGCCCGACGTGGGGATCGGTGACGGGCTCGGCGGGATCGGAGATGAACGGAGTCGTTGCCGATTCCTTCGGCGCCGATGGAGTGAGCCCTCCGCGGCCGCTCGCGCCCGCGCTCAGAAACCAGCTCTCCGCTCGCGTGCCGGGAAGCGGCCAGGTATCCGCGGAGAGCCAGCGACCCTCCCCCATGACGTAGACGCGTACCGCCGGGTCCGCGTCCGCGCCGTTCGGGAGGCGGCGGACCCAGCGATCCATCCAGCGCAGGATCAGCTCGTCGTAGTCGAGCCCTCCGCTCCCCCCGAACGCGCGGTCGCCGCTCTTCGCGCCCGCCGTACTGTCGTTGATGCCGGCGATGCCGTGCACCCACGGGCCGACGAGGACACGATGTCGCGGCGTCGAGCCGTTCCGCCTGGCCCCCTGGAGCCCGGAAAAGTTCCGGAGCGCGCCGTCGGGGCCGTACGCCTCGTCGTGCCAGCCGCTGAGTCCGAGGACGGCCGCATCGACACGATCGTACTTGCCGGTGAGCGTGGCCCATCGCCACCACGGATCTCCCGGAGGATGCGCCAGCCACTCGAGGTACCACGGCGCGATCGCCGCGAGCTCGGGGACGTCGGTGATGGGGAGCCTCGCGGCGAGCCGCGGACCCAGCGTATCCCAGACCGCGGCGGCGAGCGCTCCGGTCGCGGGGCCGGGCAGGCCGCCCCGGGTCCGGACGTCCGACGAGATGTTGAGCCAGATCCACGCGGGCCAGGAGAGGTCGTACACTCCGCCCGAGGTGAAGAAGTTTTCGGGCGTCGCGTACGTCATGGCCGGCACCATCGCCCGGAGGTGCGGCGGCCGCTCCACGGCGGCGAGCCATTGCACCGCTCCGGGATACGACAGCCCGAAGGAGCCGACGTCGCCGTTCGACCACGGCTGCGAGGCGGCCCACTCGATCGTGTCGTACCCGTCGCGTCCCTCCTGCCGATAGGGGTCGAAGCGGCCGTCCGAGGCGTAACGCCCGCGCACGTCCTGCGCGACGACCGCGTAGCCGCGCGCGACCGCGCGCCGGAACATCGAGTACCGCTCCACGGCGCGGTCCTTCCCGTACGGCGTGCGGTAGACCAGGACCGGGAAGGGCCCCGGTCCCGCGGGGCGGAGCACGTCCGCACGGAGCACGACGCCGTCGCGCATCGGCACGGGCACGTTCCGCTCGTGCACATCCTGAGCGGATGCGGAGCCGGCGGTGACGACGACCGAGAGGGCGGCGAGGGAGCGGCGCATGGGGACTTCGGAGAAGCTAACTTCTCCGCATGGCCGCCGCCCGCTATCCCGAGACCCACGTGTTCTACCGGTCGCTGGTGAAGGATCATCCGCGGATCGTTCGGGGCGAGGGCTGCTGGCTGGAGGACGACGAAGGCCGTCGCTATCTCGACGGCTGTGCCGGCGCCTACGTGGCCTGCCTGGGCCACGGGGTGCGCGAGGTGGTGGACGCCGTGGCCGACCAGATCCGTCGCGTCGCGTACGTGAGCGGCATGAGCTTCACGAACGAGGCGGCGGAGGAGCTCGCCGACGCGCTCGCGGCCCACGCGCTCGGCGATCTCGACCGGTTCTACTTCCTCTCGAGCGGCTCCGACGCCATCGAGGCGGCCCTCAAGCTCGCCCGGCAGTACTGGGTCGAAGCCGGCCGCCCGGAGAAGTCGGTCGTCGTGGCGATGACGCCCGGCTACCACGGCAACACGCTGCTCGCCCTCTCGGTGAGCGCGCGCGAGCACTACCGGCGTCTCTTCGAGCCCTGGCTCGTTCCGGTCGAGCGCGTGCCCGCACCGCTCGCCTATCACTGTCCCTGTCGCGGTGACGACCCCGACTGCCCGCGCTGCAGCGGACGAGCGCTCGAGGACGCGATCCTCGCCGTGGGACCCGAGCGCGTGGCCGCGTTCATTGCCGAGCCGGTCGGCGGCTCCTCCACGGGAGCGGCCGTTCCGCGGCCGCACTACTGGAAGACGGTGCGGGAGATCTGTACCCGGCACGAGGTGCTCTGGATCGCCGACGAGGTGTTGACGGGAGCCGGCCGCACCGGCACCTGGTCCGCACTCGAGCCGTACGGAACCGTTCCGGATCTGCAGGTCCTCGGGAAGGGCATCAGCGGAGGCTACGCGCCGCTGGCCGCCGTCGCCGCGCCGCGCCGGCTGCTCGATCCGCTGGCGCGGGGCTCGGGAGGACTGCTCCACGCGCAGACGTTCTCGCACACGCCGATGATGTGCGCGGCGGGACTGGCCGTCGTGCGCTATCTCGACCGGCACAACCTCGTCGGGCGCGCGCGGGGGATGGGCTGCATTCTGCACCGGAAGCTCGAGGAGCTCCGGGCCCACCCGCTCGTGGGTGACATCCGGGGGCGCGGCCTGCTCGCCGGCATCGAGCTCGTGGCCGACCGCGACACCCGCGCGCCCTTTCCCCGGTCGGCCCGCCTCGCGGAACGGCTCAGCGAGGCGGCCCGGGCGGCGGGGCTCATGGTCTGGCCCAACGTCGGCCATGTGAACGGCACCGACGGGGACCTCGTCGTGATCGCGCCGCCTTTCATCATCAGCGAGCCGGAGATCGACGAGATCGTCGCACGGCTGAGCCGCGCGCTCGAGGAGGTCTCGTGACGGCGACCGCTCCCGCCAAGATCACGTACACCAGCGCCAACGTGGACCTCACGGCCTTTCACGCGGACTTCGACGCCGCGCTCGCGAGGGTTCGGAGCGAGACGGGCCGGTTCCATCCCTTCCACATCGGGCGGGTGGCGGTGGAGACTCCCGCCACGCGGCTCGAGGATCGGTCGCCCACCGACACCGGGCTCCTGCTCGGGAGCTTCAGCGCCGCCGGCCCGGAGCACGTGGACCAGGCGGTGCAGGCGGCGAAGCGGGCCCAGCCGGACTGGGCCCGCCGCTCCTGGCGCGACCGCGTGCAGATCCTCCGGCGCGCGGCCGTCCTGATCCGCGAGCGCAAGTTCCGGCTCGCCGCCATCATGACGCTCGAGGTCGGGAAGAACCGGCTCGAGGCGATGGGCGACGCGGAGGAGGCGGCCGACCTCATCGACTATTACTGCCACCAGGTCGAGGAGAGCGACGGATTCCGGCTCCCGATGGCGAACCCGACGGCGATCGAGCGGAACCTCGACGTGCTCCGGCCCTACGGGGTCTTCGTCTGCATCGCCCCGTTCAACTTCCCGCTCGCGCTCTCGGCGGGAATGAGCTCGGCGGCGCTGGTGTGCGGCAACGCGGTGGTGTATAAACCGGCCGAGGACACGCCGTGGATCGGGCGCGAGCTGTGGGAGATCTATCGCGAGGCGGGGGTTCCCGACGGCGTCGTCAATCACCTGACGGGGCTGCGCGAGGTGATCGGCGATCCGCTGTGGCAGCATCCGCTCGTGGACGGCGTGGTGTTCACCGGGTCGCGCGCCGTCGGGATGCGGATCTATCACGGACTGTCCGCCCGCTACGTGAAGCCCTGCCTCATGGAGCTCGGCGGCAAGAACGCGGCCGTCGTCATGGAGTCGGCCGACCTGGACGCCGCCGCGGAGGGCATCGTGCGCTCCGCGTTCGGGCTCTCGGGACAGAAGTGCAGCGCCACGAGCCGGTCGTACGTGCACCGGGCCGTGGCCGAGGGGTTCCTGGAGCGGCTGCTCGAGCGCACCCGCGCGATCCGCGCGGGCGACCCCGCCGAGCGGGACGTCTGGTTCGGCCCGGTCATCAACGCGCGCGCCCTCGCACGCTTCGACGCGGCGGCGGCCCTCGCGCGCCGGGACGGGGAGATCCTCATCGGTGGTGAGCGGCTGCAGGGCGAGCGCTTCGACCGGGGCCATTACGTCGAGCCGACCGTGGCGCGCGTTCCGCCCGAGAGCGAGCTCCACCGGGAGGAGTTCTTCGTGCCCGTCCTCGCCGTGACGGTCGTCGATTCGCTGGACCAGGCCATCGCCGAGACCAATCGGCCGGACTACGGCCTCACCGCCGGTATCTTTTCCGGCCGGGCGGACGAGGTCGAGCGCTTCTTCGACGAGGTCGAGGCGGGCGTCTGCTATGCGAACAAGCGCAGCGGCGCCACCACCGGGGCGTGGCCCGGCGCCCAGGCGTTCTGCGGATGGAAGGGATCGGGATCGACCGGCAAGGGCGGATGCGGTCCCTGGTACGTGCAGCAGTTCATGCGGGAGCAGAGCCGGACGGTCATTACCGGTTGACGGTTGGACGAGGAACCATCATGGCAACGAAGCCCTACCCCCAGATCGCCACCCCTCCTCCCGGCCCGAAGGCGCGGAGCATCATCGCGCGGGACCGGGCGGTCACGTCGCCCTGCTACATCAAAGCGTACCCGCTCTGCATCGCGCGGGGCGAAGGCGCGATGGTCGAAGATGTGGACGGCAACCGGTACCTCGACTTCATGGCGGGGATCGCGGTGAGCTCGACCGGCTACAGCCATCCGAAGGTCGTGCAGGCCGTGCAGGAGGCGGCCGCGAAATTCCTGCACATCTGCGGCTCCGACTTCTACTACGAGGGCATGTCGGCGCTCGCGGAGCGGCTGGTGCGGATCGCGCCGGGACCCAGCCCGAAGCGGGTGTTCCTCACCAACTCGGGCGCGGAGGCGGTCGAGGCCGCGATGAAGCTCGCGCGGCATGCCACCCGCCGGACCGATTTCATCGCCTTCGAGGGCTCGTTCCACGGGCGCACCTACGGCGCGCTCTCCCTCACCTCGAGCAAGGTGCGGCAGCGCTCCGGGTTCGGCCCGTTTCTGCCGGGCGTGCACCACGTGCCGTACGCCAACTGCTACCGGTGCTCCTACGGCAAGACTTTCCCCTCGTGCGGGCTCTACTCGCTGGACGTGATCGAGAAGGAGCTGTTCGCGCGGCTGGTCGATCCGAAGAACGTCGCCGCGATCGTCGTGGAGCCGGTCCAGGGCGAAGGCGGCTACGTGGTGCCTCCGCCGGGATGGCTGGCGGGGATGCGCGAGCTCTGCGATCGATACGGCATCCTCCTCATCATGGACGAGGTGCAAACCGGGATCGGCCGGACGGGGAAGATGTTCGCCTGCGAGCACGCCGGCATCGAACCGGACATTCTGGTGACCGCGAAGGGCCTCGGCTCGGGAATGCCTATCGGGGCCATGATCGCGAAGGAATCGGTCAGCACCTGGGAGACCGGCGCCCACGGTACCACCTTCGGCGGCAATCCGGTCTCGTGCGCCGCGGCGCTCGCCACCCTCGACCTCGTGGAAGGGGGGCTCATCGAGAATGCCAAGGTTCGGGGCCAGGAGCTGCTCACCGGCGCCCGCCAGCTCATGGAGCGCCATCCGATCGTGGGCGACGTGCGCGGACTGGGCCTCATGGTCGGGATCGAGATCGTGAGCGACCCGAAGCTCCGGACGCCGGCCCCGGATCAGGCCCACCAGCTCGAGCGCCTCGCCTTCCAGAAGGGCTTGCTGGTGCTCGTGGCGGGCAACAACACGATCCGGCTCGCGCCGCCGCTCATGATCGACTCGGACGACGTCGCGATCGCCCTCCGCATCCTCGACGAGAGCCTGGGAGAGCTGGACTGAGGGGTTCGGGGTTCTGAGTTCTGGGTTCCGAGTTCTCCAGGGGAGGATCACCGCGTGAGGTCCAATCCGGGATTCGGAGGTCGGAACTCACTCCTGGCTCTTCTCCTTGCCCTCCAGGTCCTCCCCGCCCACGCGCAACGCGCGCCGGTCCTCCGGCAGATCCGGGTCCCGCACAACTACTACTACCGGGAGATGTACCTCCCGCAGGTCACCAGCGGGCCGGCGTCCGCTTCCTGGTCGCCGGACGGGCGGGAGCTCGTCTACGCGATGCAGGGCACGCTCTGGCGGCAGCGTCTCGACACGACGGTCGCCATGCAGCTCACCGACGGCCCGGGTTATGACCATCAGCCCGACTGGTCGCCGGACGGCCGGTTCGTCGCCTACACCTCCTACCGCGACGACGCACTGGAGATTCGCGTGCTCGAGCTCGCCACCGGCGACTCGTGGCCGCTGGTCCGCGACTCCGCGGTGCACCTCGATCCCCGCTGGTCGCCGGACGGCTCCCGGATCGCGTTCGTCTCGACGGCGCACGAGGGACGCTGGCACGTGTACGTACTCGACATGCGGGGCGGCCGGGCCGCCGGCGCGCCCGAGCGCGTCACGGCGGACACCAACAGCGGGCTCCCGCGGTACTACTACAGCCGCTTCGATCACTACCTCTCACCCGTCTGGTCCCCCGACGGAGGGGAGCTTCTCCTCGTCTCCAACCGCGGCGCGATCTGGGGGAGCGGCGGCCTCTGGCGGATGGAAGCGCGCCGGGGCGCCGAGCTGGTCCCGGTGCGCGACGAGGAGACGACCTGGAAGGCCCGCCCCGACTGGGCCCGTGACGGCCGCCGGGTGGTGTACAGCTCGTATCTCGGCCGGCAGCGGAACAATCTCTGGCTCACCACGGCCGCCGGCGGGTACCCCTTCCAGCTGACCTACTGCGAGTGCGACCATACGGCGCCCCGCTGGTCGCCGGACGGCCGGCGGATCGCCTATATCACGAACCGGAGCGGCAACACGGCGCTCGAGGTCGTGCAGGTGCCCGGCGGCCAGGTCGACACGGTGCGGGCCACGGTGCGCCGGTACCGGAATCCCGTCGGCCGGCTCCGCCTTTCCGTCGTGGATGCGGCCGGCGGGCCGGCCAGCGCGCGGGTGAGCGTGACGGGAAGCGACGGGCGCGGCTGGGCGCCTGACGACGCCTGGCGGCATGCCGACGAGGCCTTCGATCGGCGAGACCGCCGCTTCGAGGCGACCTACTTCCATCTCTCCGGGGGTGCGGAGCTGACGCTTCCCGCCGGCGAGTACCGGATCGAGGTCACCAAGGGAGTCGAGTACAGCCGCATCGAGCGCACCGTTCCGGTCGCCGCCGGTACGACCCGGATGGAGAGGCTTGCCCTGACGCGGATCGCGAATCTTCCGGCCCTCGGCTGGTGGAGCGGCGATCTGCACGTGCACATGAACTACGGCGGCCACTACCGCAACGACCCCACGCGGCTCCGCTTCCAGGCGGAGGCCGAAGACGTGCACGTCGTCGAGAACCTGATCGTGAACAAGGAGCAGCGGATCCCGGATGTGGATCGTTTCCTCGGGCGCCCGGACCCGGTGTCCACCGCTCGCACGATCATCGCGCACGACGAGGAGTATCACACGAGCTGGTGGGGGCACACCGGTCATCTCGGGCTGACCCGCCACCTGATCCTGCCGAACTACGCGGGTTACGTCGCCACGGCGGCCGCCAGTCTCGTCCCCGACAACGGCGACATCGTCGCCCTGGCGCGGGCCCAGGGAGCGATCTCCGGCTACGTGCATCCCTTCGACGATCGGCCGGATCTGGAGGCGCCGGCTCCGCTCACCCACGCGCTGCCGGTGGACGTCGCGCTGGGCGCGGTGGATTACCTCGAGGTGATGGGCTTCAGCGACCACCTCATCACCTCGGAAGTCTGGTATCGCCTTCTCAACAACGGCTTCCGGATTCCGGCGGGCGCGGGTACCGACGCGATGGCCAACTTCGCCTCCCTGCGCGGCCCCGTCGGGCTGGTGCGGGTGTTCGCGCAATCGGGGCCGCGGCTCGATCAGCGGAGCTGGCTCGCGGCCATCAAGGCCGGACGCACCTTCGTGACCAACGGCCCGCTGCTCACCTTCACGGTCGACGGCCGGGGGCCGGGCTCCTCGCTGGAGCTGCCGGCGGGCGTGCACCAGGTCCGCGCGCGGGTGACGCTCCGCTCCTTCGTCCCGGTCGATCGCCTGGAGATCGTGGCCAACGGGGCCGTCGTGGCGACGCTCCCGATCGGGAGTGGGGGAACGGCGGCGGACACCACGGTGACGCTGCCGGTCGCCCGGAGCGGCTGGTTCACCCTTCGCGCCTGGTCCTCGCGGCCGAGCGCGGCGGTGCTCGACCTGTATCCCTTCGCGACGACGAGCCCGGTCTACCTCACGCTGGGCAGGCGACGGGTGCGCTCCGCCACCGATGCCCGGTATTTCGTTCGCTGGATCGAGCGCATCGAAGCCGCCGCGGCGAGCCATGAGGGATGGAACACGGCGGCGGAGCGGGCGGCGGTGCTCGCGCGTCTGGGCCGCGCGAAGGCGGAGTTCGAGCGCCGGGCGTCGGATCGGTAGCGTCAGACCCGGATGACCCGGAGCGCGCCCGGCTGCACCTCGATGTGGACCTCGCCCCGGGCCTCGAACATGTTCCCGTCCGCTTCCATCGCCGCGCGTTCTTCCAGGACCACGCGGACCCGCCGGCCTTCCGTCCGGTCCACGCTGGCGAGGCGCGGATGGGCGCCGCGCAGCAGGGCCAGGAACACGACCGCGGCTCCCGCCCGCCCCACGTCACGCACGACGACGAGATCGAGGAGGCCGTCCGCGATCGACGAGCCCGGCGCGATGCGGAGACCCGAGCCGAACGTCTCGCCGTTGGCGACCGTGATGTTGAGCGCCCGCCCTTCGTAGATCACGCGCCCATCGAGCTCGGCCCTGACGCTCCGGCGGAGGCGCCGTCGCTCGGTGAGGATCGCACCCACACCGCCCAGGACATAACACACCGCCCCCGGCAGGATACGCCGCGCCCGATGCGCGATGGCGTTGCCGCGAACACTCAGGCCGAGGGACGCGGAGTTGAGGAAGACCAGCTGGCGGGCGGACCCGGACGGGTCCTCGAAGCGGAGGCGCCCCAGATCCACGCGGCGCTCGACGGCGGCCGGGAGGGCGCCGAGCGCGCTGCCGAGGCTTCTCGCGAAATCGTTGCCGGTGCCTGCGGGAATCAGCCCGACGCGAACCTGGTCCAGCCGTCCCGCCGACACGACGGCGTTCACCGCCTCGTGGAGCGTCCCGTCCCCGCCGACCACCAGGAGATCACCACCGCCCCCTGCCCAGGCGGCGACGGCGGCGACAGCGTCTTCGGTACTGCGGGTGAGGTGCGGGACGAGGCCGGGCCATCGCGCCCGCAATCCGGATTCGATCCTGCGCCACAGACGAACCCCGCGGCCGCCACCGGCCGCGGGGTTCACGAGCGCGAGGGCTCGCGCGTGCGATCCGCGATCCTGCTCCCCGGCGTCGGGCCTCAGGCAGCCGGCTCGCGGGGTGCGCCGGGCGGAGCCTGGCCGTCCCGGATCCGGCGCTCGAGATCCAGCAGCCACTCCTTTCGCCAGAGACCGCCGCCGTAGCCGCGGAGCTGCCCGTTCTTCTGGATGACGCGATGGCAGGGGATCACGATGGGGAGCCGGTTGCGGCCGTTGGCGAGCCCCACGGCGCGCTGCGCGCCGTTCCGGCCGATGCGGTGCGCCAGCTCCTCGTAGGAGATCGTCTCGCCGTACGGAATCCGGAGCAGCTCGCGCCAGACGGTCTCCTGGAATTCGGTGCCGCGGAGCACCAGGGGGACCTCGAACGCGCGCCGGCCGCCCGCGAAGTACTCGGCGAGCTCGCCGGCCGCGCGGGCGAGATGGGCGTTGGTGCCGGGAACCACGGGGCGCCGGAACCAGCGGGTGAGATCGGCGGCCTGGTCGGGAAGCTTCTTTCGGTCCGCGTACTCGAGCATGCACAGGCCTTCGTCGGTCGCCGCGCCGAGCAGCGGCCCGAGCGGGCTCGGCAGAATGTTCGCCACGATCGGAGGCACGCCGCGCGCTTCGGTCGGCGTGACGCCGAACAGCCGCTTGAAGGCGTCGCGGAATCCGCTGTCCGACTCGAAGCCGCTGTCGAACCCGACCGGCAGGACGGGCCCGCCGCGCTGCAGCAGATCGAGCGCCAGACCGAGCCGCCGCGCGCGAGCGTAGCCGGTCAGGGTCATCCCGAAGCTCGCCCGGAAGTACCGGCGTGCCGTGGCCGGATGGACGCCCAGACGCTTGAGCGCGGCGTCCGTGAGCCGTGCCGCCGGCTGCTCCTCGAGCAGCTCCAGCACCCGCCGGACCCATTCGGGGTGCGAGCCGCCGGCCTCGAGCGGGCGGCACCGGCGACAGGGGCGGTAGCCGGCCGAAGAAGCCTCGGCCGTGGTCGGAAAGAACTCGAGGTTCTCGGGTCGAGCCCGCTTCGCGGTGCAGGTGGGGCGGCAGAAGATCCCGGTGGTGCGGACGCCGACGATGAAGATCCCCTCGTAGGTCGGGTCCCGGCCGGCGACGGCGCGGAGCAGCTCGTCGCGGCGGGGCAGGGCGGGACGCGGCCGGTAGGCCACAGCGCCGGGCGGAGTCATGGTGGCAATCATGCCCGGCAATCTAGGCGTTCGCCAGCCCCGGGCCACCGGGAAAGGGACAGCGAATTCCGGGGTCTCCGGTTAGACTTTTCGCGTCCTTCCAGCCGTCCCGCCGACTCATCGAGGAGCCGGGCATGCGCCTCCTGCCGCTGGACTGGTTCATCGTCGTTCTCAGCATCGGCCTCTCGTTCATCCCGGCGATCCTCCTCGCCCGGCGAGCCGGCTCGAGCACCGCCGAGTTCTTCACGTCGGGCCGCTCGGCGCCCTGGTGGCTCATCGGCATCTCGATGGTCGCGACCACCTTCAGCACCGACACGCCGAACCTGGTGACCAACCTGGTGCGGGAGAAGGGTGTCGCCAACAGCTGGGTGTGGTGGGCCTTCCTGCTCACCGGCATGGCGACGGTGTTCTTCTACGCCCGTCTCTGGCGCCGGTCGCAGGTGCTCACCGACCTCGAGTTCTACGAGATCCGGTACGCCGGCCGCCCCGCGACCTTCGTGCGCGGGTTCCGCGCCGTGTACCTCGGTCTCTTCTTCAATTGCGTCATCATGGCGTCGGTCAATCTCGCGGCCGCCAAGATCGCGAACGTGACGCTCGGCTGGCCGATGGGCCGGACGCTGCTCGTCTGCGCGCTGATCAACGTGGCCTTCGCGGCGACGTCGGGCCTCTGGGGTGTGCTGGTCACCGATTTCATCCAGTTCGGAATCGCCATGACCGGCTCGGTCCTCGCCGCCGTCTACGCGCTCAAGCAGCCGGAGGTCGGCGGGCTCAGCGGGCTCGTCGCGAAGCTCGATCCGGCGACGATCGGGCTGCTCCCCGACTTCGGAGACTGGGGTCTCACGCTCACGGTCCTCGTCATCCCCCTCACCGTTCAGTGGTGGTCGGTCTGGTACCCGGGCGCGGAGCCCGGCGGCGGGAGCTACATCGCCCAGCGGATGCTGGCGGCAAAGAGCGAGCGCGATGCCCTCGCGGGGACGCTGCTCTTCAACGTGGCGCATTACGCGTTGCGCAGCTGGCCCTGGATCCTGGTCGCCCTCGCGTCGCTGCTCGTGTATCCGACGCTGGACGACATCGCGCGAACGTTTCCCTACGTCGATCCCCGGCTGATCGGCCACGACATGGCCTACCCGGCGATGCTCCGCTTCCTTCCCGCCGGCCTGCTCGGGCTGATGGTTGCGGGGCTCCTCGCCGCGTATGTGTCCACCATCTCCACTCACCTCAACTGGGGCACCTCGTATCTGGTGCACGACGTGTACCGGCGGTTTCTGAAGCCGGGCGCGACCGAGGCGCATTACGTCCTCATCGGGCGGCTCACCACCGCGCTGCTGATGCTGCTCGCGGGGCTGCTCACCTTCGTCCTCGAGACCGCCCGCGCCACGTTCGACCTGCTGCTCTCGATCGGGGCCGGCACCGGGCTCCTGTATCTGCTGCGGTGGTTCTGGTGGCGCATCAACGCCTGGAGCGAGATCGCCGCGATGGCGAGCTCGTTTGCGATCGCCGCGCTCTTCTTCCTGCTGGGAAGGGCCGGAGCCGGGCCTTCACCGCACGTGGCGCTCCTCCTGACCGTGGCCTCGACCACGGTCGTCTGGGTCGCGGTGACGCTGCTCACCCGGCCGACCGACCGGACGACGCTGGTGCGCTTCTACCGGCTGGTCCGCCCGGCCGGTCCGGGCTGGCGACCCATCGCGGCCGAGGCCGGCACCGGACCGAGCCCCGACAGCCTGTCGCAGTCGCTGCTCGCCTGGGTGCTCGGGTGCGCTTTCATCTACGCGGCGCTGTTCGGGACCGGGAGCTTCCTCTACGGGCGGATGGGCACGGGAGCGCTCTGGCTCGCCGTCTTCGTACTCAGCGGACTGGGGCTGCTCCGGCTCGCGCCGAGATTCTTCGCCGGGTCGGAGGCGCGCTGACCGGCGTCAGACGTCGCAGAGCCGGGCGGCTTCCCGGAGCGAGGTGAGGGGATCGCGGCTCGGGATGAACTCCTGGGCGAGAAAGCCGGTGAATCCCGCGTCGACGATGGCCCGGCAGATGGTGCGGTAGTTGAGCTCCTGGGAGTCGTCGATCTCCCGCCGGCCCGGGACGCCGCCGGTGTGGAAGTGGCCGATGAACGGCAGGTTGTCGCGGATGGTCCGGATGACGTCGCCCTCCATGATCTGCATGTGGTAGATGTCGTAGAGGAGGCGGAATCTCGGAGAGTCCACCCGCTTGACGAGCTCCACACCCCACGGCGTCCGATCACACATGTAGTCCTTGTGATCGATCTTGCTGTTGAGCAGCTCCATGCAGACGGTCACGCCGAGCCGTTCCGCGAGCGGTGTGATGCGCTTCAGGCCCAGGGCGCAGTTCTCGAGCCCTTCGGCGTCTCCCATACCGGCCCGATTGCCGGAGAACACGATCATGTTGGGCAGGCCCGCCGCGGCCACGAGCGGAAGGAGCCGCTCGGACTCGGCCACCAGGCGGTCGTGCTGGTCCGGGCGATTGAACCCCACCGGGATCGTGCTGGGGCCGTTGGCCATCGCACAGGTGAGACCGGCGGCGGTCACCGTCGCCCAGTCGCGCTCCCCGAGCAGCTCCACCGACTGCAGGCCCATCTCCCTGGCGGCGGCAGAGAGCTGATCCAGCGGAATGTTGGGGTAGCACCACTTGCAGACCGACTGCTTGAGCCGGCCGGTCAGCGGGGCCGGCGGCTGGGCGGCGGACCGCGACGCGATGGCCACCGCTCCCGCGGCCGCGACAAACTCTCTGCGACTCGTCACCGCATCCTCCTCTGGCTCCCTGGCTCCCTGGCTCCCTAGAGCTCTCTCCGCTTCATCGCCTCCACCGCGTACCAGGCCGCCCGCGCGGTGAGCGCCATGTACGTGATGCTCGGATTCTGGTTCGCCGACGAGGTCATGCAGGCGCCGTCGGTGACGAAGACGTTCGGGGCGTCCCAGACCTGATTCCACCCGTTCAGGACCGACATCCTGGGATCGCGGCCCATGCGCGCAGTGCCCATCTCGTGAATGCACAATCCGGGGGGCAGGTTGCTGTTGTACGTCCGGATGTTGGTGGCGCCGGCGGCCTCCAGCATCTCCGCGGCGGTGACCTGCATGTCCAGGAGGAGCTTGAGCTCGTTCGGGCCCCAGGTGCACTCCACCCGGAGTGCCGGCACGCCCCACTTGTCCGTGAGCGTCGGGTGCAGGGCGATGGCGTTGTCGTGCCGCGGAAGACACTCCGCCCAGCCGCCGATCCCCATGCCCCAGGGGCCTTCGGCCTGGGAGAGGAGCTGCCGCTTGAAGTCGGCCCCGAAGCCTTTCGAGGGCCGGTTTGGCCCGGCGCGTCCGGCCCCGCCCTGGAAGCCGTAGCCCCGCACGAAGTCCGGGTGCCGCTCTTTCACGTTCCTGAACCGCGCGATGTAGATCCCGTTGGGCCGTCGGCCGTAGGTCGTCTTGTCCAGCATCCCGGGCAGGGTCCCGTTGGCTCCGGCTCCGAAGACGTGATCCATCACGTTGTGGCCGAGCTCGCCGCTGGAGCTGCCGAGGCCGCCGGGAAACCGCTCGCTCTTCGAGTTGAGGAGGATGCGCGCGCTCTCGAGCGCGGAGGCGCAGAGGAAGATCACCCGCGCCCTGAACTCAACCGCCTGCAGAGTGTTCGCGTCGATGACTCGAACGCCCGTGGCCCTTCCGGTGCGGGCGTCGTACAGGACGCTGTGGACCACGCTGTTCGGGCGGAGCGTCAGCTTGCCGGTGCGACGGGCGGCGGGAAGCGTGGAGCCGATGCTGCTGAAGTACGAGTGGGTGATGCAGCCGCGCTCGCAGGGACCGCAGTAATGGCACGCCGCGCGCCCGTTGTGATTCCGGGTCAGGATGGCGCACCGGCCGATGGTGAGGACCCGCTCGCCGTTCCACCGGGTCATCAGCTTCTCGCGCACCAGCTGCTCGGCGCACCGGAGCTCCATCGGCGGGAGGAACTGGCCGTCGGGCAGCTGCGCCAGCCCTTCCGCCTGTCCGCTCACGCCGATGAACCGTTCCACATGGTCGTACCAGGGAGCGATGTCGGCGTAGCGAATCGGCCAGTCGACCCCGATGCCTTCCCTGCCGTTCGCCTCGAAGTCGAGGTCGCTCCACCGGTACACCTGCCGTCCCCACATGATCGACCGGCCGCCGACGTGACGGCCCCGGATCCAGTGGAACGGCTTGTCGGACGGAAACTCGTAGGGGTTCTCCCGGTCGTTCACGAAGAACTTCGAGCCCCACTCGTCGCAGGCATAGCAGTTCTTCTGGATGAACTGGTCCCGGTCGAGCGCCCGGCGGTCGCCCCGTCCGCGGAACGGCAGCTCCCACGGCTGGACGTGCTCCACGTAGTCGCGATCGGGCTGGATGTCGCGCCCGGCCTCCAGCACGACCGTGGACAGCCCGCGCTCGCAGAGCTCCTTGGCGGCCCAGCCGCCGCTGATGCCGCTGCCGACGACGATGGCGTCGAAGACGTTCTGGCGGGCCACGATCAATCCCCCGCGGGTGCCGGAATGCACCCGTCGAAACGCCCGGGAATGATCGGCGTGCGGAGCACCCCCTCGCGGACGGCCCGCGACGTGAGAAAAGCGAACACCACCGTGCTCTTGAGCCGGGCATACGCGGCTTCGGGTGTGGTGGCATCGCGGCCGGCCTCGGCGGCGTCGACGGGGGTCAGAAACTCCGCCCGGCGAGCTCCATCGAGCTCGGCGAAGGAAACCCCCATGGCCTGACGGCACCGGGCATCGAGCGCATTCAGGCCGGTGAGGAAATCCTGGCGCTCGGTGTCGGTGTGCCAGTCGGCGAGCAGGCGGTCGAGAAACTCCACCGCGCCCGCGTCGAGGGCTCCCGGCGTATCGGTTCGGGGGAGGATGGTGTCGGCGAGCGCGGTGGCTAAGGCGGCCTGGGCGCGATCGAGCACCCGAAGCGACGTCCCCTGAACGGTCCGGTGAATCGCCCGGCCGAGCTCCCACCTGTCTCCGGCGGGAAGCGGCACGAGAGCGGGGAGCGCCAGGGCACCCAGCGATCGCAGGAGCTCACGTCGTTGCATCGGTCGGTCCTCGACCCCGGAAGGGAAGCGGATGGCAGGTCGGTCCGAACGTAGAGCGGAAAGCCGCGACCGTCCAGACCGGTCGCGGAGGTGGCGCGCTCGAAGTGCTGGAGTCTTAGCGGCCGACGGCCCCGCCGCGCGCCCAGTCGGCGGCAGCGAGACAGGATTCGATCACGGTGGCCCGTTCGAACCCGATGGGATGCTCCCGGTCCGGACGCCAGGTGCCGCGGGCGCGGAACCAGGTGACGGCGCTGAGCGCCGCGCTACGGTGATGGGTCGCGAGGAGCCGTGCCGCGTAGCAGTCGGCGTCCCGCTCGTAGGCATTGAGCAGTCGCTCCGCGTCCTCATGGCCCAGGTTCGCCACCGAGCTCCGGCTGTGGCCGAGCGCGATGTGACCTTCCTCGTGAGCCAGCAGGAAGGCGGCGAGGTCGGGACCGACCTCCTCGAGCACGCGGGGGTTGAAGTAGATCACCCGCTGCCGCCCGTCCGCGATGGCGATCGCGGCGTCGGCCAGGGTCGGGGTGGGAACCAGGCGGACGCCGGGCAGGCGGGAAGCCTGTGCCGCGGCCGTTTCTGCCGCGCACAATCCCACCACCATCGCTGTTGCGATGCTTCGCCAGACTCGCACTCTGCGCTCCGTTGTGAAGCTGATTCCCTCGAAATCAGCGTTAGTGCAGGAATCGGACCGTACGTCCCAGTTCCCGCCCCGCATGCCCTATCCCCTGTGTGGAGCGGCAATTGGAGGGCTATCGTCTCCTTTCTGGAAGTCGTACGTTTTCTCGCCGGTTCCCTCGCCCTTGCGCCCTCCGGACGGGATTCCGCAATTGCCCGTGACCCCTCACGACCGGGACGATACGATCGTCGAGCTCGTCCGCGTGACCAGGCGCTTTAGCCTGAAACCGGCCGTCGAGGCCGTCTCCCTCACGATCCGCCGTGGCGAGTTCTTCTCCCTCCTGGGACCCTCGGGTTGCGGCAAGAGCACCACGCTCCGCCTCCTGGCGGGGCTGGAGCGTGCCGATGAGGGAGACATCCTCATCGCCGGACAGCGCGTCAACGACCGACGGCCGTACGAGCGCAACCTGGGGATGGTCTTCCAGAGCTACGCGCTCTTCCCCCATCTCAGCGTCCGGCGCAACGTGGCCTTCGGCCTCGAGCGCCACGGGGTTCCTCGAGATCAGATCGAGGGACGGGTGACCCGTGCGCTCGAGACGGTGCGTCTCGATGCCGGGGAGTTCTCGCCCCGGATGCCGTCCGAGCTGTCGGGGGGACAGCGGCAGCGGGTCGCTCTCGCGCGTGCCCTGGTGCTGGAGCCGGACATCCTCCTGCTCGACGAGCCGCTCGGGGCCCTGGACCTCAAGCTCCGGCGGGAGATGCAGCTCGAGCTCAAGGCCCTCAATCGCGACCTCGGCATCACGTTTCTCTACGTGACCCACGACCAGGAAGAGGCGCTGGCCATGAGCGATCGCATCGCCATCATGGACCACGCCCGCATCGCGCAGGTGGGGACCCCGGTGGAGCTGTACGAGCGTCCCCGCACCGGCTTCGTCGCCACCTTCCTCGGCGAGGCGAACCTCCTCGGCGGGGTGGCGCGACGGTCGGGCGGTGTCTGGCGGCTCGAGCGCCCCTCGGGCTCCCCCATTCGACTGGCGGACGACCCCGCGCTCCGGGACGGCGGTGCGGTTCGCGTGGCCATCCGGCCCGAATGGCTGGGGCTGGTGCCGGCATCGACCCCGGACTCAGGCACGAACGTCATCGCGGGAACCGTGGACGAGGTGGTGTATCTGGGCGAGATGCAGCGGATCCGCATGGTCCTCGACGGCGGAGGCACGATGACTGTCGCGCTTCGCGCTCGAGACGAGACCGCGTGGCGGCGAGGGGACCGCGGAGAGGTCCGCTGGCGTCCCGAGGACGGCCGGCTGCTGGAGGACTCGTGACCCTGCGCCGGCGCGTCCTGGCGACGCTCGCCCGGCGACCGGCCCTCGGGGCGTGGGCGCTCCTGGCGCCCGGCCTGGGATGGCTGCTCCTCTTCTTTCTTCTCCCCATCGCCATCATGGTGGCGGTGAGCGTGATGCCCCGCGGGATCTACGGCGGCGTGGAGCCGGGGCTCACGCTCGAGCACTACCGCCGCTTCTTCGATCCGCTCTACCTCGGGATCCTCGCGCGCACCGTCGCCTGGGCCGCGGCCTGTACGGCGCTCTGCCTCGTGCTCGGGTTCCCCGTGGCCTACGTCATCGCCCGGGCCCGCCGCTGGCAATCCATCCTTCTGCTGCTGGTCGTCCTCCCGTTCTGGACCAGCTTTCTGGTCCGCACCTTCGCCCTGATCTTTCTCCTCCGGGATACCGGTCTCGTGAACGGCCTCCTGCTCGCCGCCGGGCTGATCGACCGGCCGCTTACGCTCCTCTACACGCCGTTCGCGGTGATCCTGGGGCTCGTGTACGGCTTCCTCCCGTTCATGATCCTGCCGATCTTCGCCTCTCTCGAGAAGCTCGATCCTGCTCTTCTCGAGGCGGCGGAAGTGCTCGGCGCGCGGCCGGCGGCGCGGTTCTGGAGGGTGACCGTGCCCCTCGCGGCACCCGGCATCGTGGCGGGGATGTTCCTGGTCTTCATCCCGGCACTCGGGTCGTTTCTCACGCCCGACCTCCTCGGCGGGGCGAAGCAGGTGATGATCGGCAACCTCGTCCAGAACCAGTTCCTCGCCGCGCGCAACTGGCCGTTCGGGTCCGCCGCGAGCCTCGTCGTGATGGTGGCCGTCCTCTCCGCCGTCCTGATCCGGCTGCGCCGCCGCGACGCGGCGCCGGCGGCGCGTTGAGCGTCCGCCGGACGCCGGTCTGGGTGCTCGGCCTGACCGGCCTGGTCTATCTCTTCCTGCATGTGCCGGTCATCGTGCTCATGGTCTTCTCGTTCAACGCCTCGCGGTTCGGCGTGGGCTGGACGGGCTTCACGCTCGAGTGGTACCGGCGCCTCTTCGCGCGGGAGGACATCCTGCAGGGGCTCGGGCGGAGCCTCCTGGTCGGGCTGCTCACGGCGCTCCTCGCGACGGCCTTCGGGACCCTTCTGGCGCTCGCGCTGGGACGGCGCCGGTTCCGCGGGCGTCGCGCGGTGGAAGCCCTGCTCGTGCTGCCGATCGTCACCCCGGAGATCGTCGTGGGGATCTCGCTGCTGCTCCTCTTCGCGCTCCTCGGCGTTCCGCTCGGTCTCGGCACGATCACCATCGCCCACGTGGCGTTCAGCGTGGCCTTCGTCGCCGTCGTCGTGCGCGCCCGGCTGGAGGGAATGGACACGAGCCTCGAGGAGGCGGCCCTCATGCTCGGCGCCGACGAGCCCGCGGCGTTCCGCACGGTGACGCTCCCGCTCCTGCTCCCCGGAATCGCCGCCGGCGCGCTGCTCGCGTTCACCCTCTCCTTCGACGATTACGTCATCACGTCCTTCGTCGCGGGGACCGGCTCGTCCACGCTGCCGATGGTGGTGTACTCGATGGTGCGCCGCAACATCGAGCCGACCATCAACGCCATCAGCACGATCGTCGTGGCGGGAACCGCGCTGCTCCTGGTGCTCGCGGATCGCCTGCGCCGGTCGGCGTAGCGACGCCGGGCCATGGACCGACGCGGCTTTCTCGGACGACTGGGCGGGTTAGGGGCCGGCGCGCTGCTCGGAGCCTGCGGGCGCGACCGCCGGCCCGCCGCCGGCGCCGAGCTCGGCCCGCTGGAGGACCGGCTCAACCTCTACAACTGGTCGGACTACATCGCCCCGGACACGGTGGAGGGCTTCGAGCGCGAATTCGGAGTCCGGGTCACCTACGACACCTACGAGAGCGCCGAGGAGCTGCTGGCCCGCCTGCAGGCGGGCGCGGCGGGGTACGACGTCGTGTTTCCCTCGACCTACGCGGTGGCCGCGCTGGTCGCGCTCCGGCTCGCGCGTCCGCTCGACCAGACCCGGCTTCCGAACCTGAACAGCCTCTCCCCGCTCTTCCGGGGACTCCCGCACGACCCCGATCTGACCTGGACCGTCCCGTGGCTCTGGGGCACCACGGGCATCGCCTGGCGGCGGGATCTGGTGCGGGAGCCTCCCTCGAGCTGGGGCGTGTTTCTCGATGCCGGGTGGCGGGCGAAGATGACCATGCTGGACGACATGCGCGACGTGCTCGGGTCGTGGCTCCGTTTCCGCGGGCGCTCGCTCAACTCGGTCGTGCCGGAGGAGCTCGAGGCGGCGAAGCGCGATGCCATCGCCGCCAAGGCCAATCTCCGCGCGTTCGTCTCCGCGCCCGTCAAGGCGCAGCTCATCGCGGGCGACGTGCTCATCGCGCAGCTCTGGAACGGCGACGCCGCTCAGGCTCGCCGGGAGCAGCCCGCGCTCGAGTTCGCCCTCCCCCGCGAAGGGGGCACGCTCTGGATCGATTCGATGGTGATCCCGGCCGCCGCGCCCCATCCCCGCGCCGCGCACGAGTTCATCAACTACGCGCTGCGTCCGGATGTCGCCGCCGGTATCGCCGCCGCCACCGGCTACGGCACCCCGAACCAGGCGGCCATGGGCCGGCTCGCCGATCCGGTGCCGTATCCCTCTCCGAACGAGCTCGCCCGGCTCGAGATCCAGAACGATCTCGGCCGGGCGAGTGAGCTGTGGGACAGGATCTGGACGGAGGTGAAGAGCGCCTGACCTCCGCGCGCGCTACAGCTTGTGCACCGCGAACCCGTCGATGTGGACGTCGATGTTGTGATTCACGCGCAGGCCGACGACGCCCTTGAACGCGCTCTCGGGGGCGTCCATCTCGTGGATCTTCTTGCCGTTCACCGAGAAGCTGAGCTTCCTGGTCTTCGCGTCGCCCGAGATCTCGAGCTTGTGGGTCGCCTTGCCGGTCACCGAGTCCTGCTTGGTGACGGCGTCGTTGGCGGACCAGCCGTTCCGGTTGCCCTGACTGATGTTCGTCACCGTCGCGCCCTGCCGCTGCCGGATGGAGTAGTCCCCGGTGCCGCGGACGATGAAGTAGATGTAGGTCTGGGCGCTGTCCTTGAGGCTGTTCCCGCCCACGAAGAGCCCGTAGGCCTCGGGGTGCGTGGGCGCCTTGGTCTGGTTGAACGTGGCCACGGCGTGGAACGACCCGTTCACCTGGTCGGCGTCACGGTAGAAGATGCCGGAGGGGCCGAGGGTGATGTGCAGCCCGCCGCCCATCGGCACGAACTTCACGTCGGCCATCTTGCCCTCGGCCCGGTCGAGACGGACCGTCCACCCCGCGGGCACCGTTCCGCCGCCGGCGACGGCCTTGTCGGGGTCGTTGCTCTGCGCGGCCAGGGGGGCGGTGCCCGCGAGAGCCAGAGCCATCCAGGAAAGTGATCGCATACCGCTACCTCGGAGTGAGTGGTCGGTCGAGACGATGCCGGCGGGCCCGGTTGCCAGGCGGGTCGGCGGACGGGTAAGATACCTCGCCGTCAGGAGAGGAAGCCATGCTCGAGCTGTTCGGACGCGTCTTCGCCGGCCTCGGCGCCGGCATGATTCTCTTCGCGCTCATCTTCGTGACCCTGCTCATCGGGGTGCTGGTGAACGCGATGGTCGCACTCATTTCCGGTCCCCTGATCGATCGTCTGGCGGCGCGGAAGCGCTAGGATCTTCCGGAGTCGAGGCCGACCTCCACGCCCCTTCGAAGTTGATCTTGAGGCTCGCGAGTCCCTCGCGGAGCCCCCGGATCTTCATCTGCAGCCCGCTGGTCCGGCGGGCCAGCATGCTCATCATCCCGAAGGTGTCGGCCAGCGCCGGCAGCCCCATGGTGGCGGTCGCGGCCTTCGACTCGTCGAGGAGGCGGCAGAGGCGGCGGGCCAGCGCCTCGTCCGCCCGAAGCGACGCCAACTCCTCCACCATACGGTGAATCTGCTCGAAACGTGGCGGCAGGGTTCCCAGCACGTCGAGCTGGGCCTGCTGGCGGGGGGTCAGCTTGGCTTCGGCCATCCTGGGTTTCCGGGGCTCAACGGGGCGGAACCTGAAGCCGTACAACGGAGTAGATTTCCAAGTTCCGGCTCCTCCTGGGTCTCCAGCACATGAAGCTGTCCGACATCTCCATCAGCCGCCCCGTCTTCGCCACCATGTGCAGTGCGGCCATGGTGCTCTTCGGGATCGTCGGCTATCGCGGGCTCTCGGTGCGGGAGTTCCCCGACGTCGACCCGCCGATCGTCTCGGTTTCGGTCACGCTCCGCGGCGCCAATCCGCAGGTGATGGAGACGGCGGTCACGGACGTTCTCGAGGAGCAGCTGGCGACGCTCGAAGGTCTCCGGACCATGACGAGCACCAGCTCGGAGCAGTCTAGCAACATCAACCTCGAATTCAATCTCAGCCGTCCCATCGAGGTCGCCGCGCAGGACGTCCGCGACCTCGTCTCCCGCGTGCGCGGCCGGCTGCCGGAGCAGATCGAGGACCCGGTCGTCTCCAAGCAGGACGCCGACGCCCGGCCGATCCTCTTCATCGGGCTCATCTCCGACAGCTACGACCTCCTCCAGCTCACCGAGATCGCCGACCGGTTCGTCAAGACGCCGCTCCAGACGGTTCCGGGCATCGCCCGCGCCGACATCCGCGGCGAGCGCCGCTACGCGATGCGGGTCTGGCCCAGCGCGACGGAGCTGGCCTCCCGAGGCCTCACCGTGCAGGACGTCGTCGCGGCGATCCAGAGCCGCAACGTGGAGATCCCCGCCGGGCGGATCGAGTCGGAGCGGCGCGAGTTCACCATCCGCTCCCTGGGCGAGCTTCGCACGCCGGAGGAGTTCGCCAACCTCGTGGTCTCGAGCGCGGGGGGCCAGCTGGTCAAGCTGGGCGACGTGGCCAGGGTGGAGCTCGGCGCCGAGGACGAGCGCAGCGTCTTCCGGTTCAACGGGAAGTCCGCGGTCGGGGTTTCGATCATCCGGCAGTCGAAGGCGAACCTGGTGGAGATCGCCGACCGGGTGCGCGACATCATTCCCGAGATTCAGGCCGAGCTGCCCCCCGGAATCCAGCTGGTGCCGGGCTTCGATCAGTCGATCTACGTGAAGCGCTCCATCAAGGAGGCGGAGGAGACGCTCATCCTGGCCGCCGGCCTGGTGGTGCTCATCATCTTCCTCTTCCTCCGCAATCTGCGGGCGACGATCATTCCCGGCCTCGCCATCCCCGCGTCGATCATCGCGACGTTCGCGGTGATGTACTTCCTCGACTTCTCGATCAACAACCTCACGCTGCTCGCCCTCACGCTCGCGATCGGCATCGTGGTCGACGACGCGATCATCGTCCTCGAGAACGCCTTCCGCCACCAGGAGGAGCTGGGGGAGGAGCCGGAGGCGGCGGCCATCAAGGGCACGCGGGAGATCGGCTTCGCGGTGATCGCGACCACGATCTCGCTGGTCGCCGTCTTCACCCCGCTCGCCTTCCTGCAGGGCTCTACCGGCCGGCTCTTCAACGAATTCGGCATCTCGGTCGCCGCCGCCGTGGCCATCTCGGGCTTCGTCGCGCTCACGCTCACGCCGATGCTCTGCGCGAAGATCCTCCGGGTGCCGCCGCGGCACGGGACGCTCTACAAGGCGCTCGAGCGCGGCTTCCACGCCCTCGCGAGCGGCTATCAGCGCTCGCTCGGGTGGACCCTGGGCCATCGGCTGAAGACGGTGGCCATCGCGGCAGCCCTGATCGGGCTCGCCGGCTACACCTTCACGCAGCTCAAGGTGGAGTTCGTCCCGCCCGAGGATCGGGGACAGCTCCAGGTGACGATCACGGCGCCGGAAGGGGCGACCCTCGCCTTTACCGGCGAGTATCAGCGGCAGGCCGAGGAAATCCTCTCGCGCACCCCGGAGGTGGACAACTTCACGAGCGTGGTGGGGGGCGGCTTCGGCGGCCGGGGCGGCGTCAACACCGGCCAGATCTTCGTGCGGCTCACCGACTGGTCGAATCGGGATCGCTCGGCGCAGGAGCTCCAGGAGGCGCTCCGGCCGCAGATGGGCGCGATCGCGGGGGCCATGGTCTTCGTGAACAATCCGCCGGCGTTCGGCGGCTTCGGCGCGCCGGTGCGGTTCGTGGTCCAGCACCCGGATTTCGATTCGCTCGCCGCGGGCATGGACACGCTCCTCACGCGGGCCCGCCGGATCGCCGGCCTCACCAACGTCGACACCGACCTCCGCGTCAACAAGCCGGAGCTCACCGTCGCCTATGACCGCGACCGGATGGAGGACCTCGGCGTGCCGGTGCGCGACGTGGCGGGGACGATGCAGGCGCTCCTCGGCGGCCAGCGGGTCAGCACCTTCACCCGCCACAACAAGCTCTACGACGTGATGGTCCAGCTCGCGCCGGAAGCCCGGGCCACGCCGCACGACATGAGCCTCCTCTCGGTTCGCGGCCGCGACCGGCAGCTCATCAAGCTGGACCAGGTGGCGCGGGTCGAGGAGGGCGTCGGGCCCCGCCAGGTGAGCCACTTCGCGCGGGTGCGAAGCGCGACGCTGAGCGCCGGGCTCCAGCCCGGCTTCACGCTCGGCGAGGCGATCGACTCGCTGGAGGCGCTGTCGGCCGAAGTGCTGCCGCGCGGGTCCACGACGGCCCTGGCGGGTGAGGCGCGGGAGCTCCGGGAGAGCGGCAGCGCCCTCTACTGGGCGTTCCTCTTCGCCCTCATCGTCGTGTTCATGGTGCTGGCGTCCCAGTTCGAGTCGCTGGTGCATCCCTTCACGGTGCTGACCGCGGTGCCGCTCGCGGTCACCGGCGCGCTCTTCACGCTGGCCATCGCGAAGAGCACGATCAACCTCTACAGCCAGATCGGCATGATTCTCCTGATCGGCCTCGTCGCCAAGAATTCGATCCTCCTCGTGGAGTACACGAATCAGCTCCGCCACCGCGGCTTCGAGCTGCGGGCGGCGCTGCTCGAGGCGGGGCGGATCCGGCTCCGGCCGATTCTCATGACGTCGGTGGCGACCGTGATGGGCGCCATCCCGATCGCGCTCGGGCTCGGCGCCGGCTCGGTGAGCCGCCGGCCGCTCGGCTACGCCATCGTCGGCGGGGTGCTCTTCTCGACGGCGCTCACGCTCTACCTCGTCCCGATCGTATACTCGTACATGGAAGGGGCGCGCGTCCGCGTCCGCCGGGGCGGGCGGGCGCCGGCGCCGGCGCCGGAAGGAACGCCCGTCGCGGCCGGACAGTCCTATCGTTCCGCGGCGGCCGAATGACGGGCCTGCTGCTCGCCACGGTACTCGCGGTGCAGGCTCCACCCTCCGACACGGTCCCCCGGATCACGCTGCGGGAGGCGCTCGATCGCTCGGTCCGGCTCGATCCGGGCTACGTGGCGGCGCTCGGGGCCATCGGCACCGCCTCCTGGAGCCGCCGCGCCGCCATCGCGACGTTCGTGATCCCGTCCCTCACGGTGTCGAGCGACTACACCCGGTACTCCCGCGACATCTTCAACGTCGGCACCGGCCAGCCGACCCGGACGAACGTCACCGCCCGCGCCGACCTCCGGTACGAGCTCTTCACCGGCGGACGGAAGCTCGCCGAGCTGGCGCGCTCCAACGCGGAGCTCGAGGGCGCGCGCGCGAACGAGGTGCTCCAGCGGTTCGGCGCCGCGCTCGACACCGAAGCGGATTACTACGCGGTCCTGAGCAACCGCGAGCTGCGCGACGTCTCGCGCGACCGGGTGAGCCGCGCGGAGGAGCAGCTCGTCGTCGCCCGGGCGCGGGTCGTGAGCGGCGCCGCCGTTCAGACCGATTCCCTCCAGGTGCTCCTCGAGCTGACCCGCGCCCGGGTCACCCTGCTGCAGGACGAGGCCCGCCTCACCGTCGCGCGACTTTCCCTGGGCCGGCGCGTGGGCTCGCCGGGCGGCGTCGACGCCGTTCCGCTCGACACCACCCGCACGCCCGGGCTGCCGTTGACGCTCCCGCAGGCGATCGCGGAGGCGCTCGAGAAGGGCCCCGACTATCGCCTCGCCCGGGCGAACGAGCGGGAGGCCGACGCCGTCGTGCGGGCGCGGCGCGGCGCGTATCTCCCGCAGGCCATCATTTCGGCCAACGTCACCTCGTTCGACGAGCACTTCTTCCCGAACGCGCTCACCCGGCGGTCGGCCACGCTGTCGGTCAGCCTGCCGATCTGGGACAACGGCCAGCGCGAGCTCGCCATGAGCCGGGCCCGGGCCGCCCGCGATGTCGCCCGCGCGATCCGGGACGACCTCGAGCGCGCGGCCGAAGCCGACGTCACCCAGGCGTGGGAGACGTACCGCGTGGCGGGAGAATCGGCCGATCTGGCCGCGCAGGCCGTGCTGGTGGCCCGCGAATCCTACCGGGTGCAGCAGGCCCGGTATCGCAGCGGCGCCACCACCGTGCTCGACCTCCTCGACGCGCAGGCCAGCCTCACCGAAGCCGAGGCCGGCCTGGTCCAGGCGCGCTACGCCGCCCGTCTCGCGCTCGCCGGCCTCGAGGCCATTCTCGGCCGCCGACTCTTCACCGACAGGAATTCGTCGTGACCACCCGCATCCTCGCCGCGTTCTCCCTCGCCCTGGCCGCCGCCTGCGGCGGCTCCGCCGCGACTCCGTCGAGCGGCGGCCGGGCCGGCGGGGGTCGGGCGCCCTCCGGTCCCGTGCCGGTCGAGGTCGTGGTCGCGTGGCAGGACACCGTGATCGACGCGATCACCGCGACCGGCCAGATCGAGCCGGTCCAATCCATCCAGCTGCGACCCGAGGTCGACGGCCGCCTCGAGGAGATCATGGCGCGCGAAGGCGCCGAGGTGCAGCGGGGCGTGCCCCTCTTCAAGGTGGACGACGGCGAGCTGCGGGCGCAGGTGGCCCGCGCGGCCGCCGAGCGCGATCTCGCGGTCCAGGCGCTCGCGCGGACCCGGCAGCTCCTGGCCGAGAAGGCCGCGGCTCCCGCCGATGTCGAGCGGGCCGAGGCCCAGATGCGGGGCACCCAGGCCCAGCTCGACCTCCTGGAGCTCCGGCTCGAGCGCACCGTCGTGCGCGCGCCCTTCTCGGGTGTGCTCGGCCAGCGCCTCGTGAGCCTCGGCGACTACGTCAACAACCAGACCCGGCTCATCACCCTGCAGACCAACCACCCGCAGCGCGCCGCCTTTCAGGTGCCCGAGCGCTACGCCGAGCGGCTCAAGGCGGGGCAGAAGGTGCTCTTCCGCGTGGCGGCCCTCCCCGGACGGGACTTCGCCGGCACGGTCGATTTCGTCGACCCGCTGGTGCAGCTCCCCTCGCGCACGATCACGATGAAGGCTGTCGTGCCGAATCAGCGCCGCGAGCTGCAGGCGGGGATGTTCATCGAGGCCCGGCTCGAGACGGCGGTCCGCCCCGCGGCCACGGTCATCCCCGAGGACGCCGTCCTGCCCGTGGCGGGCCAGATGTTCGCGTGGGTCGTCGAGGGCGATTCGGCCATGCGCCGGCTGGTGCAGCTCGGGGTCCGGACGCCGGGATACGTGGAGATTCAGGCGGGCGTGGCCCCGGGCGAGCGGGTCGTGGTGGGCGGGGCCGAAAGGCTGGGTGCGGGCGTCAAGGTGCGGCCCACGGTCGTGGAGCGCCGCCCGGTGCGGCCCGCGGAGCCCGGACCCTAGCAGCTGTTTATCCACAGATTCCACACATTACACAGATTGCAACCGATTTTAGGATAAAAACGTGAGGTTTTAGCTTATCGACTTGCAGTTTTAGGCTAAGATCCATACCTTCGGGCTTCCCAAGGGTCGTCCCCTTTCCCCCCCCGGAGCCCGCCCGATGCAGAACACCGGCCTGCGCGATTTCCTGGAGATCCCGTACGAGAAGCTCGAGGAGATGAACCTCGAGGCGAAGGCCGAGCGGCAGAACCGCGTGGCGGTGGACCGGATCCGCGAGAAGCGGATGAAGTACCTCACGGACGAGAAGCGGATCAAGGCGGTCACGGTCTGCTTCACCGACCTCGAGGGCCGGCTCCACATGCTCGATTACGACAAGAAGTTCCTGCTCAAGTCGGCGGAGAACCTCACCTTCGACGGGTCCTCGATCCGCGGCTTCACCGCCCAGGCGGAATCGGACCTTCGCCTGGCCATCGACTGGCCGGCCTTCTACTGGATGCCGTCCGACGTCTTCGGACCCGGCAAGGTGCTGGTGTTCGGCGCCGTGCTGGAGAAGGACGGCAGCCCCTACGTCGCCGACCTGCGGGCGAAACTCAAGAGCTACCTCGGCCGGCTGTACGAGAAGGACGGCTACGTCTGCAACGCCGCGAACGAGATCGAGGGGTTCCTCTTCAAGGGACGCGACGCGGAGCGCCGCTACCACGAGACCGGCGCCTTCGAGTTCCCGAGCACGGGCGGGTACTACCACTCCCTGCCCGGCGACCAGCTCCGCCTCTTCATCGACACGTCCGCCGAAGTCCAGCGCGCGATGGGGTTCGCGAACGAGAAGGACCACCCGGAAGTGGCGCCGTCCCAGTTCGAGATGAACTACGGGTACACCGAGGCGGGCATCGCGGCCGACCAGGTCCTGCTCTACAAGCTGGTGTGCCGCCAGGTCGCGGCCCGCTTCGACATGACCGCGAGCTTCCTCCCCAAGCCGGTGACGGGGATCAACGGCAGCGGCATGCACACCAACCTCTCGGTGAGCCAGAAGGGGAAGAATCTCTTCTTCGACGCGCGGGGCCAGGACAAGCTCGGCAAGCTGGGCTGGAAGTTCATCGACCGCATCCTGACGAGCGGGCAGGACATCTGCCTGCTGTTCAACCCGAGCGTCAACGCGTATCGCCGGCTGGATCCCCACTTCGAGGCCCCGAACCAGATCAAGGCGTCGCCGGTGGACCGCGGCTCGATGATCCGGATTCCGCTCGGGAACGAGAAATCGGCGCGCATCGAGGTGCGGTCGATCGCTCCCGACGCCAACCCGTACCTCGCCATCTACACGATGTTCCGGACGGGGTTCGAGGGGCCGATCGAGAAAGACAACGGGGAGAAGCGGCGGGACCGCACCAAGTTCCTGCCGGACAACATCTACGACGCGATCCGGCTCTTCAAGGCGAGCGACTTCTGCAAGGAGCTCCTGGGCGAGCAGGTCCACAAGCGGTATGCCGACCTCAAGCTCGCCTCCGCCGAGCGGTGCCCCAAGGCGCTCGGCGCGCTGATCAAGGTCCCCGAGATCCAGTTCCACCACGAGGTGACGAACCAGTATCTCTGGTCGAGGTTCTAGGGAGCTAGGAGTTAGGGGCTAGGGGCCAGGGAGCCAGGGGTGCCACGGCGGTAGGGAATCGGTGCGATTGCTTACCGCCCTACCGCCTTTCCGCCGTACCGCACAGATTCGTCCCCCATGCTCATTCTGTCGTTGCTACTCGCTGTCCAGCAGGCGACCCCCGAGCGCACGGGCTACGCCGAGACGTCCACGCACGCCGACGTGGTGGCCTTCGTGGATTCCCTCGAGCGGCTCGGCGCGGGGATCCGGGTCGGCCGGCTGGGTGAGAGCCCCCAGGGGCGGAAGCTGCCGTACGTGATCGCCTCGCGGCCGCTGGTCGCGACCCCGTTCGAGGCGCACCGCACCGGCAAACCGGTGATCTACGTTCAGGGGAACATCCACGCCGGGGAAGTGGAGGGCAAAGAGGCGGCGCAGATGCTGCTCCGTGACCTCACCCTCGGCTCCCTGCGGCCGCTCCTCGACAGCGTCATCCTGCTCGTGGTCCCGATCTACAACGCGGACGGGAACGACGCGATGGGGCCTTCCACGAGGACCCGGCCCGGCCAGAACGGGCCGGCCACCCTCGGGCTCCGCCCGAACGGGATGGGACTCGACCTGAATCGCGATTACGTGAAGCAGGAAGCCCCCGAGACCCGCGCCGCCGCCGCGCTCCTCGGGGCCTGGGACCCCGACCTCTTCATCGACCTGCACACGACCAACGGCAGCTATCACGGCTACCTGCTCACCTACGCGCCCGGCCTCAACCCGAACTCCACGCCGGCCAACGACTGGATCCGCGACCGCTTCCTCCCGACGATTCGCGAGCGCATGCGCACGCGGCACCGGCAGGAGGTCTTCTGGTACGGCAACTTCCGGAACCAGCACCCGGATTCCCTGGTGCTCGGGTGGGAGACCTACGATCCGCGGCCCCGGTTCGGCACCAACTGGGTAGGGATGCGCGGCCGCATGGCGATCCTCTCGGAGGCCTACAGCAACGCCGATTTCCGCTCCCGCGTGAGCGTCACCTACAACTTCCTCGTCGAGATCCTCCGCCACGCCTCCGAGCAGCGCGCCACCATCAAGACGCTGACTCTCGCGGCGGAGCGGCACCGTCCCGATTCTGTGGCGGTCCGGGCGGAGCTCGCCCCGCCCACGATGCAGGAGGTCATCGCGGAGATCACCGAGCGTGCCGACGACGGCTCGGGCGGGTTCGCGCGGCGCCGCCGGACCGGCGTCTTCCGCACGATCCGGATGCCCGTCTTCGACCGCTTCGTCGCCACGCGGAAGGAGGTGGTGCCGTCCGCCTACCTGATCCCTCCGCAGCACGGCCACGTCGCCGCGCTGCTCCGGGCGCACGGCGTCGAGGTGCGGCGTCTCAAGGCGGAGTGGCGGGGCGAGGGCGAGGCGTTCCGGGTGGACAGCCTCGCGGCAGGACCGCTCTTCGAGGGCCACCGCGGCGTCGTGGCCGAGGGGAGCTGGCGCTCCCGCGAGGTCGCCGTCACGGCGGGCTGGTATCTGGTGCCCACGGATCAGCGGCTCGGCGTCTTCGCGGCGTATCTGCTCGAGCCGGCGACCCACGACGGGCTCGTCACCTGGAACTTCCTCGACCGGGATCTCCGTCGCGGACAGGACGCCCCGGTGGTCCGGGTGCGGGCGCCGCTGCGAGTGCCCGCGGAGCTCCTGCCGTGACGCGGCCCCCCGCGACCGGCGACACGGCTCCCGCCTTCAGCCTGCCCACCGACCTCGGATCGTCCGTCCGCCTCTCGGATCTCCAGGGCCAGCCCGTGGTCCTCTACTTCTATCCGAAGGACGACACGGAAGGGTGCACGAAGGAGGCGTGCGGGTTTCGCGACCACTGGCGGGAGATTCAGCGCGCGGGGGCCACCGTGCTCGGCGTCTCGCCGGACGACGTGGGCTCGCACGCGAAGTTCCGCAGGAAGTACTCGCTGCCGTTCCCGCTTCTCGCCGACCTGGACCACGCGGTCACGGAGCGGTACGGTGCGTGGGGAGAGAAGTCGATGTACGGCCGGAAATACTTCGGCGTGCTGCGCACCACGTTTCTCATCGACCGGAAGGGCCGCGTCGCACGAGTCTGGGAGAAGGTCAAGGTGAAGGATCACGCCGACGACGTGCTCGCCGCGATTCGGGCGCTGGATAACACATAAATGCGCCCCTCGTTCGCGCCGGGATTCCTCCTCGCGCTCGCCGCCTGCTCCGGCAGCCGCGCCTCGAGCCCCGCCATCCCGCTCACCGCGGAGCCCGGCGAGCGCCACCTCCGCAACATCCGGCAGCTGACCTCCGGCGGAAACAACGCCGAGGCGTATTTCTCGAGCTCGGGACGGCAGATCATCTTCCAGCGGCAGGAAGACGTCGACACCGGCTGCGACCAGCAGTACGTGATGAACGCCGACGGCTCGGGAAAGCGGCGGGTCTCGAACGGGCTCGGGCGGACGACCTGCGGCTACTTCCACGACGACGACCGCCGTATCCTCTACTCGTCCACCTTCGCCCACGACACCGCCTGTCCCGCCCGACCGGACCCGTCGCAGGGCTATGTCTGGCCGCTCGGGCACTTCGAGATCTACACGGCCCGGGCCGACGGGAGCGATCTCCGGCCGCTCACCGCCACCAGCGGCGCCTACAACGCCGAAGCGACGGTGTCTCCCGACGGGCGGCGGATCATCTTCACCAGCACGCGGAACGGCGACATCGAGCTGTACACGATGAACGTCGACGGCACCGGGGTCCGGCGGATTACCCATCGCGTGGGCTACGACGGCGGCGCGTTCTTCTCCCCCGACGGGCGGAGCATCGTCTGGCG
The DNA here is from genome assembly GCA_050733195.1 of Gemmatimonadales bacterium. Classification (GTDB taxonomy): domain Bacteria; phylum Gemmatimonadota; class Gemmatimonadetes; order Gemmatimonadales; family GWC2-71-9; genus JABFSM01. The sequence continues at coordinate 45,237 of JBOHSH010000037.1, forward strand.
CGCGGGTTATCCCGTCACCGCGGCGGACACCGCGGACTACCTGCGGCTCCTCCGGAACCGGCTGGTCCGGCCCGCGCGGGTCGAGCTCTGGATCGCCGATGCGGACGGCGGCTCGCCGCGCCAGATCACCCGCCTGGGCGGGGCGAATTTCGCGCCGTTTTTCCATCCGGACGGCAAGCGGATCATCTTCTCGTCCAATTTCGAGAACCCGCGCAGCGGGCGGTTCGACCTCTTCCTGATCAATGTGGATGGGTCCGGGCTGGAGCGCGTCACCACGTTCCAGGACTTCGACAGTTTCCCGATGTTCAGCCCGGACGGCCGGAAACTGCTGTGGGTGAGCAACCGTAATGGCAGGACCCCGGGCGAGACCAATATCTTCATGGCGGACTGGGTGGAGACGAACGGGGACCGGGGAACGGGGACCGGGGAACGGGGAACGGGGAACGGGGAACGGTGAACGGGTTGAGCGAGGAGAGGGCATGAAGTCGTTCGGGCGCTGGCTGTGGGACTGGGCCAAGTCGATCGCCGTGGCGCTGGTCGTCTGGTTCTTCCTGCGCACCTTCCTCATCGAGGCCTTCCGGATCCCGTCCGGCAGCATGGAGAACACGCTGCTGGTCGGGGACTTTCTCTTCGTCAACAAGCTCCTGTACGGAGCCGAGGTTCCCATTCTCCACAAGCGGCTCCCGGCGATCCGGGAGCCGCGGCGGGGGGACATCCTGGTCTTCGACTCGGTGGAGGAGCCCGGCCTCAAGGTCGTGAAGCGCCTGACCGGCACGCCGGGCGACACGCTCGCGATGGAGAACGGCCAGCTCTTCCGCAATGGAAAGCCGGTACGCGAGCCCTGGGTCGTGCGGTCGGATCCCGCGGCGAACGCGGACCCGCTCCAGCGGGAGCAGATGCGACGCTGGCAGGTGCCGCACCTGGTGAAGGGGATCGATCCGGCAGCCTACCATCCGGACCTCAACAACTGGGGGCCGGTCGTGGTCCCGACCGATTCCTTCTTCATGATGGGCGACAACCGCGACGGGTCGTACGACGGCCGCTACTGGGGCTTCCTGCCCCGGGCCAACGTGCGGGGCCGGCCGCTGCTCGTCTACTACAGCTTCGACGCCAACACGTACAAGCCGCTGCCGTTTTTCACGAACATCCGGTGGGGCAGGATCTTCACCACGCCGAACTGAAAAGCGTCAACCGTTGTTGTGACCCCCGTCACACTCCCCCCGCAGCACTCTCCCCGGCCCGACGCTTGCGTAATATCTTGAGCGTACTCCACCGGACGACCGGGGACACGATGGGAAGCTCGAGTAGAGCGCGCTGCGCGCTCGTCATCCTGCTGCTGGCCGCCTGCGCGCCGAGAACCGGCGCGCCGCCGGTGGCGCCGGCGGACAGCACGGCGCTCGAGGCCGAACGCGCGCGGGTTGCGAACGATCCCGACGGTCTCACCCGCGTCGGCATCCGCTTCTACGAGGCGAAGAGCTTCGCCCGCGCGCAGGACGTACTCGCCGCCGCACTCGCGCTCGACCCGAACGCGTTCGACGCCGCGGTGTACCTCGGCCTCGCGCACGAAGGCCTCGGGGAGTGGGACGCGGCGCTCCGCACCTATCGCCAGGCCCAGGGCCTCCGCATCCCCGGTCGACAGCGGAGCCAGGTGGAGCAGCGCATCGTCGCGCTCACTCGGACGCGCCTCGCCGACGAAGCCCGGCGGGCGGTGGCGGCGGAAGCGAGTCTCGCTTCGACGCCGCCGGTCCCCAATACGGTCGCGGTCCTTCGCTTCTCCTATCTCGGTGACAACGCCGACCTCCGGCCCCTGGAGGTCGGGCTCTCTCATCTGGTGCTGAGCGACCTCGCGAAGGTCCGGCGGCTGACCCTGCTCGAGCGCGAGCGGGTCCAGGCGCTCACCGACGAGCTTGCGCTCGGCGCGTCGGGACGGGTCGAGCCGGCCACCGCCGCACGGTCGGGACGCCTGCTCCGCGCGGAGCGTGTCGTGCAGGGCGCGATCCGCGACGACGGCTCCCGGATCCGGATCGATGCGGCCGTGGTGAGCACCGCGGACACTCAGGTCCGAGCCAACGGCACCGCCTCCGACCGGCTGGAGCAGATCCTCGCCATGGAGAAGGCCGTTGTGCTTCAGCTGCTGGAGCGGCTGGGGGTGACCCCGACACCGGCGGAGCTCCGGGCGATCGAGGAGCGTCCGACGGCGGACCTCCAGGCCTTCCTCGCGTTCAGCCGCGGCCTCGAGGCGGAGGACCGGCGCGACTTCTCCGCCGCCGCCCGAGCCTTCCAGGATGCCGTGAGCCGCGATCCAGCGTTCCGGGCCGCCCGCGATCGCGCCGCGATGAGCGCGCGGCTGTCGGCCGCCGTCTCGATGAGCC
>JBOHSH010000038.1:0-3407 GCA_050733195.1 Gemmatimonadales bacterium
GCCCTTGCCGCGGAGGGCACCAGCGTCATTCACAACATCGGCCAGATCGACCGGGGCTACGAGCACATCGACGATCGTCTCCGGGGATTGGGCGCGGCCATCGAGCGGCTCGAGTGAGCGCGGCGGGGACCGTGCCCCGGCTCGAAGTGGCCGGGTGGCGGGAGCTGGGCGTGGTGGCCGGTATCACGACCCGCGGCGATGATCCGGAGCCGTTCGATCTCGGGCTCTGGAGCCGGACGCCCGTCGCGACCACGATGGACCGGTGGCGCCGGTTCCGGCACGGGTTTCCCGGGATGCAGGGCTTCGTGCTGGGGCATCAGGTCCATGGCCACCGGATGGCCTGGCACGACGAGATCCGGGGATGGCTCCTCACCGAAGGCGTGGATGGGCACGCGACCGCCACGCCCGGAATCCTTCTCACTGTAACGGTCGCGGACTGTGTTCCGATCTACCTCCTGGACCCTGAGGAGCGGCGGATCGCGCTGCTGCACGCCGGGTGGCGTGGAGTCGCGGCGGGCATTCTCGAACAGGGGGTCGAGCTCCTCCGGACGAAGGGAAGCCCGTCCGAACGGCTCCGGATGCACTGCGGCGTGGCCATTTGCGGAAGCTGCTATGAGGTGGGAGCGGAGGTCCTGCGGGCCTGCGGGAGGGAGCCGGCCGCCGGTGACGGGGACCGGGCACGATTCGACCTCCGGGAGGTGTTATCGGGCGAGGCGAAGCGCCTTGGGATCCGTCACGTTTCCACATCGCATTCGTGTTCTGCACACGATGCCGGGGCATTCTTCAGCCACCGCGCATCCGGAGGGGCGGACGGGCGGATGGTGGCCTACCTCGGACTCGTCCCCTAGCTTTCCCCTGAGCATCTGCGAGGGCAGTCCCATGTCGCGAACGATTCGGAAGCCTTTGTCGGCGGTGAGTGCGCTGGCGGTCATGCTGACCGGCGCCTGCGGAGGCCTGGGGCCCACCTCGGACGGCGCCGCGCCGCTGGTGTCCTTCGATATCCCGAGGCAGGGCGATGTTGTCTCGGGGACTGTGCAGATCACGGTCCAGTCGGTGGACGACTTCGGGGTCGCGGCGGTCCGGATTTTCGTCGACGGTAACCAGATCGCCGAGGACATCTCCTCGCCCTACCAGGGGATCTGGAATACGGCCAGCCTGCAGGACGGCACCAGTCACACGCTGCGGGCCGAATCCCGGGATTTCGCGGGGAACGTCGGGGTGGCCCAGGTGACCGTAACGGTCCAGAACAACCCGAACTGACCGCGATCCGCTAACCCGTTGACGCCGAGGGCGTTCCGGGATATTCTTTCGGGCCTGGAGCGGGTGGGGAGCGGGGCGGCCTGTTCGACGGGTTGATGTGGGGTGCTCCCCCACATTTTTCTTTTTCGCCCGGTCGCGCCCGCGATCGGATTCTCCCTTCTCGATCGCGATTCGTCCGGCCGACGGCGTGCGCGCCGCGGCGACTTCAGCGTGGAGTTCGAGGCTCATGGCAGGTTCTGCGGAAATGTTGGCCGCGTTTCGCGAGCTGACCGCGACGAAGCAGCTGGACCGGGGGGACCTCCTCGAGCTGCTTCGCGACGGCATTCAGGCGGCGTTGATCCGCAAGTTCGGCCCGAACGTTCGCTTCGAGCTGAGCGTCGACGAGCTGCAGGGCAGCATTCGGGTCTCGCGGCTCCGCACCGTCGTGGAGACGGCGGAGGACTCGAGCAGCCAGATCTCCCTGGAAGAGGCGCGGTTCGAGGACCCGGACTTCCAAGTGGGCGACGTGCTGGAGGAGGAGATCCCCTTCAGCGAGTTCGGCCGCCTCGCCGTGCAGGCCGCCAAGCAGCGGATCATTCAGCGGGTTCGCGAGGGGGAGCGCACCAAGATCCGCGAGGAGTTCGGCGACAAGGTGGGTGAGCTCCTCTCGGGCGAGGTGCAGCAGATCGAGCGCGGCAAGCTCGTGCTCATGCTCAACAAGTTCCGCGAGGCGGAAGCGATCATCCCCTACCGGGAGCAGAATCACCGCGAGCACTTCCACCAGGGCGACACGATCCGGGCCGTGCTCAAGCGGCTGGAGGAGACGCCCAAGGGGCCGCGCCTGGTTCTGTCCCGGGGCGATCCGATGTTCGTGGCGGCGCTCTTCCGGCTCGAGGTGCCGGAGATCGCGCAGGCCATCGTCGAAATCAAGGCGATCGCGCGCGAGGTCGGGAGCCGGACCAAAGTCGCCGTCATCTCGAAGGACGACGCGATCGACCCGGTCGGGGCCTGCGTGGGTCTCAAGGGCTCGCGCGTGCAGGCGGTGGTGAACGAGCTCGGCGGCGAGCGGATCGACATCGTCCCCTGGTCGCCCGACCCGGAGCGGTTTGCGCGGCTGGCGCTCGCGCCCGCGCGGGTGGCCCGGGTCTTCTCGGACCCGGAGAGCAAGACGATCCAGGCGGTGGTCGACGAGGACCAGCTCTCGCTCGCCATCGGGCGGAACGGACAGAACGTGCGGCTCGCGTCGGAGCTCACCGGCTGGAAGATCGACCTCTACTCCAGCCGCGAGTGGCTCGAGCGGGGTGGTGAGGGACCGCTGTTCGCGCTCGAGCCGGCCCCGGAGGAAGAGGCGGTGGCGCAGGTGGCGCTGGCCGAGCTCAAGGGCCTCTCGCCCCCGCTGCTCGCCGTCCTCGCGCAGGCCGGCTACCGGACCCTCAACGACGTGCTCGACCTTGAGCGCGAGGACATCGAGCGCATCACCGGGATGACCCCCGAGGCGGCGGACGAGCTGGTCGCGTTCCTGTCGGACCTGACGGCGGAGGAATCCGGGGAGGAAGCCCAGCCGGGCGCATGAACGGCGTGCTGGGATACCTCGGCCTCGGTCTTCGGGCCGGGACGGTGGTGGTCGGAGTGGACGCGGTGCGGCGCTCTCTGCAGGCGCGGGAGTGCCGGTGCGTGGTGATCGCGAGCGACGCGAGCCAGCGCGCCCGCGAAAAGGTGTTGCGACTGGCCGCCGCGCTGGACGTCCCTCGCGTGGAGGGACCGCAGGCGGCGGAGCTGGGAGCCGGTTTGGGCAAGCCGCCGGTGATGGCGGCGGGAGTCAGGGATCCCGCGCTCGCGGACGGCATCGTCCGCGCGGCCGCGGCCGGGCAGGGCGTCACGGAGGCGTGAGTGGTCAAGACGAGAGTACAGGAGCTGGCGACGGAGCTGGGAGTCCCCACCGATCAGCTGATGGGGCTCCTCAAGGACATGCACGTCTTCGCGCGCGGACCGCAATCCGCGCTGGAGGACGATCAGGTCGCGGCCGTCCGCGTCCGCTGGGAGCGCGAGAAGCGGAAGCGGAGCGCGGAGCCGGAGAAGAAGCCGGCCCGGCGCCGGACCACTAAGGCCGCGGCCGATCCGGCGGCCGCGGCGGAGCCGGCGGGCCGTCCGGCCAAGCGGCGCCGCAC
>JBOHSH010000039.1:0-21221 GCA_050733195.1 Gemmatimonadales bacterium
GTTCGCCGGCGCTGACCCACAATGATGGACGCGACCCCGTACGGCTGCGAGGAAGTGTTTCGCCGGCTGGACGATTACCTGGATCGGGAGCTCTCCGGAGAGGAGATAGCGCTGGTCCGGGAACATCTGGATCGCTGCGCCGTCTGCGCGTCCGAGCACCGCTTCGGACTTCACGTGCTCGACGACATCAAGCTCAAGCTGCGCCGGCTCACCGCACCGCCCGAGCTGCTGGCCCGGGTCCGAAGCGCGATCGCGCAGGCGGAAACTCGAGAGGGCTAGTCCGAGGGGCTAGCGTCGTTCGCGGCGCACAATGCCCAGCTTCTTCATCCGGGCTTCGAGCGTGGTCGGCTTGAGGCACAGTGCCTCCGCCGCGCCCCGGGGGCCGCTCACCTTCCACCCGGTGCGCTCCAGCGTCCGGATGATGTGCTGGCGCTCCATCTCCTCGAGCGTCAGGGAGCTGCCATCCACTCCCTCCGTCACGGCGGGCACCGGCGTGTACTGCCCCGTGACCCACTCGCCGAGCTGCAGCTCCGGTCCCTGCGTCACGATGACCGAGCGCTCGATGATGTTCGCCAGCTCCCGGATGTTGCCGGGCCAGGGATGGCCGGCCAGGGCATCGAGCACGCCGCGCGGGATCCGCTCGATGCTCTTTCCGAGCCGGGCGGCGTACCGCTGTGTCAGGTGCGCCACGAGCAGGGGGATGTCCTCGCGCCGCTCGCGGAGGGCCGGGCTCCGCACCGGAAACACGTTGAGCCGGTAGTAGAGATCCTGCCGGAACTTTCCCTCGCGGACGGCGGCGCCGAGATCGCGGTGGGTCGCGGCGATCACGCGGACGTCGACCTCGATCGCGTCGTTGCCGCCCACTCTGGTGATCTCGGATTCCTGCAGCACGCGCAGCAGCTTGACCTGGGCCTCGAGCGGGAGGTCGCCGACCTCGTCGAGAAAGAGGGTGCCGCCGTCGGCCAGCTCGAAGCGGCCGATCTTCCGAGCCGTGGCACCGGTGAAGGCCCCTTTCTCGTGACCGAAGAGCTCGCTCTCGACCAGGCCGGCCGCGATCGCCCCGCAATTGACGGTGACCAGCGGCTTGTCCGATCGTCGGCTGGTGCGATGAATCCGGCGCGCGATCAGCTCCTTGCCGGTTCCGGTCTCGCCGGTGATCAGGACGGTCGAGTTGGTCGGCGCCACCTGGGCGATCTTCTCGAGCATCCGGAGAACCGCCGCGCTCTCCCCGACGATCTCGTCGCTGTGATCCTCGGTCACGGCCGCCAGCTGCTGCCGGAGCTCCCGCTCCGCCGTGACGTTCTCGAGCGTTCCCCAGACCGATCGGAGCCCTTCGCCGGCGGTGATCCCCACCCACGCGGACCGGCAATGCAACACGCGGCCGTCACGGCCGCTCAGCCGGAGCTCGATGCCGTCCAGCTCGAAGCCATGGTCGAGGAAGCGCCGGACGACCTGGCGATCGCGGGAGACCAGAGCGGGGAACAGGCTGGCCAGCGATCGCCCCAGCAGAAGCTCTCCGTCGGCCGCGCCGAGCAGGGCGACCGTCGCGGGATTGGCCCATTCCAGCCGGGACGCGTGCAGCAGGGCCTCGACCGCGCCTTCGTCGCGGGCGTGAAACGCCTCCGGCTGGAGGACGTCGATCCTCCAGACCGCGATGGGGAGACGGGTCATCACCCGCTCCAGGTCGGCGCCGGAGGGGGCCGCCCCGGGCGGCGGAACGTCTGGGATGGCGGAAGACATGAGATTATTTGTATAAGAGTGACGGCCCCCGGCTCGTTCCCGGCCGCCGTCCCGGTCTGACTCCTACTCTGGTGGCCCGGCGCGGATACGAATGGAACGGCGACCATGAACGAGGTCGACGCGCGGCTCGCCCGTGCGCTCGAGTCCAGCTATCGCCTGACCAGGGAGCTGGGCCGGGGCGGCACCGCCACGGTCTATCTCGCCGAGGACCTCCGGCACTCCCGCCAGGTGGCAGTAAAGGTACTCCATCCTGAATTCGTGCAGCGGGGCTCGGTGGAGCGCTTCCTGAGGGAGATCCGGATCGCGGCGCACCTCCAGCATCCGCACATCCTTCCCCTGCTCGACTCCGGCGAGAGCGACGGCTTCCTCTATTTCGTGATGCCCTTCGTCGAGGGCGAGACGCTGCGCGAGCGGATCCGGCGCGAGGGACAGCTTCCGGTCCCTGACATTCTCCGGATCCTGAGCGATGTGGTCGACGCGGTGGCACACGCTCACGCCCGGGGCTTCATCCATCGCGACATCAAGCCGGAGAACGTCCTGGTCGCCGGCCGGCACGCGCTGGTCACCGACTTCGGCGTCGCGCGGGCGCTCTCGCTGGCCGGGCCGGAGGAGGGACTGACCCAGGGCGTCGCGCTGGGGACACCGTCGTACATGGCGCCCGAGCAGGCCACCGCGGCTCCCGATGTGGACCACCGAGCCGACATCTATGCGCTCGGCGTGCTCGCCTACGAGGTCCTTGCCGGACGGCCGCCGTTCACGGGGCCGACTGCTCAGGAGATTCTGACCGCGCACGTGGTCCTGACCCCGGAACCCGTCACCTCCCACCGGCCGGACGCGCCGCCGGAGCTCGTCACGATCATCGCCCGGTGTCTCGAGAAGCAGCCGAGGCACCGCTATCAGGACGCCGCGACGCTGCTGGCGGAGCTCGATCCGCTGGTGACGCCGGGTGGTGGGATGACGCCGACGGAGACGGCGCCGCTGCACCGGGCTGGCCGGTGGGCGCGGGTGGCGGCTGCAGGCATCACGATCGGGATCGTGATCACGATCGCCGCGCTTGCGTCCCGCGACGTCGGCGAGCCGGGGAGCGGCACCTGGCGGCAGCTCACCTTCCGGGGTGACCTGACCGAGGCCGCCCTCTCGCCCGACGGGCAGTTCCTGGCCTACGCGGCGGTGGGCGACGGCTCCGAGCTCTTCGTGCACGATCTCGAGAGTGGATCCGACCTGCGCGTCGCGGAGGGCGGGCGTATCCGGCGGGTTTCGTGGTCGCCGAACGGGAGTGAAATCCGGTTCCTCCGCATTCGGGACTCGATCGTCGATGCCGTGGCGGTTCCGAGGCTGGGAGGGACCATGCGGGTTCTGCCGTACACCGAGGTGTCTCCCGGGGAGCGGCGGGTCGCAACCATTCCCACGAGCGGAGGGCGGCTCAGGGTTCTCGATCTGGAAACGCGCGACTCGACGATCGTCCAGCTCGACGTCGGGGAGCGCTTTGCGGGCGGACACAGCTGGTCTCCCGACGGCAGGCTGCTCGCGATCCGGCTGCTCTCACCCGGCATCCAGAACGGGAGCATCGTCGTCGTCCAGCCGGGGCCGGGAAAGTGGCGGGAGGTGCTTCGCGACTCGACCATGCTCAGCGAGCCGGTGTGGGATCCCGACGGCGGCGCGCTCTACTACCTCCGACGCGCCGGCGGAGTATCGAGCATCTGGCGGCTGGGCATCGGGCCGGACGGGACGTCCCGAGGCCGGCCGGAGATGATCTCGAGTGGAGTTCCCGAGCCGGATCTCGAGGGGCTCCTGTCGTCGCGACCCAGCGTGGCGAAGGGAGGCCGCCGGTTCGTCTACCGGGCGCTCGACAACCGGTCCAATCTCGCCACCATCGCGCTGACCGGTCCGCCGAGCGGCAGGGGACTGCACCCGCTCACGAGCGGCACCGCCACGCACCCCGTGGCACGGCTCGCGCCGGACGGACGGCGGGTCGCCTTCGTTCGCAACGAGGGCAATGGCTCGGTCGTCGCCACGATGACGCTCGAGGGCGGTGCGATGAACCCCGTCGCGCGTATGGCGCGGGCGCTCGAGATCGCCTGGTCGCCGGACGGGACAAGACTCCTGGTGTCGGGCGTCGCGACCGGCGACTCGCTCGACGCTCTGCACCTCTTCTCCCTCACGGACGGTGGCCGCCGGACTTTCCTGAGGGGGGCGGCGTCGTACGACGTGGAGTGGCTGTCCGACGGCCGCATTCTCTATCTGCGGCTCGGCAACCGGCGATTCGGCACGCTCGATCCCGTGACCGGCGCCGACAGCGGGGTCGCGCTGCCCGACACCACGGGGTGGGTGTTCTGGCCGCGCGCCAGCCCCGACGCGCGCCGCTTCGTCTACGGGTGGAACCGCCAGACGGGACGCTCGCCGCTCTGGACGGCGCCGGTCGGCGGCGGCACGCCCCGTTCGGTCGCCGGCGCCGGCTGGGTTCCGCTGCGATTCTCCGCCGACGGCAGCACGCTCTACACGGCGAGGACCAACGCGACCTTCGAGGCCTTTGAGGTGGCGAGCCTGAACCTCGCGGGTGGGCAGGTCCGCACCCTGATCCACCTCCCGCCGGGGACCACGGCGCTGGACATCACGCCGGACGGGCGGACGCTGCTGCTGTCCACTCGGGAGAGCCGGGCCGACGTGTGGGAGGTGGTCCTCCCACCCAGCCACTAGGCTAGGCGACGGCCGGCGACCCGCCGTAGGCCTGCAGCTCCCGGACGAGGATGCGGCGGCCGCGATGGAGGCGGGACCGCACCGTGCCGATCGGGCAGCCGACGATCGCGGCGATCTCCGCGTACGGGAGATCCTCGATGAAGTAGAGCACCGCTACCGACCGGTAGTCGTCCGGCAGCCGGTCGAGTGCCCGGACGACCTCCTGGCTGTCGATCTCGCCGATCACCCGCGACGTCGGATCGTCATCGGCCTTGGAGAGCCGGTCCCATCCGGCGGTATCGTCCGCATCCGCCAGCTCCTCCATCGAGAGCATCTTGACCTTCCGATCCCTGCGGTAGCGGCTCCGGAACACGTTCAGCACGATCCGCAGAAACCACGCGCGCGCGTTGGTGCCGGGCGTGAATCCCTCGAAGCCCCGGCAGGCGTTGAGCGCCGCGTCCTGGACGATGTCCTCGGCATCGGCGGCGTTGCCGCAGAGCCGGAAAGCGAGCCGATAGGCTGTCGGGAGGAGCGGGGGCAGGATTTCGTCGATCGTCTCGGCCGACATCGTGGACCTCGGGAGGCTGGTCGCCGTTCCTAGAGACAGGTTCCATGCCAGCGCGGACCCGGGCCTTCCTCCGCGTCACAACCTCCTCAGAGACAAGCGCTTGCCTCCGGACACGCCGCGCGGATGCCCCCGAATCTCCCAAGGGACGTTCCCAGCCGGTTGGGAACCGCTCCCGAAATGTCGTGAGGGAACTCGCGGCCCCGCGGCGACGTTCGATTCGGGATACGGGCCACCTCGGGAGGTAGATCCGTGACCCGCTCGACGGCTGAAGCACGTCGTCTCGAAGAGGATCGCACCGGGCAACGGGCGTGGAAGCGGTGGGGGCCGTACCTCTCCGAGCGACAGTGGGGAACCGTGCGGGAGGATTACAGCCCGGACGGGTCCGCCTGGTCGTACTTCCCGCACGACCATGCGCGCAGCCGCGTGTATCGCTGGGGCGAGGACGGGCTCGCGGGCATCTCGGATGACCGGCAGCTGCTGTGCCTTTCCCTCGCGCTCTGGAACGGGCGTGATCCGATCCTCAAGGAACGGCTGTTCGGCCTCACCAACGGGGAGGGCAATCACGGCGAGGACGTGAAGGAGCTGTACTGGTTCCTCGACGCCACACCGACCCACTCGTATCTCCGGGTGCTCTACAAGTACCCGCAGGCGGCCTATCCCTATGCAGAGCTGATCGAGGAGAACGGGCGTCGCGGAACGGGCAGGCCCGAGTACGAGCTGCTGGACACGGGACTGTTCGACGACGACCGGTACTTCGACGTCTTCGTCGAATACGCCAAGGCCGGGCCCGAGGACATTCTCCTGCGGATCGAGGTCGCCAACCGCGGCCCGGATGCGGCCGTCGTGCACGTCCTCCCGCAGCTCTGGCTCCGGAACCTCTGGTCCTTCGGCAAGGGGCAACGGGGGGAGATCCGCCGGACTGGGCCGGCCTCAGTGGGTGTGGTTCATCCGTCGCTCGAGGCGTACGGCCTCCACAGCGACGGCTCGCCGGTGCTCCTCTTCACGGAGAACGAGACCAATCGTCGCCGGCTGTACGGCGTCGACGACGGACCCGGGTTCCGGAAGGATGCCTTCCACGAGCGGATCGTCCACCAGAATCGCGACTCGGTGAATCCGGACGAAACCGGCACCAAGGCCGGGCTCTGGTACACGACGCAGATCCCCGCGGGCGGCTCCGCCGTCTATCGACTGCGACTCGCGGCGGGTGAGCCCGAAGAGTCGTTCTCCACCTTCGACGCGGTCGTCGAGCGTCGCCGGGCTGAAGCGGACGAGTTCTACGGGGTCCTGCAGGAGGGGATGGACGATCCGGACGCCCGCCTCGTCCAGCGGCAGGCGTTCGCCGGGATGATCTGGAGCAAGCAGTTCTTCTCCTACGACGTCCGGGAATGGCTCGCCGGGGATCCGGGGCAGCCGGCTCCGCCCGGGAGCCGGCGGCTCGGACGTAATCGCGACTGGGGCCACCTCAACACGGCCGACATCCTCTCGATGCCGGATTCGTGGGAGTATCCCTGGTTCGCGGCCTGGGACCTCGCCTTCCACTGCATTCCGCTGGCGCTCATCGATGCCGAGTTCGCCAAGCAGCAGCTGGTGCTGCTCACCCGGGAATGGTACATGCACCCCAACGGCCAGCTTCCCGCCTACGAGTGGGCCTTCGGCGACGTGAATCCGCCGGTCCATGCCTGGGCGGCCTGGCGGGTCTTCCAGATCGACCGGAAGCGGCGTGGCGGGCCGGGGGACGTGGTCTTCCTCGAGCGGGTTTTCCACAAGCTCATGCTCAACTTCACCTGGTGGGTGAACCGGAAGGACGCCCAGGGCCGGAACATCTTCCAGGGCGGCTTCCTCGGCCTCGACAACATCGGCGTCTTCGACCGGAGCGCTCCGCTTCCGACCGGCGGCTTCATCAACCAGTCCGACGGGACGGCCTGGATGGCGATGTACTGCCTCAACCTGATGCGGATCGCGCTCGAGCTCGCGATGCACAACCGCGTCTACGAGGACATCGCGACCAAGTTCTTCGAGCACTTCCTCCACATCGCGGAGGCGATGGAGAACCGGGGCGAAGGCGGGGTCGGTCTCTGGAACGAAGAGGACGGCTTCTACTACGACGTGCTCAACACCGGGGACGACCGGCTGATTCCGCTCAAGGTCCGGTCGATGGTCGGGCTCATTCCCCTGTTCGCCGTGGAAGTCGTGGACCAGACGCTGCTCGAGCGGGTGCCGGAGTTCGCCTTCCGGCTGCGCTGGTTCCTCGACTATCGCCCCGACCTCGCCGCCCTCGTGGCCAAGTGGCACGTGCCGGGCATGGGCGACCGGCGGCTCCTCTCGCTCGTCTCGGGCGACCGGCTCGAGCGCATCCTCCGCCGCCTGCTCGACGAGACGGAGTTTCTGTCGACCTACGGGGTGCGCGCGCTCTCGAAGACGCACGAGTCCCGTCCCTATCTCTTCCGGGTCGGGAGCGACGACCTCACGGTGCGCTATCAGCCCGGAGAGAGCGATTCGGGCCTCTTCGGGGGGAACTCGAACTGGCGCGGCCCGATCTGGATGCCCGTGAACTACCTCCTCGTCGAGTCGCTTCAGAAGTTCGCGCACTACTACGACGACACGCTCCGGGTGGAGTGCCCGGTCGGGTCGGGCCGGATGCTCACGCTCGAGGAGGTCGCGCAGGAGCTCTCGCGACGTCTCGCCCGGCTGTTCCTCCGCGACGGCGACGGCATCCGCCCCGTGCTCGGCTATCACGAGAAGCTCGAGCGCGACCCGCACTTCCGCGACCACGTGCTGTTCCACGAGTACTTCCACGGCGACACGGGCCGGGGAGTCGGCGCTTCGCATCAGACCGGGTGGACCGGCCTCATCGCCAAGCTGCTGATGCCGCGCGTGCCGGAGCAGACGCCGGCCGCGACCCAGCCGGCCACCCGTCCCACCGGCGCCCGCCGCGCCAGGAAAGGAGTCCCGAGGTGACGATGACGATGACCCGGCCGACCGGGGAGACGGCGCGCCGGCCCATTCCGCGCCTTCTGGTCGGCCAGAAGGCGCTGGTGACGGGGGCGAGCTCGGGGATCGGGAAGGCGGTTGCCATGGCCCTCGCCGAAGCCGGCGCGGACGTCTGCGTCAACTATCCCGTCGAGGCCGAGATGTCCACGGCCGACATGGAGGTCGCGGAGATCCTCGCCCACGGCGGCCACGCCTTCGCCCACCAGTGCGACGTCTCCCGCGAGGCGGAGGTCGCCGGGATGTTCGAGCGGTGCCGCCGGGAGATGGGCACCCTCGACATCGTCGTCGCGAACGCCGGCATTCAGCGGGATGCTCCCATCGAGGAGATGACGCTCGCGCAGTGGGACCGCGTGCTCGGCGTGAACCTCACCGGCCAGTTCCTCTGCGCGCGTGAGGCGATCCGCGAGTTCAGGCGGCGGGGTCCGCGCCCCGAGGTCTCGAAGGCCCTCGGCAAGTTCATCTGCATGAGCTCGGTGCACGAGGTCATTCCCTGGGCCGGGCACATCAACTACGCGGCCTCGAAAGGCGGGGTGATGCTCATGATGAAGAGCATCGCCCAGGAGGTGGCTCCGCTCGGGATCCGGGTGAACAGCATCGCTCCGGGCGCGATCCGGACGCCGATCAACCACGAGGCGTGGGAGACGCCCGAGGCCTATCAGGCGCTGATGCGGCTCATTCCGATTAAGCGCATCGGCGAGGTCGACGACATCGCGCGGGCCACCGTGTTCCTCGCCTCCGACGAGGCGGACTACATCACCGGCACGACCCTCTTCGTGGACGGCGGCATGACGCTGTATCCGGGCTTCGAGGCGGGCGGATGACCGCGCCGCGCGACGCCGAATGGCTCGAGGCGGACGGGCTGGGCGGGTTCGCGTCGGGCACGGTGGCCGGCGCCCGCACCCGGCGCTACCACGCGCTCCTGCTGTCGGCGCTCACCCCGCCGACGGGCCGCGTTGTCCTGGTGAGCGGGCACGACGCCTGGGTCGAGCGGCCGGGTGACGGCGCCGGCAGTCGGGAATTCCTCACGGTGCAGCGGTACGCGCCGGACGTCACCGCGGGCGGTCAGGCAAAGCTCGCCGGCTTCGAGGCCGAGCCCTGGCCCCGGTGGACCTGGCGCCTCAGCGACGGGACCGAGGTCAGGGGCGAGCTGTTCGTCCCCAAGGGCAGCGCGGCCGTCTGCCTCCGGTGGCGGACTCCGAAGCCGGTGCAGGGCCTCCGGCTCGTGGTGCGTCCGTTCCTCTCCGGCCGCGACGCGCACGCCCTGCACCACGAGAATCCGGATCTCCAGAGCGACGCGGACGTCACCAGCTTCCGGGTCCGCTGGCAGACCTACCCGGGGATGCCCGGGGTGATCTCCGTCTCGAACGGAAGCTATGTGCACGCCCCCGTGTGGTACCACGCCTTTCAGCTCGACGAGGAGCGCGCCCGCGGCTTCGACTTCATCGAAGACGCCATGTCGCCGGGCGTGCTGAGCTGGGATCTCGGCGCGTGCGAGGCGGTCTGGATGCTGGGGGCGGAAGGGCTGCCCAGCGTCGAGCGGCTCTCCGCCGGGCGGCCGCTCGATCGCCATCGGGCCCTCCGTGCCGCCGAGCGCGACAGGCGGGCGGCGTTCCCCAGCCGATTGCATCGCGCGGCCGATGCGTACCTCGTCGCCAGAGGCGCCGGACGCACCGTCATCGCCGGCTACCCGTGGTTCACCGACTGGGGCCGTGACACGTTCATCTCCCTCCGCGGCCTCGGCCTCACGACGGGCCGTTTCGACGACGCGCGCGACATCCTGCACGCGTGGGCCGGTGCGGTCTCCCAGGGCATGCTGCCCAACCGGTTCGTGGACCAGGGAGACACGCCGGAATACAACTCCGTGGACGCGTCCCTCTGGTTCGTGATCGCCTGCTGGGAGTACCTGCGGGCCGCGAGGGACGCGGGGCACCGCATCCCGGAAGACGAGCGCCGGGCGCTCGACCGCGCCTGCTGGAACATCCTTGCGGGTTATGCCACCGGAACCCGCTATCGCATTCACATGGACGACGACGGACTGCTCTGCTCGGGCGAGGCCGGCGTGCAGCTCACCTGGATGGATGCCAAAGTCGGGGACTGGGTGGTCACGCCCCGCATCGGGAAGCCGGTGGAGGTCCAGGCGCTCTGGCTCAACGCGCTCCGCATCGGCGCGATGAGCGACGCCCGCTGGGCCCGGCTCTACAATCACGGGCTCGAATCCTTTCGCAGCCGGTTCTGGAATGCCGACCGGGGATGCCTCCATGACGTCGTCGACGTCGACCGGGTGCGCGGCACCAGCGACGCCACCATTCGGCCCAACCAGATCTTCGCCGTCGGCGGGCTGCCCTTTCCGCTCCTCGAGAACGGACGGGCGCGAGAAGTCCTCGAGACCGTCCGCGCGCTCCTGCTGACCCCCATCGGCCTGCGAAGCCTCGCGCCGGAGGCGGACGCCTACGCGCCGCGCTACACGGGCGGCCCGCGGGAGCGTGACGGGGCCTACCATCAGGGAACGGTCTGGCCCTGGCTCCTGGGCGCGTTCGTGGAGGCGTGGCTCCGCGTCGAAGGCGATTCGCCGGCGGTGCGGGCGGAAATCCGGCGCACCGTGGTCGCGCCGCTCCTCGCGCACCTGGATGAGGCCGGCCTGGGCCACGTGAGCGAGATCGCCGATGCCGAGCCGCCGCACACGCCTCGAGGGTGCCCCTTCCAGGCCTGGAGCGTCGCCGAAGCGCTCCGGATCGTGAGCCTGAGCGCCGAGCCCGCCGCCGGCGCGCCGGCGGCCGCGGCCGATCTCGGGCCGGTACCGCGGACCGAGAGGGCGGGGTGCCGGTGAGCGGGCCGAGTCCCACCCGGGTGGTGATCCTCGGAGGCGGCTTTGCGGGCGTGTTCGCCGCCCGCCGGCTGGAGCGCCTGCTCGGCCCCGGGGAGCTCGAGCTCACGCTCGTCAATCGCGACAACTTCTTCTTGTTCACGCCGATGCTGCACGAAGTGGCGGCGAGCGACCTCGACGTCACCCACATCGTGAGCCCGGTCCGCAAGCTCGTCCGGCGGGGCGTGCTGGTCACCGGTGACGTGGAGGCCATCGATCTTCCCGCCCGCGTCGTCCGGGTCACGCCCGCGGGCGCGTCGCACCGCCACGAGCTCCCGTTCGACCACCTCGTGATCGGGCTGGGCAGCGTCACCAACTACTTCGGCCTTCCCGGCGTCGAAGGGCGCGCGGTCACCATGAAGTCCCTCGCGGACGCGATCGAGCTCCGGAGCCGGCTGATCGCGCTGCTCGAAGAAGCCGACTTCGAGGCGGCCGCCGGACACCGCCGCCCGCTCACCGTGCTGGTGGCAGGAGGCGGCTTCGCCGGAGTCGAGACGATCGGGGCGATCAACGACTTCGTCCGGGAATCGCTCGAGTTCTATCCCCACCTCGACCCGGCCGAGCTTCGGTTCGTCCTCGTCCATCCGGGCGAGGTGGTCCTTCCCGAGCTGGACGCGTCGCTCGGTCGCTACGCCGCCGGGGAGCTCGGCCGCCGCGGCATCGAGGTGCGGACGCGTGTCGGAGTAACCTCGGCCGACGAGGCGGGCGTGCGCCTGAGCGACGGCATGGTCGTGCCGGCACGGATCCTGGTGTGGACCGCCGGGACCTCGCCCAATCCGCTGCTCGCGGGGCTGCCCTGCGTCAGGGAGCGCGGCCGGCTCGTGGCCGGGTCGGATCTCTCGGTGCCGGGCTGGGCCGGCGTCTGGGCCGCGGGGGATTGCGCCCACATTCCCGATCCGCGGACCGGCCGCCCGTATCCGCCGACGGCCCAGCACGCCATCCGGCAGGGAAGGGTGCTGGCCGACAACATCCTTGCGACCCTCCGGGGCCGGGCGCCTCGACCGTTCGTCTTCGACACCCTGGGGCAGCTCGCGGCGATCGGCCGCCGTGCGGGCGTGGCTCAGATACTCGGCATCCGGTTTTCCGGGTTCCTCGCGTGGGTGCTCTGGCGCGGGATCTATCTGAGCAAGCTCCCGCGCTTCGAGCGCAAGGTCCGGGTCGCCATCGACTGGGCCCTCGATCTGCTCTTCTCCAAGGACCTCGTTCAGTTCCACGCGCCGCCGCCGCCGCCCCCGCCGCCGCCCCCGCCTGCACCTCAACCGCTGGCTCCGGCGACCTCCCTACCGGACGAGACGGCGGCTCTCACCGGATGACGGCAGGCCGCTTCCACTGGACCGAGTACGTCCTCGAGGGGTGGGGGCTCGGGATGTTCATGGTTTCCGCCTGCGCGGGGAGCGTTCTCCTCTTTCACCCCGCCTCGCCGGTCGTCCATGCCGTGCCCGGCCTCTTGTGGCGGCGAGCGCTCATGGGCCTCGCGATGGGCGTGACGGCCGTGCTCATCATCTATTCGCCCTGGGGCCGGCGGTCGGGGGCGCACCTGAACCCGGCGATGTCGCTCGCCTTCTACCGGCTCGGCCGCATGCCCGGCCGGCATGTCGCGGGCTATAT
Organism: Gemmatimonadales bacterium; assembly: GCA_050733195.1. Lineage (GTDB taxonomy): Bacteria > Gemmatimonadota > Gemmatimonadetes > Gemmatimonadales > GWC2-71-9 > JABFSM01. The sequence goes on from JBOHSH010000039.1 coordinate 12,447, forward strand.
CGCGGGACAATTCGCGGGCGGCTTGCTGGGCGTGCTGCTCACGGCCGTCGCACTGGCCCCGTGGATCGGAGACCCGGCCGTCAACTACGCGGTCACGGTGCCCGGGTCCGCCGGAGCGGCGGCGGCGTGGGCGGGAGAGTTCGGGATCTCCTTCCTGTTGATGCTGATGGTTCTAACCGTCGCCACACGGGACCGGCTGGCGCGGTACACGGGCGTGTTCGCGGGCCTCGTGATCGCCGCCTCCATCACGCTCGAGTCGCCGGTCTCCGGCATGAGCATCAATCCGGCGCGCACCTTCGCCTCGGCGCTACCGGCGGGAGAGTGGATGGGACTCTGGATCTATTTCACGGCTCCGGTCGCCGGCATGCTCGCCGCCGTCGAGGCGCATCGCGGGTTAGGCACCGTGATCAGGCGGGTCCGGGGCCGGCCGCATCACGACCCGGCGCACCGGTGCCTCACCGGCGAGTTTCTCACGCAGACCCGCGCACCGCTCGCCGGCTGATTTCGATCTGCCCCAGCACGGCGGCCAGGAGCGCGGCCAGCAAGGCGACCGGGCCCGCGCCGCCCGCGAGCGGTGCCAGGGCCAGGAGCAGCCCGGCGAGCACCAGACCCGGGCCGAGCGCCCGGATGCCGCGGCCCGCCGTGCTGGCGATCACGGCGAGCGATCCCACCACCAGCGCCATCCCTCCGAAGAGCATCGCGGTCTGGAGCGCGGCGAACGGGTGGCTTCCGTCCAGCGTGATCACGTGCTCCACCCCCGTCGCGGAAAGGGCGATGCCGAGGCAGAAGGGGAAATGCGCCAGTGACCAGCGATGGAGCAGGGCCGCGTCCCGCCGGGTGCGTACGGGGCGGGGCGCCGCCGCCTTGAGAACGTCGAAGTAGCACCACCAGAGGGCCAGTGCGATGGCGAGGCCCGCTGCAGCGGAGGCAGCCGCGGGCGTACTCCAGTGTTCCTGCTGCTTCATCCCGGCCATCACCGCGATGATCGATTCGCCGAGGAGGATGAGCGTGAAGAGCCCGAACCGCTCGGGCAGATGTCCGGGATCCGGTTGGAGCTGCTCCTTCCCATTCCGAACCACGAGGGGCCAGCCGAGGTCGACGACCAGCGCCGCAACCCACAGTCCATAGCGAAGCGGTGGACCGGCGAGCGACGAGGCCAGCCAGAGGACCGCTCCGGCGCCGATCCCCGCCGCGGAGGCTCCGGACACGGCACGGGAGGCCGGCTGACGGCGGGCGCGCACATACTGCAGCGCGAGGAGCATCCGCATCGCGGCATACGCCGCGGCGAAGCCGGCGGTATCCCGCCCGCCGAGGGGACCGTCCGCATTCACCGCCATGGTCGCCACGGCGAACATCTGCGCCAGCGTCAGGAGTCGCTGGACGGCATCGTCGGTCCCGTGACGCGACGAGAAGACCGTATAGCCCACCCACGCCGACCAGATGAGCACGAACAGAAAGGCAAACCGCAGGAGCCCGTCGGGCGTGTAGTCGCGGCTCAGTGTCGTGCCGACCTCCGCCACCGCGCCGGCGAAGGCGAGGTCGAAGAACAGCTCGAGCCAGCTGACCTTCTTGTCGGTGCTGCTCATCGCGGCCTGAACGCCCGGGAGCGGGAGAAGGTTCCGAGCCGGAACCGGGGAACCCGGGACGCGGGCCTCGCGTTCTCCGGGTCGGCGGCGACAAGCATGCGATCATGCGTCGCCGAACACTTCCCCCAACTGGAGTGATGCTGCGATGCGTACCCTCTTGCTCTCCGCCGTGGCCGCCCTGGCCGTGCTGACGACCGCCGCGGGCCCGGCCCCGACGACCAAGGTCAGTAAACCGTTCGCGGGTGCGAAGGTGAACGGCGGTACCGTGACGATGGTCATGGACGCCGGGAAGGTTACCCTCACGCTCTCCGACGACTTCCGCACGCCCGACACGCCGGATCCGCACTGGCAGGTGGTCGATACGCGCGGGCAGGTGTTCACGCTCGAGCGGCTGATGATCAAGGGCGACAGGCTCAACAAGACGATCACGCTGCCGCGGGACGTGAAGGGCGTGGCCAAGGTGGTGATCTACTGCGCCTGGGCCGAGGCGAATCTCGGCGAGACCACGTTCGACAAGTAGGCCCATCGGAACGTCGGGGCCGGCCGGAGCCCGGGGCGGACGTGGCAGCCGATAATGCCAGCGCTCCGAGCGGACCGGTCGGCCCCGAGTCTTTTCACACGGAGAGTGGACTCATGATTCGGACTGCTCGACTGGTGACGGCAGGCGCGGCGCTGGCGGTCATCAGCGTTCCCGCGGCCGCCCAGCAGGTGGTGCAGCGGACCAATCTCACCCTCGAGGGCGCCCGGCAGGTGGTTGCCGCGGTCGTCGCGGAGGCCCAGAAGCGCAAGACCACCGGGGCGATCGCGGTGGTGGACGCCGGCGGGGCGGTGGTTGCCCTGGAGCGCCTCGACAACACCTTCCCGATGGGGTCGCAGATCTCGATCGGCAAGGCCCGGACCGCGTCGCAGTTCCAGCGCCCGACCAAGGTGTTCGAAGATCTCATCCGCAACGGCCGCACGCCGATGATCGCGCTCGAGGATTTCACTCCGCTAGTCGGCGGGGTGCCGATCCTGGTGGGCGGGCAGGTCGTGGGAGCCGTGGGAGTAAGCGGCGCCGCGAGCGCCGCCGAGGACGAGGAGCTCGCGCTGATCGGGGCCCGCGCGCTCGACGGGAAGGTCACCGCGGGCGTCACGGTATTCGATCGCGCCACCGTGGAGAAGTCGTTCGCCGCGGGCGGTGAGCTCATCGACGGCAAGGCGGGCCGATCGTACATGGTCCACACCAGCCGCCGCGACAAGGACGGCATTGCGGAGATCCATACCCACGACACGGACATCTTCTACGTCCTGTCGGGCACGGCCACGCTCGTCACCGGCGGCAAGGTCGTCGGGTCCAGGGAAACCGGCCCGGGAGAGCTGCGTGGGGACACCATCGAAGGCGGCGAGACCCGGACGATCTCGAAGGGCGACGTCGTGGTGATCCCCGCCGGCATGCCGCACTGGTTCCGCGAGGTCAAAGGGCCGGTCACGTACTACACCGTCAAGGCGCGCTGAGCGCACCGGGAGACGTCACATGCGACGTATTGTGATCCGCTCGGCGGCGGTCGCCGTCCTGGCGGCGGTGGTGAGCGCGGCTCCTGCCCCGGCACAGGCGACGCTCGACGCGCCGGCCGGACGGGCCGAGGCGATCGTCGACCTGATGAGCACCGAGGGCGTCCGACTGGTGCGCGGGCAGTGGCGCTACGCGGACGCGCGCATCGTCGAAGTGGACCACCGGAGCCCCGGACCGGACCTCCGGCCTTCGGGCCCGCCCAACCGGACCCACGACATCACCCCGAAGGCCGGCGCGCTCGACTTCGACGACTCGGCGTGGGAGACGTTCGAGGCTCCCGATCTGGCGCGGCGGCGCACGGGCGGCCGCCTCGCCTTCGGCTGGTACCGGATCAACGTCACCGTCCCGGAGCGGATCGCGGGTTTCGATCCGACCGGGGCCGGCATCGTCTTCGAGATCGTGGTCGACGACTATGCGGAGATCTGGGTCGACGGCCGTCTGACCCCGGTGCTGGGCCAGACCGGAGGGCAGCTCATCAAAGGATGGAACGCGCCCAACCGGGTCCTCCTGACCCGCGACGCCCGGCCGGGTCAACGGATCCAGCTGGCCGTGTTCGGTGCCAACGGGCCGCTCTCCGATCCGCCGGTCAACTTCGTCTGGGTCCGGTCGGCGACACTCGACTTCTACCGCTCGCCCGGGCCGGGAGCGCGGAACCCGATCCGCGTCGTGGTCGACCGGAAGGATACCGCGCTCGATGCGCTGGTTCCGCGGGAAGCGACGGTCGAGAAGCTGGCCGGCGGATTCGGATTCATCGAGGGACCCGTCTGGGTGCCCGACGGCGGCTACCTGCTGTTCAGTGACCCGAACGAGAACACGATCTACCGGTGGTCGCCCGACGGCCAGGTGTCGGTGTGGCGTCCGAAGAGCGGATACGCGGGCGCCGACATCGCCGAATACCGCCAGCCCGGCTCCAACGGGCTCGCGCTCGACGCCGAGGGGCGGGTGACCATCGATCAGCACGGGAACCGGCGGGTTCTCCGGGTCGAGCGGAACGGATCCCTCACGGTGCTGGCCGACCGATACGAGGGCAAGCGGCTCAACAGCCCGAACGACCTGGTTTACAGGTCCGACGGCTCCCTCTACTTCACCGACCCGCCCTTCGGGCTTCCCAGGGTGTTCAGCGATCCTCGGAAGGAGCTGGCCTGGAGCGGTGTCTATCGGGTGCGGGAGGGTCGGGTGGACCTGCTGACGACCGACCTCGCCGGCCCGAACGGCATCGCCTTCTCGCCGGACGAGCGGTACCTGTACGTCAGTAACTGGGACCCGGCGAAGAAGGTGATCATGCGCTACGAGGTGGTCGAGGACGGCCGGCTCGCGAACGGCCGGGTGTTCTTCGATATCACTCGCTCCGTTCCGGGCGACGACGCCTGGGACGGCATCAAGGTCGACCGGCAGGGCAACGTCTACGCCGCGGGGCCCGAAGGGATCTACGTCCTGAGTGCCTCGGGCCGGCACCTCGGTACGATCCGGACGCCCGAGCATGTCGCCAACTTCACGTTCGGCGACGCGGATCGGCGCTCGCTCTTCATCACCGCGTCGACCGGTCTCTACCGCATGCGGATGCTGGTACCCGGCGCCGATGCGCCGGGGCGGACGGCGGACGCGCCCCAGCCGGGAACTCCATATCCGGCCGGCGCATTACCAGCAGCATGACTCCACGCGTCTCGATCGAGCTCGACTCCCTCTTCGTGGACGCCGGCCTGGGCGGCACCCTCTACTGGGCCCGCCCGGGCCGGCACGGGCGCACCTGGGTCCGCTACGACGTTCGGGCCGACGGCACCCTCGAGAATGAGCGGGTCATCTTCGGATCACCCGACCCCCGGAGCTGGCGGGGTCTGCCCCAGCTGTAGCGCCCGGCTCCCCGTCCACCGTCACCCGTCAGCATCCGCCATGTCGCACTACGACGTGATCATCATCGGCTCGGGCGCTGGCGGCGGGACGCTGTTCCACCGGCTCGCGCCCTCGGGGAAGCGGATCCTCCTCGTCGAGCGCGGGGAGTACGTCCCCAGGGAGAAGGCGAACTGGGATCCTCGCGTCGTGAACGTCGAGGGCCGCTACAACACCCGCGAGGTCTGGTACGACGGGCAGGGGAAGCCTCTCCACCCCCACACCAACTACTGGGTCGGCGGGAACACCAAGTTCTACGGCGCGGCGCTGTTCCGGCTCCGCCTCGAGGACTTCGGCGAGATCCGGCATCACGGCGGCATCTCACCGGCGTGGCCGATCGGCTACGAAGAGCTCGAGCCGTACTATTCCGAGGCCGAACGACTCTATCACGTCCACGGCAACCGGGGTGAGGATCCGACCGAGCCGCCGTCGAGCAGTTCCTACCCCCATCCGGCCATCAGCCACGAGCCGCGCATCCAGGCCCTGCATCACGACCTCGAGGGCATGGGCCTGCGCCCGTTTCACGTCCCGCTCGGCGTCCGCCTCGACGAGTCCGACCGGCGAAAGAGCGCCTGCATCCGCTGTTCGACCTGCGACGGGTTCCCATGTCTGATCGGCGCGAAGTCCGACGCCCAGACGCTGTGCATCGATCCGACACTCGACGCGTGGCCCAATGCCACGCTCGTCACGGGCGGCAAGGCCGCGCGACTCGAGTCCGACGCCACGGGCAGGCGAGTGACGGCGGTGCTGGTGGAACTAAACGGGAGCCTGGAGCGACTGACGGCCGATCTGTTCGTGGTCTCCTGCGGCGCGATCAACTCCTCGGCCCTGCTGCTGCGCTCCGCGAGCGACCGGCACCCTCGCGGTCTCGCCAACGGCTCGGATACGGTGGGCCGGCACTACATGGGGCACCTCAACTCGGTGCTGATGGCCATCTCGAAGTGCGCGAACCCGACCGTCTTTCAGAAGACGCTCGGCCTCAACGACTTCTATCTGGGCTCTCCGGAGTGGCCGTTCCCGATGGGGCACATTTCTTTCGTCGGGAAGCTGGACGGCGTCACCCTCTCGGCCGGGGCGCCCAAGCTGGCTCCGGGGTTCACGCTGGACCTCATGGCCGCGCACTCACTCGACTTCTGGCTCACCAGCGAGGACCTGCCCGACCCGGAGAATCGCGTGACGCTCGACCGGCAGGGTAACATCGTCCTCAGCTACCGGCCGAACAACGAGGAAGGCCACCGCCGGCTCACCAGGAAGCTCAAGCAGCTCGTCCAGCGCACCACGCGCTGCGACGCCCACGGATCCGAGTGTCACGTGGGCCTCTTCGGCAGAAGCCTGTTCCTCGGCCAGCGGATTCCTCTCGCGGGCGTCGCGCATCAGAACGGCACGATCCGCTTCGGGACCGACCCGGCCACCAGCGCGCTCGACCGGAACTGCCGCGCGCACGAGGTGGATAACCTGTACGTCGTGGACGGAAGCTTTTTCCCGTCGAGCGGCGCCGTGAATCCGGCGCTCACGATCATGGCCAACGCGCTCCGGGTCGGCGATCATCTGCGGGAGCGGCTCGCATGAGGCGCTCCGGCGCCGTCATCCTCGTCGCGCTGAGCCTGCTTCGATGGGTCCATCCACTGCAGGCGCAGGGATCCATCGGAGTGGGCCAGCCGACGGCCACTCACGCGGCCCCGCCCGCGAATCAGTCGCCGGGACTCCGCGCGGTAGGCGCGATCGGGATGACGGTGTCGGACCTGGATCGCGCGATCGAGTTCTACACCCGGGTGCTCACGTTCGAGAAGATCGGCGAGGTGGAGGTCGCCGGCGAGGAGTGGGAGCGGCTCACCGGCGTCTTCGGCGCGAGAATCCGGATCGTCCGGCTTCGCCTCGGCCGCGAGACGCTCGAGCTGAGCCAATTTCTCGCTCCCGAGGGTCGACCCTATCCGGTGGACACGCGCAGCAACGATCGCTGGTTTCAGCACGCCGCGATCGTCGTGCGGGACATGGACGAGGCCTATCGCCTGCTACGCGCGCACAGGGTCCGCCACGCGTCGACCGGTCCGCAGCTCCTGCCCGGCTCCAATCCCAACGCCGGAGGAATCCGGGCCTTCTACTTCAAGGATCCCGACGGCCATCACCTCGAGGTGATCTGGTTTCCGCCCGGGAAGGGCGACCCGCGATGGCAGACGCGCGACCGGGTTTTTCTCGGGATCGACCACACCGCGATCGTCGTCGGCGACACGGAGAAGAGCCTCGCGTTCTACCGGGATCTCCTCGGGTTCCAGGTGGCGGGCGAGAGCCGCAACTACGGAACCGAGCAGGCGCACCTGAACAACGTCGAAGGAGCGAGCCTTCGGATCACCACCCTCCATGCGCCCACGGGGCCCGGGGTGGAGTTCCTCGAATACCTCTCCCCCCGTGACGGCCGTCCGTACCCGCCCGATGCCCGTGCCAACGATCTGCTCCACTGGCAGACGACGGTGGTGCTCGCTCCGGGGGAGGGGATCGGGCTGCTGGCCTCGGCTGGCGCCCGGCTCATCTCGCGCGGCGTGGCCGCGCCGCCGGCACCGGAAGCCGGGTTCACGCGGGCCATACTCGTACGGGACCCCGACGGACACGCCGTCCAGCTGATCCAGCGCTGAGCCGGGGGGATCGCCGCTCTGGCGCCGGGCTTCCGGGGCGACGAGATTCCCGCCTCCCCGCGTCAGCCTGTGTCCCGACGGAGATCCCCATGACGACCGCCGTTCAGCTCGTCCGCGCGGTGCGCCGCGCCCTCCTTCTGCTCCCGCTCCTGGCGACATCGCTCGCCGCCCAGCTCCCCTCGATCGCCGACAAGACCCGCGGCTTCCAGAAGATCGACGGCTTCATCCCGCTCTACTGGGACGCCGCGACGGGCAAGCTCTGGATGGAGGTCGCGCGCCTGGAGGAAGACCTGATCTACATCACCGGCGCCTCGACCGGGCTGGGCTCGAACGACATCGGTCTCGATCGCGGACAGATCAGCGGCGAGAGACTGGTGCGGTTCAGCCGGGTCGGACCCCGGCTGCTCCTGGTGCAGCCGAACCAGTCCTATCGCTCGAGCAGCACGGACGCGGCCGAGCGGCGGGCGGTGTCGGAGTCGTTCGCGACGTCGACGCTCTGGGGATTCCGGATCGAGGCCCAGACCGGCGGCGCCGTGCTGGTCGACGCGACGGATTTCGCGATCCGCGACGTGCACGACGCGATCGGCACCCTCGCCCGCACGCGCCAGGGGACGTTCCGGCTCGACGCGAGCCGGAGCACGGTGTACCTGCCCAGCACGAAGGGATTCCCGCGTAACACGGAAATCGAGGTCTCCCTCACGCTCACCAGCGACAACCCGGGGTCCTGGGTCCGGAGCGTGGCGCCGACGCCCGAAGCGGTCACCCTCCAGGAGCGGCACTCCTTCGTCGCGCTGCCGGAGCCGGGCTACCGGCTGCGCGCGTTCGACCCGCGGGGCGGCTTCTTCGCGGTCAGCTACGTCGACTACTCCGCGCCGCTCGGAACGCCGATGCGGAAGCAGCTCATCAGTCGCCACCGGCTGGACAAGCGCGACCCCCGGGCCGCGATGAGCGACCCGGTGAAGCCGATCGTGTATTACCTCGACCGCGGGACGCCGGAGCCGATCCGCACCGCGCTGCTGGAAGGCGCCCGCTGGTGGAATCAGGCGTTCGAGGCCGCGGGGTACCGGAACGCCTTCCGGGTCGAGCTCATGCCCGAGGGCGCGGATCCGATGGACGTGCG
>JBOHSH010000040.1:0-4688 GCA_050733195.1 Gemmatimonadales bacterium
TGTGGCTGCGCCGCCCCCTCGGTAGGGCGAGTGCTTTCCGCCGGGCGCGATTCCTGCTAGTTTGGATGATACAATCCGGTTCGTGGTGATTTGCGCTGCTTGCGGCCACGTTAAATAACTCGCTAAAACGCCGCCCGGGGCCGTTTTAGCCTCGGGTTTCGTGTCAGGAGAATGCCCTCCGTGTCGAGCACCACCGCTCCGTCTCCAGGTACCGCGGATTCCGCGCGTTCACGGCGTCTGGCCCGGCTTCCCGGGCTGCTCCGGGAGCGGATCCTGGTGCTGGACGGGGCCATGGGGACCATGATCCAGGGGCATCGCCTGGCCGAATCCGACTACCGCGGAGAAAGGTTTCGCGACTGGCCTTCCGACCTCAAGGGCAACAACGACCTCCTGGTTCTCACCCAGCCGGCGATCATCGCGGCCATTCATCGCGCCTATCTCGAAGCCGGCGCGGACATTATCGAGACCAACTCCTTCAACTCGACCGCCGTGGCCATGGCCGACTACGGCATGGAATCGCTCGCCGGCGAGCTCAACCGGGCCGCGGCCGCGCTCGCCCGTTCGGTGGCGGACGAGGTGGAGTCCCGAGATCCGCTCCGGCCGAGGTACGTGGCCGGCGTGCTGGGGCCGACCAACCGCACGGCGTCGATCTCTCCGGACGTGAACGATCCGGGCGCGCGCAACGTGACGTTCGACCGGCTGGTTTCCGCGTACCGCGAGGCGATCGCGGGGCTCGTCGCGGGCGGCGCCGACCTGCTCCTGGTCGAGACCATCTTCGACACGCTCAACGCCAAGGCCGCGCTCTTCGCCATCGAGAGCTTCTTCGACGCCGGGGGCCCGCGGCTCCCGGTGATGATCTCCGGGACGATCACCGATCAGAGCGGCCGGACGCTGTCGGGGCAGACAGCCGAAGCGTTCTGGCACTCGGTGATGCACGCGAGACCGCTCTCGGTCGGCCTCAACTGCGCGCTGGGCGCCTCGCTGCTCCGGCCCTACGTGCAGGAGCTCTCCCGCGTGGCGACGGCGGCGGTGAGCTGTCACCCCAACGCCGGCCTGCCGAACGAGTTCGGGGGGTACGACGAAACACCGGAGACGATGTCGGCGGTGCTGCACGAGTTCGCCACCCATGGATGGCTCAACATCGTCGGCGGCTGCTGCGGCACCACCCCGGCCCACATCGCGGCGATCGCCGACGCGGTCCGCGGGCTTCCGCCCCGCGAGCCGGCCGCTCCCCCGCCCCGGCTCCGGCTCTCGGGACTGGAGCCGCTCACCGTGGGTCCCGACACGCTCTTCGTCAACATCGGCGAGCGGACCAACGTGACGGGCAGCCGCCGGTTCGCGCGTCTCGTCGCGGAGGGGAAGTACGCGGAGGGCCTCGAGGTCGCGCGCCAGCAGGTCGAGAACGGCGCGCAGATGATCGACGTGAACATGGACGAGGGGCTGCTCGACTCCGAGCGGGCGATGAGCACGTTCCTCAACCTCATCGCGTCGGAGCCGGCCATCAGCAAGGTGCCGATCGTGGTCGACTCCTCCAAGTGGTCGGTGATCGAAGCGGGCCTCAAGTGTCTGCAGGGCAAGGGCGTCGTCAACTCGATCTCCCTCAAGGAGGGAGAGACCGAGTTCATCCGGCAGGCGCGGCTGGTGCGCCGGTACGGCGCGGCCGTGATCGTGATGGCGTTCGACGAGCGGGGCCAGGCCGATACCGCGGACCGGAAAGTCGCCATCGCCCGTCGCGCCTTCCGCATCCTCACCGAGGAGGTCGGCTTCCCGCCGGAGGACATCATCGTCGATCCGAACATCTTCGCGATCGGCACCGGGATCGCCGAGCACGACACGTACGCCGTCGACTACATCGAGGCCGTCCGCCGGATCAAGGCCGAGCTGCCGCTCGTGCACGTGAGCGGCGGCGTGAGCAACCTCTCCTTCTCGTTCCGGGGAAACGAGCCGCTCCGCGAGGCGATGCACGCCGCCTTCCTGTATCACGCCGTGAAGGCCGGCATGGACATGGGGATCGTGAACGCCGGCGCGCTGCCGATCTACGACGACATTCCGGCGGACCTCCTCGAGCGGGTGCTGGATCTGGTCCAGAACCGCAGGTCGGACGCCACCGAGCGCCTCCTGGCCGTGGCCGACCAGGTGCGTGGCCGCACCGCCGCGCGCGCCCAGGATCTCTCCTGGCGGTCGCTCCCGGTTCGGGAGCGCCTCGCGCATGCGCTGGTCGAGGGCATCGACGAGTACGTGGTCCTGGACACCGAGGAGGCGCGGCGCGAGCTCGGCCGGCCGATTGCGGTGATCGAAGGGCCGCTCATGGACGGCATGAACGTCGTCGGCGACCTCTTCGGCAGCGGGCGGATGTTCCTGCCCCAGGTCGTGAAGAGCGCCCGGGTGATGAAGAAGGCGGTGGCCTACCTGGTGCCGTTCCTCGAGGCGGAGAAGCAGTCGCGCAGCGACTCGGCGGGAACGCGGGCCAAGGGGAAGGTGCTGCTCGCCACGGTGAAGGGCGACGTCCACGACATCGGGAAGAACATCGTCGGCGTGGTCCTCCAGTGCAACAACTACGAGGTGATCGACCTCGGCGTGATGGTGCCCTGCGCGCGGATTCTCGAGACCGCCCGCACCGAGGCGGTGGACCTCATCGGGCTCTCGGGCCTCATCACGCCTTCCCTCGAGGAGATGAGCTATGTCGCGGGAGAGCTCGAGCGGGAGGGGTGGCGCACGCCGCTCCTGATCGGCGGAGCCACGACCTCGAAGGTCCATACCGCCGTTCGGATCGCGCCGCACTACCACGCGCCCGTCGTGCACGTGCTGGACGCGTCCCGCGCCGTCGGCGTGGCCTCGAGCCTGCTCAGCGACTCGCTCCGCGACGACTTCGTCGGCGGCGTGCGGAACGAGTACGACGAGATCCGGCGGAGCCGGGGCGAAGGCTCGGGCGCGTCCCGCCTGCTGCCGCTCGGCGCGGCTCGAGCGGCCCGCTTCGTCCCGAACGGTTCCAGCGCTCCGCCGCGGCCGTCCTACCTGGGTGTCCGAACCTTCGAGTCCTGGCCGCTCGATGATCTGCTCGACCGGATCGACTGGACCCCGTTCTTCCAGGCCTGGGAGCTCCGCGGCCGCTACCCGGAGATCCTCACCCGTCCGGAGACCGCGAAGGCCGCCACCGCCCTCTTCGAGGATGCCAAGGCGCTCCTCGCCCGGATCGTGCGCGAGGGGCTGCTCACCGCGCGGGCCGTGGTGGGGTTCTGGCCCGCCAACGCCGAGGGGGACGACATCCTGCTCTTCCAGGACGACGCCCGCGACAGGGTGCTCGCCCGGGTCCCGACTCTCCGGCAGCAGATGGCGAAGAACGACGGGCGGCCCAACCTGGCCCTCGCCGATTTCGTCGCCCCGCTCGGCGGGGCGCCCGACTACCTCGGCGGGTTCGCGCTGACGGCGGGGCACGGCACCGACGCGCTGGTGGCCGAGTTCACGCGCGGCCACGACGACTACCAGGCGATCCTCGTGAAGGCACTGGCGGACCGGCTCGCCGAGGCGCTCGCGGAGCGCCTCCACGAGCGGGTGCGGCGGGAGCTCTGGGGCTACGCCCCGGGCGAGCGGCTGGCCAACGAGGACCTGATCCGGGAGGCCTATGCCGGCATCCGTCCCGCCCCCGGCTATCCGGCCTGTCCCGAGCACACGGGCAAGCGGCTCCTCTTCCGCCTGCTCGACGCGGAGCGCGCCGCGGGCATGCAGCTCACCGAGTCCTGCGCGATGGTTCCGACGGCCTCGGTGAGCGGCTGGTACTTCTGGCATCCCGACGCCCGCTACTTCGGCGTCGGACGCATCGGACGCGATCAGGTCGAGGACTATGCGGCGCGGGCCGGCCTCACCGTGGCGGAGGCGGAGCGCTGGCTCGCGCCGAATCTCGGGTACGAGCGATGACGACCTTCCGCGATCTCCTCGCCGACGGCCGGACCCACGTCTTCGACGGCGCGATGGGGACGATGCTCTACGCGCGGGGCGTCTTTCTCAACGTCTGCTTCGACGAGCTGGCCGCCCGCCAGCCGGAGCTCGTCCGCGACATCCACCGCGAGTACGTGCGGGCGGGCGCGGAGCTGCTCGAGACCAACACCTTCGGCGCCAATCCCCGGAAGCTGGCCCAGTACGGGCTTGGGTCGGAGACCGAAGCGATCAACCGGGCGGCCGCCCGGCTGGCCCGGGAGGCGGCCGGGACTCGAGCCGCCGTGGTGGGGGCGATCGGTCCGCTGGGCATCCGGATCGAGCCGTTCGGCGAAACCTCGGTGGAGGAGGCCGCCGCCGATTTCCGCCGCCAGGCGGAAGGATTGCTCGAGGGCGGAGTGGACGGGTTCATCCTCGAAACCTTCAGCGATGTCGAGGAGCTGCGCGCCGCGTTCCTGGCGGTGCGGGGGGTCAGCGATCTCCCGATCATCGCCCAGATGACCATCGGCACCGACGGCATGACCCACTACGGCACCGCGCCGGCGGTCTTCGGCCCGATCCTGGAAGCGCTGGGAGCCGACGTAATCGGCGTCAACTGCTCGGTAGGACCGCATGGCGTGCTCGAAGCGGTGGAGCAGCTCGCCCCGGTGGTGACCCGGCCGATCTCGGCCCAGCCCAACGCCGGGCTGCCCCGCGACGTGGGCGACCGCAAGATGTACATGGCCTCGCCGGAATACATGGGCACCTACGCCAAG
>JBOHSH010000041.1:0-15830 GCA_050733195.1 Gemmatimonadales bacterium
GCCAGGATCTCCGGAATCACGATGAAGAAGTTGAAGATGCCCATGTACACGCCGGTCTTCCCCGGGGGAATCGACCCGGCGAGGATCGAGTACGGCATCGAGAGGGTGCTCGCCCAGGCAATGCCGACCCCGACCATCGAGAGCAGGAGCATCGTCGGGTTCGAGACGATGGAGACCGACAGCAGGCCCGCGGCGCCGGCCAGGAGACAGATGGCGTGCGTCCCCTTGCGCCCGTTCCGGCGCGCGAGAGGCGGAAGGGCGAACGCGAAGGCGAAGCAGACGGCCGAGTAGGCGCCGAAGCAGATCCCCGCCCATTCGACGCCTTCCTGATAGCGGGGCGTCCCCGGGGTCCCGCCGTAGATGTTGGTGGCGACGGCCACGGGAAAGTAGAGCCACATGCAGAAGAGCCCGAGCCAGGTCGAGATCTGCACGAGAGCGAGCTGGCGCATCGTCGCGGGCATGGCGCGAATGGCGGCGACGATCTCCGCGAATCCCCGGCCGATCCCCGCGGTGGCCGCCTTCTCCCGCTCGAAGGCCGCGAGATCCTCCGGCGGCTTCTCCTTCGTGGTGAGGATCGTATAGAGGACGGCCCCGAAGAACGCCGCCGCGCCGACGTAGAACGACCACCGCACCGTCACGGGAATCCCTCCGCCGGTGCTGCGCTTCACGCCGAGCCAGTTGGTCATGATCCAGGGGAGCGCGGAAGCGATCACCGCGCCCAGGCCGATGAAGAAGCTCTGCATGGCGAAGCCCCGCACCCGCTCCTCGGGCGGGAGCAGGTCGGCGACGAAGGCCCGGAACGGCTCCATGCTGATGTTGATGGAGGCGTCGAGAATCCAGAGCAGTCCGGCCGCCATCCAGAGAGTGCTCGAGTTCGGCATGGCGATCAGCGCCAGCGAGCTCAGGATGGCGCCGACGAGGAAGTAGGGGCGGCGCCGCCCCAGGCGCGGCAGCCAGGTGCGGTCGCTCAGGTGCCCGACGATCGGCTGGACGATGAGACCGGTCAGCGGGGCGGCGAGCCAGAGCATCGGGATCTGGTTCGGGGTGGCGCCCAGGTACTCGTAGATGGCGCTCATGTTCGCCATCTGGAGTCCCCAGCCGAACTGGATGCCGAGGAATCCGAAGCTCATGTTCCAGACGGACCAGAAGCGGCTCGTGCTCCGGGTCATGGATTCTCCTCGCCGGGTGGGGCCGGCCGGGGGTGAGTCCTGGCAACGGGAAGCTCGTCCCCAAGTATGCACCGAACTGCCGGTTTGAGCAGGAGCAGGGCATGCGGATCTTCGGAACCCACGACGAGAACACCCAGGTCCAGCTCGCGAGGGTAGCGGAGCGCGCCAGGAAGGTCGCGCTCATGGCCGACGGCCATGTGGGCTACGTGATGCCGATCGGGGGTGTCGCCGCGTACGAGAACCGGGTCTCGCCGGTCGGCGTGGGTTTCGACATCGCCTGCGGCAACGCGGCGATCCGGACCAGCCTCACGGACCAGGATCTCGGCCGGACCGACACGGAGCGGGCGCGCGCCATCGTCCAGCTCGCGGACGAGATCGCCGGCACGGTGAGCTTCGGCATCGGGCGGCGGAACCGTGCCGACGACGCCCCGGTGGACCATCCCCTCTTCGACGAGCCGGCCTGGTCCGCGATCCCGGCGCAGCACCGCCAGGCGCTCCAGGCGAAGGCGCGCGACCAGCTCGGCACCGTGGGCAGCGGGAACCACTACGTGGACGTCTTCGCCGACGAGACCGGTGTTCTCTGGGTGGGGGTGCACTTCGGAAGCCGGGGGCTCGGACACACGGTCGCTTCGAGCTTCATCGCGATGTCCCAGGGGAAAGCCTGGGGCGAACGGGCTCCCGAGGCGGAAGTCCTGCTGCCGCTCGACCAGCCGCTCGGGCACGACTACTGGCACCTGATGGAGCTGGCGGGCCGCTATGCCTACGCCGGCCGGGAATGGGTGGCGCGCAAGGTGGTCTCGATGCTGGGCGGAGAGGAGCGCGAGCTGGTCCACAACCATCACAACTTCGCCTGGAAGGAGCGGCACGACGGCGAGGATCTCGTCGTGGTGCGGAAGGGCGCGACGCCGGCGTTTCCGGGGCAGACGGGATTCGTCGGCGGAAGCATGGGTGACGACGCGGTGATCGTGCGCGGCGCCGTATCGGCCGACCCCGCGGTGACCGCGCTCCAGCGGGACGCGCTCTTCTCCACGGTGCACGGCGCCGGCCGGATCATGAGCCGCACCCAGGCCGCGGGGAAGCGCAACCGGAGAACCGGACGCATCATTACACCGGGTCGGGTGACCCCGGAGATGATGCGGGAATGGGTGACCCGGAAGGGCGTGGTGCTCCGCGGCGGCGGCCTCGACGAAAGCCCGCACGCCTACCGGCGGCTCGGCCGCGTGCTCGAGGCGCAGGGGCCGACGATCGAGGTCATCCACGTCCTCCGGCCTCTCATCGTCGTGATGGCCGGGGCGAACGAGCTCGACCCGTACCGAGATTGAGTCGGTCCACCTCAAAAGCAGAATGGGGGACTGCCATGGCCAGCTGGCGCAACTGGTCCGGATCGGTCCGTTGCACACCCGCCCGGATCGTCCGTCCCGAGAGCGAGGCGGCGCTCGCCGAGCTTCTGGCCGGCGCGAGGGGCGGAGATCTTCCGATCCGGATCGTGGGCTCGGGCCACTCCTACACGCCGCTGGTCGAGACGACGGGTACGATCGTCTCGCTCGACAACCTGCAGGGCATCGTCTCGATCGACCCGGCATCCCGGCGGGCCGTCATCCGCGGGGGCACCAGGCTCTTCACGCTGGGCGCCCCGCTGCGCGATCAGGGTCTCTCCCTGCTGAACCAGGGCGACGTCGATTACCAGGCCCTGGCCGGCGCGCTCGCGACGGCCACGCACGGCACCGGCATCACTCTCGGATGTCTGTCGAGCGGGATCGCAGGCCTGCGTCTGGTGCTCGTCGACGGAAGCATCCTGGAGTGCGACGCCACGCGCGAGCCGGACGTCCTCCGCGCCGCCCGGCTCAACCTGGGGTGCTTCGGCGCCGTCAGCACCGTCACCCTGGACGTTCGCCCCGCCTACCGGATTCTCGACCAGACCCGGGTCCAGCCGCTCGAGGCCACGCTCGAGGCCCTTCCGGAGCTCGTGCGCAAGCATCGCCGCCTGGAATGCTGGTGGTTCCCGCACGCCGACGTCATCGGCCAGAGGACGATGGACGACACCGACCAGGCGCCCAACGACCGCCCGCTCCGCCGGTGGATCAGCGAGGCCGTCGTGGACAATCTCTTCTTCGGGGCCGTCGCGGGGCTCACCAGGCTGCCGGGCCTGGCGGGACTGCGGCCGGGTCTCTCCAGGGTCGTCGCGAAGGCCGCCGGCGAGCCTCCCTACATCGACTGGAGCTACCGCGTGCTCGCGACCGGCCGGACGGTGAAGGCGAACGAGATGGAATACGCGGTTCCGGCGGAGCGCGGCCCCGACGCGATACGTGCCATCCGCAAGTTCGTGCGGGGCCATCGCACCCCGGTGCTCTTCCCGATCGAGTACCGCTACGTGGCGGCGGACGACATCCCGCTGAGCCCGTTTTACGGCCGCGACTCGGCCGTGCTGTCGGTGCACCAGGACGCCCGCGTCGACTACACCCCGTACTTCAGCGGTGTGGAGCCGCTGCTTCGCGATCTCGGAGGACGGCCGCACTGGGGCAAGCTGCACTCGCTCGCCGCCGCGGAGCTCGAGCCGCTCTACCCGGAGTGGGGCGCGTTTCAGGCCGTGCGGGCCCGGCTCGACCCCGGGGGAAAGCTCATGACTCCCTATCTGCGGCGCGTGCTGGGCGTTTCCTGAAGCGATCTCCAGAGCAGGATCCCGAGTCCCCGGGCGATCAGCGCCAGCAGCAGGACGAGGGCCGCCACGACGCCGGCTCGCGCGGCGCCGCTCGTCTCCCTGACGGTGCGAACACCGAAGTGCGCGACGTCGTAGGCCAGCGCCCCGAGCATGGCCGCCAGGAGGCCGGACGCGGAGGCGGAGCCCCGCCGTCTCGCGACCAGCACCGCCAGGCTCAACGGCAGCAGGATTCCGACGTCAGCCAGCAGATACTCGAGCTCGCCCGGCCTGGTCAGGCGATCCGGGTCGAGCCAGAGCCCGACAGGCCAGCTCACCACGACCCAGAGCACGATGACGGCGGGAGCGAGCCTGAGCCAGGCAGGGAGCGAGGGCGCGTCGGTCATGATGGAAAGCCGTGGAGTTCCCGATGAACCTACTCGGTAGAGCCGGGGAGGGGACTACCACCGGCGGCGCCGTTCCGCCACCTTGTCCGGGTCCGCTCCCGGAGCCCGAGTGGCCCGACGTCTCGTCCGCCAGGCCGGAGGCATCGTCACGCGGGGCGCCCGCGGATCCGTCCACGTCCTTCTCGTCACCACGCGTCGCAAGCCCCGGCAATGGGTCATTCCCAAGGGCAACATCGATCCGGGAGAGCGGCCGTCGGAGGCGGCGCTTCGGGAGGTCAGGGAGGAGGCGGGGGTGAAGGGACAACTGCTCGAGCACCTCGGGCAGTTCTCCTACCGATACGGCAAGCGGCGCATCGTCGTGCGGTCCTATCTGGTCCGGGCACTCAACAAGGCCAAGGACCGTGAGGGCCGCACCCACTGCTGGTGCACCTTCAACGAGGCGCTCGAGAAGCTCTCGTTTGCCCAGGCCCGTGCGCTCCTGCGGAGGAACCGGAGCCGGATTCTC
Organism: Gemmatimonadales bacterium; assembly: GCA_050733195.1. Taxonomy (GTDB): domain Bacteria; phylum Gemmatimonadota; class Gemmatimonadetes; order Gemmatimonadales; family GWC2-71-9; genus JABFSM01. Next base: position 4,717 of record JBOHSH010000041.1, read on the forward strand.
GCGAGCGGATCCTACAGGCGGCCGTCGAAGTAGAGATCGAAGCGCCAGCCCGTGGGTGAGCGCAGGGCGCGCGCGACGTCGAACCGCACCAGCCCGTCGAAGAAGCTGGCGCCGACCCCGCTCCCGATCAGCGGGCGCCCGCTCCAGAAGACGGCGCGCGGGCCCGCCCAGCCGACGTCGCTGAACGCCGTGAGTCGCGCGCCCGGGAAGCTGTTGCCGACTTCGATCCGTCCCCGCCAGAAGGATTCGCCGGCGATCACGGCGCCGGTGTAGCCACGGAGGGTGGCGGGTCCGCCGAGGTAGAAGCGGCCCTGCACCGGCACCGTCCCGTGGCTGGTCCCGGCCGCCGCCTCGAAGGCAATCGCGGGAAACGACCGCGGCGTGATGATCGCGCGGACGGTCGCCGCGCCGCGCCCGAACTCGAAGTCTCCCGCCGACGCTTCGATCGTGGTCTCGCCGCCCAGCTGGAGCCACTCCGAGAGCGGCTCGTTGCCGCGCAGGGTCACCGAGCCCCCGACCTGATCGGCGGTGTCGGCCAGGATGTTGGGACGGAAGACGTGATCGCCGTCGAAGAGGTGCGGGAGACCGAAGTCGGTCTCGACGCGGGCCTCGCGCTGGCGTTCGGCGAACACCCGCCAGCTCCACCAGCCGCTCACGGAGTTCTCGCCCGTGAGCTCGACGCCCAACGAGCGGAAGTAGTCGCCGTCGTCCCGCTGGCCGATGATCCCCCACACGCTGTTCACGATTCCGAACGGCTTCGTATCCGGGTTCACCGCGGCCAGGCGCCGGTAGGCTCCGAGCCGGAAGCGCGTGGCGCCGCTCGTCGTCGAGAGGCCCAGCTCCCCACGCGGCTCGCCGTCGGCGAAGCCGATGCGTCCCAAGCCGTCCACCGTGACGGCGCCGAGCTGGAGCGTTCCCGACAGGCCGAGCGAGAGGCCCTCGACCCGGTTGTATCGCGCGTGCTGGAGGACGGCGCTCAGCTCCCGGGGGAGCTCGAGCCGGTTCTCGCGCGGCGCGCCCGGCATGTGCTTGATGGCGTCGGCGAGGTCGCGGAGCTCCGATTCGGTGATGAGGTCGCCCATCTCGAGGATCGGCGGGCCCAGGGTCTCGCTCGTGAGCAGCGAGAGCGTGTCGGCCGGCACCACGACGACCAGGCTCGTGTCGGCCCGGTCGCTCCTCCTCCAGCAGTCCCGCCTATGCCCACGATTCTCGGCCTTCTCGAGGCAGGCTCTCCGTTCCCGCCGGACGCTGTCGCGCCGTGCCTCCCATGCGCGCCACTCCCCGTCCTCCGCGTTCGCGCTGTCGCGCTCGCGGATCCGGATCGTTCCGGCCGCCCGGAAGGTGCTGCCCGCCGGGCGGGGCGTCCCCCCTTCGACCTCGTAGTCGGCGTAGACCCGCTCGAAGCGGACCGGCACGCCGAGCCACTTGCCCATCGACCCGACGGCGTCGAGCGCGGCGTACCGCAGCATCCACCAGCGATCCTCGTACAGCGCGTACTCGAGAGTGATGTACTTGATCTCGGCTTTCGCGTTCACCCATGAGGGCACGCCCTCGCGGTCTTCCTCGTCGCTGTCGCGGCGGTACTCGTAGGGGCGGGCGGGACGGAACACGGCGCGGACGAGGCCGTAGCTGTCGGCGTCGAACCAGAGCGATCCCGACATGAGCTGCCAGTCGGCGCGGCGCGGCGTGATGCGGAGCTCGAGGAGCCGGATCCGCTTTCCCGAGGCGAGGGTGATGGTCGTGGTGTCGCCGGCGGCGAAGCGATAGTCGCGCTCGCCCCCGTCGCGCATGGGGTAGACGAATCCCTCGGTATCGTCGCCGAGCGCGGCGAGATAGTCGTTTCCCGGGTTGACGACCAGCCACTCCACGCTGTCGTCGAGGTCGCCGGGGACTTCCTGCTTGCGCTTTGCGATCGGGATGCCCCGGCGGGCCCCCGTCACCGTGATGGTGCTCGGCGCATCGCGCTTCCAGGAGATGTCGGCGGTCAGCTCCTCGTGGAACAGCATCCGGTCCCGGGAGAGAGCCCGGATCCCGACTCCCATCCGCTGGCTGACGGTGGCGGTATACGCGGTGACCAGTCGCTCGTTGCGCTCCCGGGCGCCGCGGGCGCGAGCGACGAGATCGGCCGTAGCGGCGTCGGCGTAGCTGTCCCCCGGAATCGGGGCCTGCAGCAGGGCAAGAACGAGCCGGAGCATCGCGTTAGCCTACGAGGCGGCCGGGGACGCGGTTTCACTGCGGAACGTCGTTGTCGTCGCCGTTTCAACGTTTCAGCGTCGCGATCTCCTTGCCGGCCGGCGCCGGCGGCCACGACCCGGAAGGGGCGGCAGGGTTCCGGTCGTGACGGTGGTGACGCCGAACCGAACGGAGGAGAGCCGGTCCCCAAAGCCGTCCCTGCGCGCCTCGACGGCGAGGAGCGACTCGACGAAGTCGCCGGCATTCTCCGGGACCTCGATGGGCCCGGGAGCATTCACCCGCACATCGATCCGGCCCGGCGGGACCGATGCCCATTCGGCGTCGACGTCGTTGTGAATCCGGTGGCTATCGGCGATCAGAGTGCACATCTCGACGCCGACGCGCACCACCATGTGTCCTCTTCCGGTCCTGAAGTCCCGGCGGTTGTAGCAGTGCAGGGCGCGGCAGCGGAACGAGACAGGGACGAGCCCGCCGTCCTTCTTCCCGCGAGCCAGGCGGGACGGCATCTGGGGCGGGCGCCTCCCCCTGACCGGAACCGGCGGGGGTCCGATGAGCAGGAGCGAGCTCAGCACGTCCTCGGCCTCGACGTCGTTCCCCACGTCGGTTCCCGGAATGGGAAGCCCGGCCACCTCGTACTCGCGGTCGACGTCGATCAGCTTGATCCGGTTCAGGTTGGGGATCTCATCCCGGCTGACGAACCGGATGTGGGGATGAGAGGACATCGCGCTCGCGAGGAGCCTGATTCCGGCGAGATACGCCGCGAAGCGTCCGATGACGCGAAGCTTGTGGACGACCGGCTCCAGCACCCTGAGGTAGCCGAGCAGGTCTTCGAGCCCCTTGAGCGGGGAATTCGCGGGCGTCGCAACCAGGGCCGCGCCCACGCCTTCCTCCACGTCCCAGGGGGCGAAATGCTTGTGGATGAAGAAGGCAGCGACCGTGGGAACCGCCAGCGACGGCACCGCCACGCGCAACGGAACCAGGACGACGGGATCGCTGGCGATCGTCTTCGAGGGATCGGCGGGATCGGGAATGCCGGTGTCGAGCACGATCCGCGCGCCGATCGCATAGTCGACGTGCTGCGGACTGTCGGGATCCACGCCGCTGACGAGCTCCACGATCGGCGGGGCGAGCAGGAACCCGGCACCGAGCGGCGCCTCCGGACGGTCGAGTCGCACGCACTCGTCCGGCGAGAGCTCAACGGTCTCGCCTTCGCGGGTGACGGTCCAGCTCACCGCGATGGACACCGGAATCCGGATCGGAAGGCTGACCGGCAGCGTGACGGGATCTCCCGGGAGGACGTTGCCGCCGAGAATCCCGTCGAGGGTCCCCGAGAGAGTCGCCGGCCCGAGGGCACCGCCGGAGATGGATCCGGTGAGGTTGCCGGCAAGCGAGGTGGGGATTGCGGCGAACAGCTCGGGTGGGAGGTCGAGTCCGGCGACGGTCTGCAAGGGATCGAGCGCGGTCAGCTCGGCGGTGGTGGGTACGAGCTGCACGATTACCGGCTCACCCGGCTCGGACAGGGGTGGGCCGGCCCGTGAAATCTGGATCGTCTTCGCGAGTTGATTGAGGGTTTCCCTGAGCGGCATGTTTCGCCTTCGTCGGTGGGCCGAGCGAAATTACCGCCTGCCGACCTGCCCGCAAGCGGAATGGGGACGGGGGATGGCCGGCGGGAACTAGATTTCGGGGCCCAGCATGCGCCCTTCTCTGTCGAGACCCCTCCTTCTAGCCGGGCTGGCCGCGGCATGCGGGGGGAAGCCCCCGGCGGCACCGGAGCCCAATCCGGAGCCCGATCCCTGCCTCATCGTGTTCGGGGAAGAGAAGTCTCACGATACGATCCGGGTCGCTCTGCCGGGGGGAGACCGTGAGCGTTTCGTCGCGGCGCACCTGGCTGACCAGCTACCGGCGGTCGACTGTCTCGGGACCGCCCGCGTCGTGCCGCTGCCGGCGTTTCGGGCCGTGACCGGGTCCTCGACCCTGCTCGTGCCGGCGGATTCGGCGATTCATGGTCCGGTTCTCGTCGTCGAAGGAGCAGGTGACGGCGATCCGCGAGATCTGCTCGATCGAGGCATCGACGTTGTCGTGACCGCCGATCCCACCGCGCTCGACTACGCGAGGCGACGGGGCGATCTCCGGCTGGTGCCGCTCGCCTGGGCGGCCCGATACATCCTGGCTTTTCCCCCAGGCGCCCGGCCGATCGAGTTGACGCCCGGGCTCAAGGCGGGGCTCGCCAGAGACGCGATTCGCGCCGAGACGCGCCCGGCCGCCGACACGGTGCTCTCCGAGGCCGGTTGCCCGGGGTCCGGCTCGGGCCCCGTTAGCCGAGCCGCCGCCATCGGCGTGGCGGGTGGTGATCCGATCGCGCGGGACATCGCCGATCGGCTGGTCGCGCTCAATCCGCCCGGACTCTCGCAGGTGCTGGTCTACGGCGCGGCGGCCTTCGATTCCGCACTCGCACTGGGCTCTGCGGCCGCGTTTGTCGTCCGGATGGAGCCCGATGAGCCGCCGTGCGATCGTCTGGCCCCGGCGTGGACCATCGTGCCGGTCGTGGAAGCGAGGAACACCGCCATCGTCCGCCCCGGCACGCCGGCTTTTCTCCTTCTGGGTGACGGGGGGATCCGCTTCCTCGCCGGAGCGGTCCGGTGACGTTCCGCACTCAGGTCGGGCTCGCACTCGCCGTCGCGGCGGTCCTTCCGCTGGCCGTCCTCGGCGTCGGCGTGCGGCGCGAGATGTCCACCCGACTGGAGCGACAGGCGCTCGGCAGGGTCGAGGCCCTGGTGGCCGTGCTGCGGTCCGATCTCAGCGCGGAGGGCTTGAGCCTCCGGCGCCGGCTCCGCACGCTCGCGGCGGGACTGGCGGCGGACAACCGCTTCCGGCTCGCCGCGCGCGCGGGTGACGACGGCGATCGCCGGTGGCTCCTCGACTGGGCGGGCGAGGCGATGCGAACCGGCGGACTCGCGGCGTTGCGCGTGCACGACGCGTCGGGACGGGTGCTCAGCTCCGGGCATTTCCGGAACGAATTCGACCGGCTGGACCCCGCGTCCGTGTCGGCACTGGCGACGGCGCCGCAGAAGGTGGCGCTGGTGCGTTTTCCCGAGCCCGAGGGTGAAGTGCTCGCCCTCTCGTCCGTGGACTCGCTCACGCTCGGCGATCGGCGGTACTACGTCGTGGGCGGGGTGGAATTCGACTCCGCGAGGGCCGCGGCCATGGTCCCGGGCGATGACCTGTCGGTCTCGCTGGCGCTCGGCGGCCCGCCCGCGGGACGTGACGCAGGAGCCGCGAGCATCGAGCTCCGGCTCCACGACGCTCGTCCCGGGGGAGGCACCGGCTCGGCTGCGCTCCTGGTCGTGCCGAACCGGGATGCCGTCGCCGCCGTGACCCGGAGCCTCGACCGCTGGCTCGCGATCGCGGCCGCTCTCACGCTGATGCTCGCGGGCGTGCTCGCGCTCGTCCTGGCGTCGCGCGTCTCCCGGCCGCTGGCCGAGCTGGCGGAGAAGACCGGCCGGCTGGACCTGAACCGCCTCGACGTGGAGTTCGGCTCCGACCGGAGCGACGAGATCGGCGCGCTGGCGAATCTCCTCGATGAGCTGGCCGGACGACTGAGGACTGGAACGGCGCGCCTCCGGGACGCCGAGCGTCGTGCCGCCACCGGAGACCTCGCCCGGCAGATCAATCACGACGTGAAGAACGGGCTCGCTCCCATCCGGCACGTGCTCCGGCATCTGGCGACCACCGCGCGCGATCACCCCGACCGTCTCGCTGCCGTATTCGCCGAGCGGCGGGAGACGCTGGAATCGAGCGTGGCGTACCTCGAAGGCCTCGCGCGGAACTATGCACGCCTCGCCCCGGAGCCGAATCGGGGCAGCGCCGATCTCGGCGGGCTCCTCCGCGAGATCGCCCGGGGCGCGGCGGCCGACGGCGTGACCGTCGAGACGCGCGTGCCGTCCGGGCTTCCACCGGTGCGCGGCGACACCGTAGCCCTCAGGCGCATCGCGGAGAACCTGGTGCGCAACGCCGTGGAGGCGCTGGAGGGCCGTCCCGGGCGGGTGACGCTGACGGCGGAGCCACTGCCCGACGGGAAGGAAAAGCGGGTGCGGATGTCGGTGGCGGACACGGGCCGTGGAATGACGGAAGAGGAGCTGTCCCGGGCCTTCGTGGACTTTCACACAACCAAGCCCGAGGGCACGGGACTGGGCCTCTCCGTGGTCCGGCGGCTGGTCGGCGATCTCGGCGGCACGCTCCGGGTCGAGACCCGGCCCGGCGCCGGCAGCACCTTCATCGTGGAGATTCCCGCCGCGTGAGCCGAATCCTCGTGGTCGACGACCTCGTCTCCCTCGCGGAGCAGTACGCCTATGACCTGCGGCGTCTGGGCGGCCACGAAGTGCTGGTCGCCGGCTCGGGAGAGGCGGCGCTCGAGATCCTCGAGCGGGACCGCCCCGATTGCGTCATCCTGGATCTCGAGATGCCGGGCCTGGACGGCTTCGAGGTGCTCCGCCGCGTGAAGCATCGCGGCTTCGACGTGCCGGTGATCGTCTACACCGGAACGGGCGACTACGATCGCTGCATCGAAGCGGTGCGGCTCGGCGCGGCGGGGTTCATCGACAAAGCCGAGCCGATGGAGCGCGTGGCGCAGGAGGTCCTGGGAGCGGTCGAGCGCTACCGCCTGCGGCAGGAGGTCTTCGCGCTGCAGCGGCGTCTGGGCGAGAGCACGCTGCTGGGCTGGAGCGAGCCGATGACGAAGCTCCGGGAGACGATCGCGCGCGTGGCTCCGGTGCCGAGCCCGGTGCTCATCCTGGGCGAGAGCGGGACGGGGAAGGAGCTCGTCGCGCGGGAGCTCCACCGGCTGGGGCCCCACCCGGCCGGCGCCTTCGTCGCGATCAACTGCGCGGCCCTCCCGGAGCAGCTCGTCGAGAGCGAGCTGTTCGGGCACGAGCGCGGGGCGTTCACGGGCGCCATCGCCCAGCGGAAGGGCGCGTTCGAGGCGGCGAGCGGCGGTACGCTCCTTCTCGACGAGGTGGGTGACCTCCCGCCCCCGGCACAGGCCAAGCTGCTGCGCGCGCTCGAGCAGCGGGAGGTCCAGCGCGTCGGCGCGACGAAGCCGGTGTCAGTGGACGTGCGCGTCGTCGCGGCCACCAACCGCGATCCCGACGATCTGGTGCGGCGGGGGACCTTCCGGGAGGATCTGCTCTACCGCCTCAATGTCCACGTCGTCACCGTGCCTCCGCTCCGCGAGCGACGGGAGGACATCGCCCTGCTGGCGCAGCGATTCCTGGAGGAGACGTGCCGCCGCTACGGCGTGCTCCCCCGAACGCTCTCGGGCGACGCCCGGGAGCGGCTCGTCGCCTACGACTGGCGGCGCAACAACCTCCGGGAGCTGCGGAACGCCGTCGAACGAATGGTCGTGCTGTCCGACGGCGAGACGATCCGGGCCGAGCACGTTCCGCCCGAGATTCTCGGTGAGACGGAACCCTCAGGGGCCGGGGGTGGCACGTTTCAGGAGCTCAAGGCCGAAGCCGAGCGGGGAATCATCCTCGCGGCGCTCGAGCGGCACGACTGGCAGATCACGCGGACGGCGGAAGCGCTCGGTCTCGCGGATCATGCGAGCCTGCTCAAGATCATGCGGCGGCTCGGGGTGAAGCGAGGGAGCTAGGGAGCTAGGGGCTAGGGGCTAGGGGCTAGGGAGCTGGACGGACACGCCAGTCTGCTCCGAAGGTGTCCGGAGGGACACCATATCGAATTCTGACCGGATTCCTGGTTCATCCAAGTCATCGTCAGCCAACGAGATCGTCAATTCGGGCGGGATCGGCTCCGTCCGGTCCCGCGGTTGCTCTTCTCCTCGTCGACCCCGGCGACACCTACGTCGACCGGGCGCCCCTATGAGGAGGAGACCATGATTCGCGCAGCGCTGTTCCCCAACCATCGTCCGCACTGGATCGCGGCGTCGCTCACGACGCTCATGCTCGCGGCCTGCGGCGGCAAGGACACCAGGACGGACGAGGTGAGCGCCGCGCCGTCCACTTCGCCGGCCGTCTCGGTGACCCCGGCGAGCGGTCCGACGGTAACGACCGAGCTGGGCGGAACGATCTCCCGGACGGTGACCTTCGAGGAGGCGGAGGCGGTGTTCAAGGAAGGGAAGTACCCGGAGGCGAAGCGGCTGTTCGAGGCCTACGTCGAGCGGAAGCCCGAGAACGGGTTCGGCTGGTACATGCTGGGGCTCTCGGCCTGGAAGAGCGGGGACCTGCTCGGCGCGGAGCGCGCGTTCGACACCGCCATCGGCAAGGACCCGACGCACGTGAAGAGCCTGCTCAACTCGAGCCGCGTGCTCATGGATCTCGGCAGGAACGCGGAAGCCCTGGAGCGCGTCAACGCGGCACGGGCGATCGACTCCACCTCGGGCGACGTGATCCGCCTGGTGGCCCGGGCGCATCACCGGCTCGGCAACATCGACTCGGCCGTGGCGGCGTATCGCCAGGCGCTCGGCAGCAACGAGCGCGATGTCTGGGCGATGAACAACCTCGGGATGCTGTATCTCGACCAGCAGGATCCCGGCTCGGCCGTCGGCCCGCTCGCCCGCGCGGTGGAGCTTCGCCCCACGTCGCCGGTGTTCCAGAACAACCTCGGGATGGTGCTCGAGCTGGTGGGCGACTTCGAGCAGGCGAAGGCCGCGTACGAGAGCGCGGTCAAGGCCGACAGCGGCTACGCCAAGGCGCGCGCCAACGCCGCCAGGCTGGGTGCGGTGGTTATCGACTCGACCAGCTCCCGCCGCGTGGACCTGGCGGAGTTCGCGGAGCTGTTCCGCCAGCAGGTGAAGCTGTGGAGCGGTAGCCGGTGACGGTTGACGGTTGACCGGTGATCGGTGGACCGGTGGGCCCTCGGGCTCACCGGTCCTCGCCGTTTTGTGGCCCGGGCCGAACGATCACCTCGTGCTCGGCGCCGTCGTCCACGAGCCGGATGACCGGCCGTTCGAGGCGCGCTCCGTCGACGATCACCTCCGCCGAGTCGGGGCGGACGCTCGCCGGCCGCTCCACCCGAATCCGGTAGCGGCTGCCGCCGAACCGGTAGCGCACCTCGAAGGCGGGCCAGTCGGGAGGGACGCGCGGCTCGAAGACGAGCGTGTCTGCCTGCCGGGTGAACCCCAGCAGTCCCTCGAGTCCCACGCGATACATCCAGCTCGCCGACCCGGTATACCAGGTCCAGCCGCCGCGGCCGAGCTGGTGGCTCGCGGAATAGATGTCGGCCGCGACGACGTACGGCTCGACCCGGTAGGTGGCGACCTCGTCCGGCGTCCGGGTCCGCATCAGGGGGTTCTGCATCTGGAAGAGCTCGAAGGCGCGCTTTCCGTCGCCCTGGAGCGCGGTGGCGAGCACGCCCCACAGCGCGGCGTGCGTGTACTGCGCGCCGTTCTCCCGCACGCCCGGGACGTAGCCCTTGATGTAGCCGGGATCCTTCGGCGACCGGTCGAACGGTGGAGCGAGCAGGAGCAACAGCCGGGCGTCGTTCCGCACCAGCTGCTCTTCGAACGACTGCATCGCCCGCACCCGCCGGTCCGGCCGTCCGGCGCCGGAGATGACACTCCAGGTCTGGGCGATCGCATCGATGCGGCATTCGTCGCTCTCCGCGGAGCCGAGCGGAGCACCGTCGTCGTACCAGGCGCGGCGATACCACGCCCCGTCCCACGCGTGCGTCTCGATGGCCTCGACGTAGGCGTCGGCCCGCGCGCGCAGCTCCGCGGCTTCCGGGTCGCCGCGGTCTTCCGCCAGCCGGGCGAAGGCTCTCAGCGTGGCGACGAGGAACCACGCCAGCCAGACGCTCTCCCCCCGGCCCTCGATTCCCACGCGGTTCATCCCGTCGTTCCAGTCGCCCTCGCCGATCAGCGGAAGGCCGCGTTCGCCCGCGGTGCAGGCGCGACGGAGCGCCCGGAGACAGTGCTCGTACACGGTCCCGGACTCCCGCGACTCGGCGGGGACGTCGTGGATCTCGTGCTCCCCCGGCTCGAGGGTGCGCATCGCGAGATAGGGGACGATCTCGTCGAGGACCGTCCCGTCGCCCGTCACGCGGACATAGTGCTCCGCGACGAACGGGAGCCAGGCCAGGTCATCGGAGAACCTGGTCCGCACCCCGCGCCCGCTCTCGGGGTGCCACCAGTGCTGCACGTCGCCTTCGCTGAACTGCCGCGAGGCGGCGCGCAGGACGTGCTCCCGGGCCAGCGCCGGCTCCGCGTAGACGAACGCCATGACGTCCTGGAGCTGATCGCGAAAGCCGTAGCCGCCGCTGCTCTGGTAGACCGCCGTGCGTCCCCACATCCGGCAGGCGAGCGCCTGATACAGCGACCAGCGGTTGAGCATGACGTCGAACGCGGGATCGGGCGTGCGGACCTCGATCACCCCGAGGCGGTCCTCCCAGGCTCGGACCGCGCGCGCCAGCTCGTCCGCGGCGCGGGCCGGATCGCGGTACTCGTCGATCAGGCGCCGCGCGGCCTCCGCGCCCTCTGCGGCGCCGAGCAGCACAGCGACCTCGACGCTCCCGCCGGCGGCGATCGCGACCTCCGTCCGAAGGACGGCGCAAGGATCGAGACCCGCCCCGGTCGTCCCACCGAGCTTCGCTTCGAGCCCGGCGGGTGACGCAACATCGCCGTTCCGGCCGAGGAACTCGCGGCGATCGGCGGTGTGCTCGGTCACGCGGCCCGTCATCGCGGAGAAGGCCACCTGTCCGGCGAAGAGCGGATCGAAGGTATTCCAGGCGAGCACGGCGCTCCGTGCGGAGTCGAAGGCGGTGCGAACCTGGTGCTGGGTGTGCTCCCGCAGGACGCCCAGGGTCCACTCGGTGTAGGCGGTGATCCGGAGCCGGCGTTCCCGGTCACCCCGGTTCTCGATTCGAAGGATCGAGAGCTTGACCGGCTGCTCGGCGGCCAGCCCCAGGCGAAG
>JBOHSH010000042.1:0-6378 GCA_050733195.1 Gemmatimonadales bacterium
CCAGCGCCTCGCGCTGGGGGTAGAGCGCGACGGGAAGCTCGGTGAGGCTCAGGAGGTCGGCGAGCCACCGCTCCGCGTCCGCCGGCGTCGTCGCGATCACGGTGAACAGACGTTGCGGCAGGCGGGCGGCGAGCCAGGCGATCGTGAGCCCGGGGCTCGAGCCGGGAAGGCCGTCGAGCCGGAGCGCGCCGCCCGGCGCGGGGAGGCGGTCGGGAAGGTCGACGGCGAACGGCGTCCGCTCGAACGCCTCGGGGAGAACCGGGATCACCGCGAGGGGCGCCGGCGCGTCCCCGCGAGGGTCGCGTCGGCGAGGGCGAGCAAGGCCGCGAGCCAGAGAAACGAGCCGCGCAGGTCGGTCCGCCCCCCGGCGGCGAACGCCGTGCGCGGGGCGCGGGACGCGGACACGATCGTCGCGCCCGGCCAGAGGCCGCGGATCGCGCCGTCGTCCGCCGGGGCGAGATCCGACTCCCGCGGGTCGGGGCTCACCGCCACCGCGCCGATCGTGTCGCGTCCGGCCAGCACGAAGTGCACGCCGGTCTCCATCGTTCGCAGCGCGGCCCCGCCCTCGATGTCGCGACGCCGCCCCGCGCGTCCGATCGCGGTCGCCGCGTCGGGCAGGAGCACCGGCTCCCCCGGCGTCGCCGACGCGATCGTGAGCTCGCCCCGCGCGGCGCGGTTCACGAGGAAGTCCACGAAGGGGACGAAGCCCGCGGCCAGCGGGAGGTCGGTCCAGTCCGGATCGAGCCGGCTGCCGACGAGCACCACGTCGCCCGAGCGCACGACCCACGGCGCGCCGGCGGCGGTCACCAGCACGCCGGAGGGCGCGCCGCCGGAGGGGACGAGCGGATGCCGGCGTAACACGCGATGCCGGCCGATGACCGCGGAGCTGTCCGTGAGGAGCGGCGCGGCCACCGCATCTCCGAAGCGCCAGGGAATGCCCCGGGCCGCGAGGGCGCGGTTCTGGGCGCCGACCCGGGCCGGATCCGCGGGGGGCAGCACGATGGAGCGGCGGGCCCCGAGAAGACCGATGCTGAGGTCGGCGCCCCGCACGATCCGGCGGTTCTGCAGCAGGACGTCGAGGGCGGTGGCGAGGAAGCGGTCCTCCGCCGACCAGGAGACCGAGGCGGGCGGCACCACGCGGACCACCGTCTCCCGGCGATCGTCGAGCCGGAGCTCGTCGGCCTCGAGCTCCGCCGCGGCCAGCCACCATCCCGGAGGGAGGGCTCCACTCTGCGAGGTCGCGGTGGCGCCCCCCCGGACCAGCTGCTGGCGGGGCGCCCGGCCGCCGATGCGCACCGTGAGCGCCGCGGTCCGCGCCGAGTCGCCGTTGCCGCCGACGCCGATCGCGAGGGCGCCGCCTTCCGGACCCCAGGGCTGCCGTCCGGGATCCAGCGCGGAAAGCCCGAGATTCCCCACCGGCGCGTGCTCGATCCGGGCGACCGTGACCGGACCGCGCCCCTCGGCGGCGCCGAGCGCGGTCGCCTGGAGATCGCTCGCGAGGAGGACCGACTGCGGTCTCGGGTCGCCGGCCATCGCGTCGCGGGCGGCCTGGATGGCTCGGCCCAGGTCGAGTCGCGCCGGACTCGGCTCGATCCGACCGATCTCGGTGCGCAGGTCCTCGCGACTTCCCATCCGCGGAGAGCCGTCGGCCGTCACGAGCCAGAGCGCGTCCTGCGGCGTTGCCTGGTCGAGCGCGGCGCGCGCCACTGCCTTGAGCCGGTCGATGACCGGCGTCCCGCCGGCGGTGGCGGCACTCGACAGCGAGTTGTCGAGCACGATCGCGAGCGCGGCGGGGGCATGGGCGCCTGCTCCCGCGCCGGGCCAGGTGGGACCCGCGGCGGCGAGCACGAGCGTCGCGATCAGGAGGGTGCGGACCAGCAGCAGCAGCCAGTGCTGCAGCGTCAGCCGGCGATGGCGCGCGCGAGCGGTCTCGGCCAGGTACCGCGTCGCGGGGAACACCAGCGTCGGCGGCTCGCGCCGGGCGAAGAGGTGCAGCAGGATCGGCAGCGCGGCAGCCAGGAGGCCGGCGAGCGCCCAGGGCGCGGCGAAACCGATCACGCCAGCCGGGTCGAGCGGACCAGCGCCTGACGCAGCGCGTGGCCGAAGGGCGTGTCCGTGGTCACCCGCTCGTACGCCAGGCCGGCCCGGCGGGCAGCCGCGCGCCACTCCGCCACCGCGCGTTCCACGGTCCGCGCGTATGCGCCGGCGAAGTCGGACGGCCTGAGCACCACGGATTCTCCCGTCTCGGGATCCTCGTAACGGGCCTCGGCCGGCCCCCGCAGAGAGACCTCGTCCGGATCCATGACATGGAGAATGAGCACCTGGTGGCCCCGATGCGCCAGGAAGCGAAGCGCCTTGAGCACGAGCGGAGGATCGACGAGAAGATCCGAGATGAAAACCGCGAGACCGCGCCGCCGCAGCCGCTCGACCACCCGCCGCAGCGCGCTCTCGGCGGCGGTGCCCCGGCCGGCCTCGAGCCGGCCGAGCGCCCGGAGCAGCGTGTGCCACTGGGTGAGGCGGGCGCGCGGAGGCGTAATGCTCCGCACCGCGTCGTCGAAGACGAGGAGACCGGTCGCATCGCGCTGGCGCAGCAGCACGAGCGCGAGCGCCGCGGCGAGCCGCTGCGCATAGGCGAGCTTGGTCAGCCGCGTGGCGGGCGCGCCCGACCAGTCCATCGAGCGGCTGGCGTCGAGCACCAGCATCGCCCGGAGGTTGGTCTCTTCTTCGTACTGCTTGACGTAGAGGCGGTCGCTGCGGGCGAGCAGCCGCCAGTCCAGATAGCGGGGCTCGTCACCCATCTGATACATCCGGTGCTCGGCGAACTCGACCGAAAACCCGCGCCGGGGAGAGCGATGGAGACCCGCCAGGAAGCCCTCGACGATCCCCTCCGTTACGACTTCCAGCCCGCCAAGGCGTGCGACTTCCGCCGGATCGAGGAGATCGAGCCGGGAAGCAGCGAGTGAGGTTCCCGCGAAGGCCATGCGGGGGGAATGATAGGGAGCCAGGGAGCCAGGGTGCTAGGGAGCCAGGGGTGCCGGGGTCAGGAGTGTCCACCCGCGTCATCCAGGGGGGACGTATGGCATTGGCGCTCCTCCTCTAAACTACGGCGCCACGTAGCGTTAGATTCCACTGCCTGCTGGCACTGGCCATGCAAATGTCCAGGTGTCCTCAATCGAGTCGTCTCCGGAGATGATGTTCGGCACCCTGGTGGTTCTGGCGATCGTGGCTCTACAGGGGGCTCCCGCCCCCAAGGCCAAGGCGCCACCCCGGAGCTCTCCTCCCCCGGCCACCGCGAAGGCACCTCCGAAGACGGTGAAGCCGTTGGCGCCGCCGCCCAGGCCGGTCGGCGAGCCCCAGCTCAAGCGGCGCAAGCCGCCGCTGGGCTAGCGGTTAGATTCTTCCCTCTCTGAAACTCCAGCGCGACTCGGGCGTAGGCCGGGAAGGCTCCTGCGCCCGACACGCTTCGTCCATCATCAACCAACGAGCTCGAGCGATGTCTCCACGCCGTACCGTTCCCCTTCTTCTCGCCCTGATCAGCCCGGCCGCGCTCCCTGGTCAGGAGGGGACCATCCGTCTCGCAGCCGAGTCCATCACCCAGGCCGACGTGGCCCGGCGGGTCGGGATCATCGCCCACGACTCCATGGGTGGCCGCGCGACCGCGAGCCCCGGCCTGCTCAAGACGGCGAAGTACGTGGCCGACGAATTCCGGCGGCTCGGGCTCAAGCCGGGAGGGGACAGCGGGACCTACCTGCAGAACTTCTCGATCGTCGCCAAGCGGGTGATCGCGGCCCGGTCGTCCGCCTCGTTCGGGCAGAGCGACGGCGACGCGGCGGTGAATGCCACGCTGGCCGAAGGGGCCACGTGGCTGGGCGGGGCGAGCAACGCGACCGCGCGGGGAGGCGTGGTCATGCTGGGCGGAGCCGTGAACCCGGACAGCCTCAAGGCGGGCGATCTCAAGGACAAGATGGTGGTCTACGTGCTTCCCGCGGGGAACCGGAGCCCGACGGGATACGGCCGGACGATGAACACGCTGCTCGAACTCGAGCCGGCGGGGGTCGTCGTCGTGACCGCGTCGGACAGTCTGTTCGGGCAGTGGCGGCAGCGCAGCAGCCGTACCTCGACCTCGATCGGAGATCAGAGCGGGGGCATTCCGGTGATCGCCATGCTCGAGTCGACGATCACCGGCCAGGTCCCCGAGGCGGCCGAGCAATTCGCCGGAATCAAGACGGCCCCGGTCACGGTAGTGCAGCCGTATCCCGACTGGGAGGGAACGATCACGGTCCGCGATTCGACGGTCCGGAGCATCTCGTCGCCCAACACCGTGGGGATCCTCGAGGGGACCGACCCGACGCTCAAGAACGAGTATCTGGTCTTCTCCGCCCACATGGACCACGTCGGCATCACGGGGCAGCCGATGGCCGCGTGCGGGGCGATGGGTGGAGACAGCATCTGCAACGGCGCGGACGACGACGCGTCGGGGACCGCCGGGGTCATCGAGCTGGCCGAAGCGTACGGCCGGCAGGGGGCGCGCCCGAAGCGCTCGCTCGTTTTCCTGACGGTGAGCGGCGAGGAGCAGGGTCTCTGGGGCAGCGGCTGGTTCGCCGATCACCCGCCGGTGCCGGTCGGCCAGATCGTGGCCAACATCAACATGGACATGATCGGCCGGAACTGGAAAGACACGATCGCGGTGATCGGCAAGGAGCACTCGGACCTCGGCGCCACGCTGAACCGTGTGAACGCCGAGCATCGGGAGCTCAATATGACCGCGATCGACGATCAATGGCCGGCGGAGGACTTCTACTTCCGGTCCGACCACTTCAATTTCGCCCGGAAGGGCGTCCCGATCCTGTTCTTCTTCAGCGGCGTGCACGCGGACTATCACCGTCCGAGCGATTCGCCCGACAAGATCGACGCGGAGAAGGAAGCCCGGATTCTCCGGCTGGTCTACTATCTCGGCCTCGAGGTGGGGAACGCGGCCGAACGGCCGAAGTGGAATCCGGAGTCGTACAAGAGAATCGTGACCGGTGACCGTTGACCGTTGACCGGGGACCGCATGTCAGAGACGGCCGGATCGCTCCAGGAGTTCCGCGTCTTCCGCGAGCGGATGAACGAGGTCATCCAGAACGCGGGAAACCTCACGATCAACCGGTTCTTCGCGCTCGACGGACGGGCGTACGAGGCCGGCGCGCTCGGCACGAAGGCCAAGGAGATGCTCGGCCTGGTCGCCTCGCTCGTGCTGCGCTGCGACGACTGCATCACCTACCATGTGGTGCGCTGCAGGGAGGAAGGTGTCACCCGCGAGGAATTCCTCGAGGTGTTCGCGATCGGGCTCGTCGTCGGCGGGAGCATCTGCATCCCCCACCTTCGCCGAGCGATGGCCCGTCTGGAGGAGCTCGAAACAGTTGACGGTTGACCGTTGACGGTCACTCCGAGGGGCGCGGGCTGTCGCGGAAGGCTCGAGCCCGGTCTCGAGCGGTGAGGGCCCGGGGCCCGAGGGCGCTCACCAGCACGCTGATGATCACCAGGGCGCCTCCCACCAGCTGCTGCGGCACCGGACGCTCGTCGAGGGCCAGCCACGCAACCGTCATGGCGACGAGTGGGACGAGACAGTTGTAGAGCGCCGTCCCGCTCGATCCCAGCACCTGTACGCTCCCGTTGTACAGGTAGTACGCCACCACGATCGCCAGGAACGCTGCGTAGGCGATGGCGAGCCAGCCCACCAGACCGACCGACGCCCAGTCGGCCCGCACCAGCCCCGGCGCACCCAGAATCAGGAGACCCGGCGTCCCCGCCAGCGTCGTGAACGAGGTGACGTGAAGCGGGTCGAGGCCGGACCCGGCCTGCCGGACCCCGAGCGTATACCCCGCCCAGCACAGCATCGCGACGAGCACGATGAGGTCGCCGGCCACGCTCGCGCCGCTGAACTGGACGCCCTTGGCCGCCACCACGAGGCCAACGCCGACGGAGCCCAGCACGACGCCGATCCAGGTGGCGGTGTTGGATTCCTCGAGCCCGAGCACCGTCCCCATCACCGCGACCAGCACCGGCAACGCGGCGACGATCATCGCGCTGTTGGTGGCGCTGGTCATCGACAGGCCGGTCATGAAGAGGACCTGGTACAGCGTGTTCCCGAGCACGCCGAGCCCCACGAGAATCCAGAAGGTGCGCCGCGGCAGGGTCGTGGCGCGGCCAAGCTGGCGGGTGAGGAGCCAGAGCGCCGCGCTCGCGAGGACGAACCGGAAGGCCGTGAACGGCAACACGCCCAGCGCGCGGATGCCGAGCTTCAACGTCGTGAAGTTCACGCCCCAGATGAGGGCGACGAGGACCATGCCGAGGTGGGCGCGCGAAGTGGAGGCCGGCATGGGGGCAAGATAGTTC
>JBOHSH010000043.1:0-4167 GCA_050733195.1 Gemmatimonadales bacterium
TGAACGGCGTCGTGCTGGTGAGCTGCATCAACCAGCTGCGGGCCGAGGGGATGGAGCTCCTGGAGGCGATCCGGCAGGGGACGCTATTACGGCTGCGGCCCGTGCTGATGACGGCGCTGGTGGCCAGTCTCGGGCTCCTGCCACTGCTGCTCGCCTCCGGGGCTGGGTCGGAGATTCAGCGCCCGCTCGCCACCGTGGTCGTCGGAGGTCTGGTGACGTCCACCATTCTCACTCTGCTGGTGCTGCCGGTCCTCTACGGCGCCTTCGAGCGCCCACGGGTCGAATCCTAGCGAGGTCTCATGAAGCTCATTGTGGCGATTGTCCGGCCGTTCAAGGTCACCGACATCGTGGACGGCATCCTGGGCGACGCGGAGTTTCCCGGCATGACGGTGGTCGACTGTCGAGGCTTCGGCCGAGAGAAAACGGCGCCTCACCGCCGCGTCCCCCAGGAAGAACTGACCGACTTCGTCGACCAGGTCGCGCTGCTCGTCGCCGCTCCAGACGGAATGGTGGAAGACGTCGTGCACCGGATCGAAACCCTGGCCCGAACCGGGCGCGGCGGGGATGGAAAGGTGTTCGTCCTACCGCTTGCCGAAGCGGTTCGGATCGCAACCGGTGCGCGCGGCGATAAAGCGCTGGAATGAGCGGGGGCAACGTCTCCTCTCAGGGGAACCCCATGGAACGCTCGACCCGGCTCGACTTGCCCCTGGTCCTGCCTGAGGTGAAGGATCTGCAGGATGAGTGCGTGGTGCGCCTCCTCCGCCTCCTGGAGCGCCGGGATGGAGTAGTGCGGGCCCACGTGGTTCGGTCCGGAGATTCGGCGCCCGAGGGAAACGAACCCTGCTCCCCGGAAGATTCGCCCGCCCCGACCGGGCCTCGGCTCTGCCTTCACTACGATCCGGAGCGGCTGTCGCTCACGCAATTGACGGAGCTCGCCAAGCTGGCGGGAGCGAGCGTCACCGATCGCTTCGGCCACGCCCTGGTCCCGATCCGGGCCGTGGGCAGCGAGGACGACGGCCTGCGGCTGGAGGCCACGCTCCGGAAAATTCCCGGCGTGACGGCGGCGACCGTCAATCTCGCCGGGCAAGTCGCCCGGATCGAATACGACAAGCGCCGGGTGAAACTCGGCGCTATCGAGCGGGAGCTGCGCGAGGCGGGCGCGACTCCCACGGAAGCAAGGAGGCCGGAACCGGCCGCCGCAGCGGACGCCTCCGCCGAGGCCGGTAGCTGGTACCGGCGCAACCGTGAGCTGGTCTGGAGCCTCACCTCCGGCGCGCTGCTCACCGCCGGGTGGCTGGTCGAGCACGCCGGCGGGCGGCCCCCGGCATCCCTCGCGCCGTACCTCGCCGCGTATTTCTTCGGCGCGCGGGACAACGTCGGCCACTTTCTCAAGGATCTTCGCCGCGGGCGCCTCCACTTCAACATCGACCTCCTCATGGTGGTCGCGGCCGTGGGAGCGGCAATCCTCGGCGAGTGGGTCGAGGGGGCGCTGCTCCTGTTCCTGTTCAGCCTCGGTCACGCCCTCGAGCACTACGCCCTGGGCCGCGCCAGGAACGCCATCAAGGCGCTCGCCGAGCTCGCCCCGTCCCGCGCGATCGTGCTCCGCGACGGGCGCGAGACCACGGTGCGGATCGAGGCGGTGCGCCCCGGGGACCGTGTCGTGGTCAAGCCGGCCGAGCGAATCCCGGTTGACGGCACCGTCGGCGAAGGGAAATCGAGCGTCAATCAGGCGCCGATCACCGGGGAAAGCATGCCGGTCGCGAAGGCGGCCGGAGACCCCGTGTACGCCGGCTCGGTCAACGGCGAAGGGGCGCTGGTCATCGCGGTAACCGCCGCGATCGGAGACCGCACCCTCGACCGGGTGATCAAGCTCGTGGCCGAGGCCGAGACCCAGAAAGCCCCGACCCAGCAGTTCACCGACCGGTTCGAGCGAGTGTTCGTGCCGCTGGTGCTCATGGCCGACGCGCTCCTCATCGTGCTCCCCCCGCTCCTCGGCCTGTGGACCTGGTCGGAATCGTTTTACCGGGGCATGGCGCTGCTGGTGGCGGCCTCGCCGTGCGCACTCGCGTTGGGCACGCCGGCCGCGGTGTTGGCGGGCATCGCGCAGGCGGCACGCAAAGGCGTGCTCATCAAGGGCGGCGCCCACCTCGAGACGCTCGGCATGATCCAGATCCTGGCGCTCGACAAGACCGGAACGATTACCAAAGGGGAGCCGGCGGTGACCGATCTGGTCCCGGCATCCGGGGTCGGCAAAGAAGAGCTGCTCCGGACGACCGCGGCAGTGGAACAGCGGTCCCAGCACCCACTCGCGCGCGCCATCCTGAACGCGGCATCAGCGCGGTCGCTCGAGCTTCCCAAGTTCGGAGACATCGCGTCAGTCACGGGCCAGGGTATCCGCGGCACGGCGGACGGGCGCACGATTGAAGTGGGCCGGCTCCTCATGTTCGAGGACGCAGGCAAGGATCCGGTACCCTCCCCGCTCCGCGACGCCGTGATGCAGCTGGAGCAGGCCGGCCGCACCACGGTGGTGGTGCGAAGCACGGCCAGCGCTGCCGAGGGCGGCTGGCTCGGCGTCATCGGCATCGCCGATGAGCCACGGCGAAACGCCAAAGAGACGCTGGGGCGCCTCCGGGCGGCGGGGATCAAGCGCCTCGTCATGCTCACGGGTGACAATGCGGGCGTGGGCACCGCGATCGGTCAGGCGGTCGGAGTCGACGAGGTAAGGGCGGGACTGCTTCCCGAAGACAAGGTAACCGCGATCCGGGAGCTCGCGGCATCGGGCCGGGTGGCGATGGTCGGCGATGGAGTGAACGACGCCCCGGCGCTGGCGAACGCGAGCGTGGGAATCGCCATGGGCGGGGCCGGCACCGCGGCGGCGCTGGAGACCGCAGACGTCGCGTTGATGGGGGACGACCTGGCCCGGCTGCCGTTCGCGATCGGCCTGAGCCGCCGGGCGCGCTCGGTGATCAAGCAGAATCTGTTCATCTCACTCGGGGTCATCGCGCTCCTGATCGCCGCGACGGTGGCGGGATTCGTCGGTATCGGGCCGGCCGTGGTGGTACACGAGGGCAGTACGCTCGTCGTGATCGCGAACGCGCTGCGGCTGCTCGCATTCACGGGGGATGCTTGACGAGTCGCCGGTCCCCCCTGGCGGTTGGCTGCTGGTGGCCAAGGCCAAGCCCTAAGCCGCCCACGCCTCCGACAGCAGCGCCGCCTGCTCCAGCACGGTCTGCGTCGCCTTCTCCTGCTTGTCCGGCGGGTAGCCGTGCTTGCGCAGGATCCGTTTCACCAATACGCGCAGGTGGGCCCGCACGTTCTCGCGGAGGGTCCAGTCGATCGTGACGTTGTTGCGCACTGTGGCGACCAGCTCGCGCGCGATCCCGCGTAGGGTCTCGTCGCCGAGCACCTTGACCGCACTGTCGTTCGTCTCCAACGCGTCGTAGAAAGCCAGCTCGTCCTCCGACAGGCCGAGCTCCTCTCCTCGCGCGTTGGCGGCCCGCATGTCCTTTGCGAGCTGGATCAGCTCCTCGATGACCTGCGCCGCCTCGATCGCCCGATTCTGATAGCGGCGGATGGTCAGCTCCAGCAGCTCGGCGAACGACCGCGCCTGGACCAGGTTCTTGCGGCGCCGGGCCGCCAGCTCGCCCTTCAGCAGTTTCTGGAGCAGCTCCACGGCCAGGTTCCGCTGCGGCATGCCCCGCACGTCCGCGAGGAACTGATCCGAGAGAATCGAGATATCCGGCTTCTGAAGCCCGGCCGCCGCGAAAATGTCCAGCACCCCTTCGGGGGCGACCGCTCGCGAGATGATCTGGCGAACGGCGAGGTCGAGCGCTTCCTCCGGCCGGGCCTCACCGGGCGCCCGCTTCGCGAGAACCGCCTGCACGGCCTGGAAGAAGGCGACGTCGTCGCGGATCCGGAGAGCCTGTTCATGCGGGACCGCCAGGGCGAACGCCTGCGACAGCTCGCGCACCGTGCCCAGGCAACGGTCCTTTCCATTCTCCTGTCGCAGGACGTGCTCCTGCGCCGCCGGCAGCAGCGCCAGGCGCTCCCCTGCCGTCCCGGTGGTCCATTTCGAGCGGTCGAAGCCGTGAAAGAGGCCGCAGCACACCTCGTACTTCTCCAGCATGAGCGCGACCGCTTCGTCCTGATCCAGCGCGGTGCGCCCGG
>JBOHSH010000044.1:0-5353 GCA_050733195.1 Gemmatimonadales bacterium
CCTCGAGCCCGCGCGGGGCGCGACGCTTTGCGGAGGCACGGTGGCTTCTATCTTTAGCCCCATGCTGCTTTTCCAGGCCGACGCGACGGTACCGACGACGTCGCTCCAGCTCGTGCTCACCTCGAGCATCGAGACCAAGATCGTCCTCGGCGTCACCTTCCTCTTCTCGCTCGCCTCCTGGTTCATCATCGGCGTCAAGGGCTGGCAGTTCCGGCGGCTCCGCGCGCAGGCGGGACGCTTCTTCAGCGAGCTGGACCGGTCGGCGCACCTCCAGGATGCCTATCGCGCGGCGATGAAGCTGCCGCCGTCGCCGTTCAACCGGCTGTTCCGGGAAGGCATCACCTTCTACAACCAGCTCCTGCCCGGCGTGATCCGCGAGGAAGGCACCGGCCGGGGGGCGCTGTCGCCCACCCAGCTGGAGGCGCTCAAGATGATGCTCGGCAAGGAGGTGGACGCCGAGCGGGACGTCGCGGCGACGTACGTCTCCTGGCTCGCGACCATCGGCTCGGTGGCGCCGCTGCTCGGGCTCCTGGGCACGGTGCTCGGCGTGATGGACGCCTTCATCGGGATCGCCACGAAGGGCACGGGCAACCTCTCAGCGGTGGCCCCGGGCGTCGCCGAGGCTCTCGTCACCACGGTGGCCGGGCTCGCCGCCGCGATTCCCGCCGTCATGGCGTACAACTACTTCGCGGGACGCGTCGGTGAGTTCGAGTCGGAGCTCGAGGGCTTCGGTCACGCGCTCGTCGGGTGGATGGCGAAGGAAGGGCTGCTCTAGATGGCCGGCGGGATTCGCGGGCACGGACTGGGGCGACGGCGCCGGCTGGGGCTCACCGCCGACGTGAACCTGGTCAACCTCGTCGATCTGGCGTTCGTGCTGCTCATCATCTTCATGATCACCGCTCCCCTGATGCAGGGCGGCGTGGACATCGAGCTTCCGCGGGCCGCGGCGCGCCCCATCACGCCGCGGGAGGCCGTGTTCGTCACCGTGGACCGGGGAGGCCGGATCTTTCTGGACCGGACGCGCGTCACCTACGCCGAGTTCCGGGCGAGCTTCCGTGCGCTTGTGGCGCGCCGGGGCGTCTCGAGCGTCTACGTCAGGGGTGACCGCCGCGCTCCCTACGGCGACGTCGTCCGGGTGCTCGCGGTCATCCGGGAATCCGGAGTGAAGAACATCGGTCTTACCACCGAAGACGAGGAAGTCCGGCAGTGACGGCGAGGGCCAGCGCCTTCCCCGGCGGCGGCGTGCGCGTCGGGCTCATCGGCACGCTCGTCGTGCACGTGGCGGGCCTCGCGCTGCTCGTCTGGTCGGCCACGACGCATGTGACGCGGATGCCGCCGACCTATGCCGTCGAGCTGGTGGCCGCTCCGCTCACCAGCTCGGCGCGGCGCGCCGCCCCCGAGGCCGCCGGGCCTCCGCCGGAGCCCGTCGCCCCCACGGCGCCGTCCCGCGCCAAGCCTGCGCCGATCCCGGCTCCGAAGACGCCGCGCACGACGACACGCCAGGAGCCGGCGGCGAGAACCCGTACCCCGGTCGCCCCGCTGCCCGGCGAAACGCCGGGCACCGGGAGCGACATCGCCAACGTCAAGCTGGCGGGCAAGGAGTTCCCGTATCCCGAGTACCTGCGCAACCTCGTGTCCCAGATCTACCGGCGCTGGAATCGCCCGGCGGGGTCGGCCCTCACGGCCGAGATCGGCTTCGTGATCCTGCGCGACGGCACCGTGCGGGAGATTCGGGTGCTGAGCTCCTCGCGCAGCTATTCCTTCGACCTCGAGGCGCAGGGGGCCATCGAGGCCGCAGGCACCTCGCGCGCGTTCGGGCCGCTGCCGCAGGGCTACGAGGCGGACTATCTGCAGGTGAGCTTCCTGTTCAAGCCGCGGGACAACGAATGAGAGATCCGATCGTCCGTCGTGCCCGCCCTGTCGCGCTCGCGCTCGGAGCGATGGCCGCGCTCCTCGGAGGTCCCCTCGCGGCCCAGGACACGGTACGGGTCGGGATCACATACCAGCCGGGGGTGCGCCAGGGCCTGGTGGTGCTGCCCGCCACGGGACTCGACTCCGTGCGGACGATTATCGCCCGCGATCTCGACTACAGCGACCGGTTCGAAGTCATCAACCTCTCGGACGCCGGGACGACCCCGGCCGGCCGGACTGCGGTCAATTACGCGCTGTACCGGAATCTCGGGGCCGGTCTCGCGGTCGAGCTGGTCTCCGCGTCGGGCGGAGTGACGGTACGGATGTACGATCTCGCTGCGGAGCGCGTCCGGAGCGAAGCGAATTTCACCGTCGACCTCACGGGAACGGGGGAGGGGCGGCTCGTCATTCATCGGGTGAGCGACGAGATCGTCCGCTGGGCGACCGGCCAGCCCGGGACCGCCGCCACCCGCATTCTCTTCCTCAACGAGGGCGACAAGCGGATCTACCGCGTCGATTCCGACGGCGCCAACCTCGCGGCCGTCACGCCGGCCGGCGTTCCGGTGATGTCGCCGGCCTGGTCGCCCGACGGCAGCCGGATCGCCTACGTCCAGTTCTCCGCCGACGGCTCCCGTCCGATCGTGATCCAGACCCTGGCCACCGGAACCCGGACTGTCGTGCCGACGACCGGAGGGACGCAGAACATCACGCCGGTGTTCTCGCCGGACGGAGGCCACCTCATCATCGCCCGGCTGAGCGAGCAGGGGGCGAGCCTGTACGCGTTCAACGTGCGCGATCTCTGCTGCGTCGAACGTCTTACGGGCGGACGGTTTGCGCAAAACTTCTCGCCCGCCTATTCTCCGGACGCCCGACGGGTTGCGTTCGTCTCGACGCGCGCCGGAGGGCAGCAGCTCTACGTCATGGGCGCGGATGGCACGGACCAGGAGCTGCTGGTGCCGTTCGACTACGGGACGACCGGCCACACCAACGCGCCCGACTGGTCTCCCGACGGCGCGATGCTCGCTTTCCACCGCGAGGTGAGCGGCTCGCCGCAGATCTGGACCTTCGATTTCGGGAGCCGCCGGCTCGTGCAGCGATCGTCTCTCGGTCGGAACGAGGACCCGAGCTGGGCGCCCGACGGCCGGCACCTCGTCTTCGTGTCGGACCGGACCGGCCGGCGCCAGCTCTTCGTGCTCGATGTCGAGACCGCCAGGGTTCGGCAGATCATGACGCCCGGCTCGGCTCGACTGCCCGCGTGGTCGCGGTCGCTGGCGCGATCGCGCTGACTCTGTTCTGAACGGGGGAGACCACGATGTCCGTACGCCCGCTCATCCCGCTCTCGCTCCTCCTTCTCGCGCTCGCGGCCTGCGGCCGGAAGGCGGAGCCGGTGGTGCTGCCGGAAGCGGCGCCCACGGGAACGCCCGCCGCCAATCAGCCGCCGCCGAGTAATCCCACGCCCACGGGAGAGGACCCCGCGGCGGCGGCGGCGCGCGTGCACGCCGCGCTCGTCACCGACCTGCAGGCCCAAATCTTCTTCGACTACGATCAGGACGTGATCAAGCAGGAGCACCTGGCGACCCTCGACCGCAAGGCCGCGATCCTCAACGCGAACCCGGCGGTGCGCATCCGGGTCTCCGGCCACGCCGACGAGCGCGGCTCGGACGAGTACAACCTCGTGCTCGGCAACTCCCGCGCGCTCGCGGCGAAGCGCTATCTCGAGTCGAAGGGCGTGAGCGGCTCGCGGATCGAGATCACCTCCTTCGGCGAGGAGCGTCCGGCCGATCCCGCCAGCAGCGAGACCTCGTGGGCCAAGAACCGCCGCGACGAATTCGAGATCATCGCGGGCGGAGACCGGCTGGTGGCCCCGAGATGATCCGGCGGCGGGTCGGCGCCGCGATCGGGCTGATCGCGGCCGTCGGTGGGTGCGCGACCAAGGGACAGGTCGACCGGCTCACTGCCGACCTCACCCAGCTGCGCATCGAGGGGGCGCGCCGTGACTCCGCCCGGGCGGCGGCCCTCGCGCAGATCATCGCTCTGCAGCAGCGTCTCGTGGACTCGCTGGCCGCGGGACGGCAGGCGCTTCGGCTGGTGGAGAACCGCCTCTCGGCCGACCTGACCGAGGTGCAGCGCCAGCTGCTGCAGGTCCAGCAGCTCACCGGCCAGAGCCAGTCCCGGCTGTCCGAGCTCAAGGCGCAGCTCGATGCCCGAGCCGAGCAGGCCGAGGCGGCGGGGCTCGGGCGTCCCGCAACCCCCGACACCGGTCGCGCAGCCGCGCCCGCTCCCACGGCCACCGCCGATCAGATGTACCAGAGCGCGAGACAGCTGCAGCTCCGGGGCAGCCTGATCACGGCCCGCCGCGGGTTCCACGAGTTCGTGCGGACGTATCCGGAGCATCAGCTCGTGCCGAACGCGCTCGTGTACATCGGGGATACCTTCGCCGGGGAGCTGCCCGACTCCGCGGTCCACTATTACGGGCAGGTGGTGACCCGCTCGCCGCGCTCGGGACAGGCCCCGACCGCGCTCTACAAGCTCGGCCGGCTCGAGGAGACCCGCCGCAACGCCGCGGCCGCGCGCCGCCATTACGAGCGGATCCTCCGCGAGTATCCCCGCGCCGACGAAGCCGACCTCGCCCGCGACCGGCTCTCGAACCTTCGCCCCTGAGGGGCGGCCCCCGATGCGGAATCCGACCGGCGAAATGCCGTTCCTCGATCACCTCGAGGAGCTGCGCGGGCGCATCTTCCGGAGCCTCGGGGCGGTCGTCGCGGGATTCGCGGTCGGGTTGTTCCTGGTCGACCGGCTTCGGCTCGTCGAGGTGCTGAAGGGTCCGATCGCGCGCTACCTGCCGGATGGGCGGCTCACCGTGCTCTCGCCCACCGAGCCGCTCATGATCACGCTCAAGCTCGGCTTCATCGTCGGGCTGGTGCTGGCGAGTCCCATCATCATCTGGCAGATATGGGCGTTTCTCTCGCCGGCGCTCTACGAGCGGGAGAAGAAGGCGATGGTGCCGGCGCTATTCGCCGGGCTCGGGCTGTTCCTCACCGGCGCGGTGCTGTCCTTCCTCTTCGTCGTGCCGCAGGCGCTGCGCGTGCTCCTGAGCTTCCAGCAGGACGCGTTCGCGCCGATGATCACGTTCGAGAAGTACTTCGGCTTCGTGATGCAGCTCGTGCTGGCGCTCGGGCTCTCGTGCGAGCTGCCGCTCCTCATGATCCTCCTCACGGCCCTGGGCGTCGTGACCCCGGGGGTCCTCGCGCGCTTCCGCCGGTATGCCGTCGTGCTGAGCTTCGTGGCCGGGGCCATCCTCTCTCCGGGCGGCGACGCGCTCTCGATGGTGATGCTCACGGTCCCGCTGCTCTTCCTCTATGAGCTCGGCGTCGGGGGCGCCTGGATCGTGCACCGGCGCCGGCTTCGCCGGGCGGCGGCCGAAGGCGCCACGGCGCTGCTG
>JBOHSH010000045.1:0-97744 GCA_050733195.1 Gemmatimonadales bacterium
GCGAGGTCGGCCCGCGACAGCGCAAGGGCCGCTCCCACCCGAGGACCTGCCCCGGCGGTGGTGGCGAGCGTCTGAGCCAGTTGCAGCTCGTCCAGCGCTCCCTGGATGTCGCCGGCCGCCGCGAGCACGTCCGCGAGGAGCCTGCGCACCTGAAGCGCATCCGCCGCCGGACCGGTTCGCTCGTAGATGGCGAGCGCTTCCGCGGCGGCGACGCGCGCCGCGGGATAGTCTCCCCGACGGAGCTCCAACTGCGCGAGGCCGTGAAGGGCCACGGCGGCCTCGGCCCACTCCTCGCGCCGGCGCCACGTCGCCACGGCATCACGGTACAGCGAGCCGCCCCGGAAGAAATCCCCTTCCAGGCTCGCCAGCCCGGCGAGATTCACGAGATTCGTGGCCGCGAGCTCGGGCCGGCCTTCCCGGCGATTGACGCCCAGGGCCGTCTCGAATTGCCGACGAGCTTCCTCGAGGTCGCCCAGGTCCTGTGCGAGCAGGCCGAGGTTGTTGTGATCCGCCGCGAGCCCTCGCGTGTCCCCGATGCGCGAGCGCAACGCGCCCGCCTCGGCGTAGCGTTCCCGCGCCTCGATCAGCGCCCCGCGCTCCGCGCTCAGATCGCCCAGGTGTCCCGCGGCGTTCGCCTCGACGCGGATGTCTCCGACAGCAACGGCCAGGGCCCGTGCGCGCAGGAGATAGACCTCCGCGCTGTCGAGACGTCCCATCCGCACGAGCCCGGCGCCGATGTTGTCCAGTGTCCCCGCCATTCCCGCCGTGTCGGCGAGGGCCCGGTAGCTTCCGAGCGCCCGGCGCCAGAGTGCGATGGCCGCGCCCGGGCCGGCGCGCGAGAATGCCGTCACCCCCGCGCGGCGCAGGCTGTCCGCGCGAATCTTGCCGGCGCGCTGCCGCACCTCCGATCGCTGGAAGCGGTCCACCTGGCGGGTCAGAAAGGAATCCCGCCAGGCGGCGGCGTACGCGCCGGCCAGCCGGCGCGCGGCCTCGAGCGCTTCCTCTCCGCCGGGTCTGATCGAGCGCGCCATCGCCTCCGAGACCGCTTCCCGGATCCCGAGAGGATGCGCTCTGGCCTCGACGGCGAGCCCGGATTCCGGGAGGCGCAGCGCGAGACGATACAGCGAGTCGGCGATCGCCGATTGCGCCAGGATTGTGAGGAGCAGGGAAACGCCGGCAACCATCACCTGGGAGGGCCCCTGAGAAGCGAGAAATCCACCAGCTCGGATGCGACCCATCGGTCGACCCCGACCCGGGCCTCCACCTTCCAGAGATACCGCTTACCGGGGACGAGTGAGATCGAATCGGGCAGCGCCACGATCGTATCGACCGGCCCGGCCTCGTACACGACCCCGCCGTCGGCATCGAACAGGGTCACCCGGTACCTGTCCGCGCCCGGAACGGACGCCCAGCGCAGCTCGGTCACCGCCGCCACATCTCCCACCGGTGCGAGCGCGGTGGGCAGCGAGCCGTTCGCGATCGCCGGGGACCGGTGGGCTTCGTCCTGGGAGCTTCTCTGGACAGCCAAAGGGACCAGCGCGATGAGGAGAACCGCCGCGGCGGGCAGCGCGACCCGCCGGAGCCACGCCTGCCCCGGAGCACCGACCCGCCGGAGCTCCGCGGCCACCGTCGCATCCTCCAGCAATCGCGCGATGGAAGCCACCGTCGTCCGGCAGCGCGGGCAGGCCGCGACATGGAGCATGACGCCCGACCGGACCGCGGGATCGAGCGTCCCCTCGGCAAGCGCGCCGAGCGTCTCGTCATCGAGGCACTCGGCAGTCGGCTGCGTAGGGACGCCGGCCTCCGACAGCGCCCGGCGGAACGAATCGTCCGGTTTCCCGCGTTCGGGTGTCACGCTTTCATCCTCCCTGATCCTTCCCGGCTTTCCCTACATGAAACGGCTTCGGGCCCCGCAACTGCTCACAGGTCCCCCGGTTTGAGGCCGGCCTTCTCCAGGTCGCCGCGCACCAGGTCCAGGGCCCGGTAGACCCGGTTGTAGACAGCCTTCGCGTTGGGGAGTCCGAGCATCGTGGCGATTCGGGCCGCAGGCAGCTCGTCCACGATATAGAGCGTGAGCGCGAGCCGGTCATCCGGGTCGAGTCCGGCAAGGACTCGGTTGAGCCACTCCCGCCGGTCGTGGGCTTCGGCCGGGTTGGCTTTCTCTTCCGGGTCCGGCGGGGGAGGGGAGAGCTCGCTCAGAAGCCTTCCACGTCGCCCGTCGGTCACGGCCTTGTAGGTCTGCCGCAGCTCGCCGAGGAACTGTCGAAACGTCGGTCCGGGCGGGTCCTTGGCGCAGATCGTCTCGAACGCCTCGACGTGCCCGCACCGCCCGAGAATGACGTGCTCGAAGATCTGGCGACCAAGCGGAGGAAGACTCTCGGCGAGGCTCGACAGGCGGCGCCGTCCGTCCCGGTGCCGGTACCAGTCGATCGTGAGGTTGCGGACAACCGTGACCAGCCAGGTGCTGAACCGGGCGGAATGGCTGGGCTGGTCGAGATACTGGCGGAGCCGGCGGAGGTCGTTCTCGCGCAGGGCCTCGCAGACCCGCGCGAAGACATCCATCACCTCGTCGTAGTCCTGGACGTAATGGCGGATGGCGGCGAAGATGAGTCGCCGGTAACGGTCGATGAAGCGGTCCCAGGCGACCTCGACCGCGCCGCCCCGGAGCGCGCTCACCCATTCGTCCATCGAGCCTCCCCGGCCAGGACGAGGTGTATCGCCCGAACATCGCGGCCGTCAAGCGGCGGGAGGTCGAGGTCCGCCCCGGTTATCTTACGCTCCCTCCGGTTCTCCCTGGCCGAAACGCTCCCAACCGAATGGCTGCCCAGACCGCTCTTACGGTGACCGAGCTCGCCACCCGCATCCGCGACGTGGTCGACGGCTCGTTTCGCCAGACCTGGATCAAGGGCGAAGTGATCCAGTTCCGGCGCTATCAGAGCGGCCATTGCTGGTTCTGCATCCGGGATGCGATGAGCCAGATCCGCTGTGTCATGTGGAAAACTTACGCGGTCAGGTTGCCCACCGATCCGCCTGAGGGCATTGAGGTCTTCATCCAGGCCCGGCCGGCTTTCCGGACCGACAAGGGAGAGATCCAGCTGTCGGTGACGGTGCTGCTTCCCACATCGGGTCTCGGGCTTCAGCAGGTGGCTCGCGAGCGGACCCGTGAGGCGCTGGAGCGGGACGGACTCCTCGATCCCGGCCGCAAGCGGCCGCTGCCGCCCTTTCCCGGGACCATCGCCGTGGTGACGAGCCCTGACGGCGCCGCGCTTCACGACCTGGTCTCCGTCGCGCGACGGCGCTGGCCCGCCGTCCGGATCTGGTTTCTCCCGGTGCGCGTGCAGGGTGAGACGGCGCCGCGCGAGCTGGTCCGGGCCCTCCGCCTGGTGAACCAGCTCGTGGGGGTCGATCTCTGCGTGATCGGGCGTGGCGGCGGGGGACGGGAGGATCTGATCGCCTTTGACGACGAGCGGGTCTGCCGTGCCGTCGCGGCCCTCCGGGTCCCCACGATCTCGGCCGTGGGCCACGAGGTGGACGTCCCGCTCACCGACCTGGTCGCGGACGCGCGTGCGCCCACGCCATCGGCCGCCATGGAGATGGCGCTGCCCGACCGGAGCGACGTCCGTCACCAGGTCGAGGGTCTGGCGGCGCGGCTCGCCACGGCGCTGCGCCGCCGGAGCGCCCTGCTGGGCGAACGCCTGGCCCGGAGCGCGGACCGGATGGAGGCCGCCGTCCTGCGGCGGCTCGAGCGGCCCCGCGCGGACCTGGCCGCCCTGAGCGGCCGGCTCGACGCGCTGAGCCCGCTTCGGGTGCTGTCGCGGGGCTACAGCCTCGCCCGCCTTCCGGACGGGCGGCTGGCGCGGGTTAGGGCCGATCTTCCGCCGGGCACGCCCTTCACCCTCCGGGTGAGTGACGGGGACGTCCCGGCGCGGGCGGAGCCGGCCGGATGAGCGCCGAGGCTCGCCCGCCCGGGTCCGGAGAGCGGCCCTCCCTGGCCGCGGAGCTCCGGCGCCTGGAGGAGATCGTGCGCCAGCTCGAGTCGCCCGACGGCGATCTCGACCGGGCGCTCGCGCTCTTCGAGGAAGGGGTCGCCCGGCTGCACGCCGCCCGCGATCGCCTCGCCGAAGCCGAGGCCCGCGTCCAGCAGGTGCTTCAGGACGCCGCCGGCACGATCACGCTGAACGACGTCGACGTGTGAGCCGCCGGCCGCAGGGACACCTCGAGGCTCGCGACGCGGTCGGCACGGCGGAGGAGCTGCTGGCCGAAGCGCGCAGGGTGACCGAAGCCTGCCTCACCACATGCGCGGCGCGGCTCCGGCGCGACCCGGGAGGTCGGGACGGCGAGGCGCTGGCGTACGCGCTCGGCACGCTCGGCAAGCGGGTGCGCCCGGCGCTCGTGCTCGCCAGCTATCGCGCCGCCGGGGGCACGAGCGCGGAGATCGCGGGTGTGGCCGCGGCCGTCGAGATCGTGCATACCTACTCCCTGGTGCACGACGATCTCCCCTGCATGGACGACGACGCGCAGCGTCGTGGTCGACCGACCACCCACATCGCTTTCGACGTGCCGACGGCCACGCGGGCGGGCTTCCTGCTCGTGCCCATCGCCGTGGAGGAGCTGACCGCGGCCGCCGCGCGGCTCGGCCTCGCGCCCGCGGATGGTGCGCGGCTGGCCGCGATTCTCCTGGAGGCCAGCGGGATCCGCGGCATGGTGGCGGGACAGTGGCTCGACCTCGATGCGGAGGGCCGCGCGGAGGTCGGCGTGGGGCAGCTGGTGGAGATTCACCGGCGGAAGACCGGCGCGCTGATCGAAGCGGCCTGCGTGCTCGGCGGGCGGGCCGCCGGAGCGCCGCCGGCAGGCCTCGACGCGTTGCGGGCGTACGGGCGGGAGATCGGGCTCGCGTTTCAGATCGCGGACGACGTCCTCGACGCCACGGCCACGACCGCCGAGCTCGGCAAGACGGCCGGCCGCGACGCGACGCTCGCCAAGGCGACCTACGTCGGCGTGCTCGGCGTCGCGGAGGCGCGGCGTGAAGCCGAGCGCCACGCGGAGCGCGCGCTCGCCGCGCTCGCCGCCGGCGGCATCGTGTCCGGACCTCTGCAAACCCTCGCCGGTTATATTGTCCGGCGTCGGTCGTGATCCTCCACGACGGGAGCAGCATGCCGCTGTTGGACGCCATCCAGGGCCCCGCGGACGTGAAGCGTCTGCGGCGGGAAGACCTCGCCCCCCTCGCCGCCGAGATCCGCGAACGCCTCGTCTCCGCTTGCGCGGTGACGGGAGGGCACATCGGCGCGAGCCTCGGCACCGTGGAGCTCGCCATCGCGCTGCTTCACGAGTTCGATTCTCCCCGGGACAAGATCGTCTGGGACGTCGGGCACCAGGCCTACGCCTGGAAGCTCCTGACGGGACGTAACCCGCGCTTCGATACCCTCCGCCAGAAGGACGGGATCTCCGGCTTTCTCCGCCGCGTCGAAAGCCCTCATGACCAGTTCGGGGCGGGCCACGCCGGCACCGCGGTGTCGGCCGCGCTCGGCATGGCGACCGCGCGCGACCTGCTGGGGGAGACCCACAAGGTGCTCGCCGTCGTGGGCGACGGCGCGCTCACCTGCGGGCTCTCCTACGAGGGGATGAACAACGCGGGGCACTCCGACCGCGACATCATCCTGGTGGTGAACGACAACGGGATGAGCATCTCGCCCAACGTCGGCGCGATCAGCAAGACCCTCGGCCGGATCGTCGCGAGCCCGTTCACCAACAAGGTGCGCGAAGTCATCAAGGGCCTGACCCGGCGCGCCGGCCACGTCTTCGGCGAAGGCGTGGTGGAGTTCGCCAAGAACATCGAGGAGAGCGCGAAGAACCTCTTTTCGGAAGGGATGTTCTTCGAGGAGCTGGGCTTCCGGTACTTCGGTCCCATCGACGGCCACGACGTGCTGAAGCTGTGCGACACGCTCGCCTTCGTGCGGGGGCTCACCGGGCCCCGGGTGGTTCACGTCATCACGGAGAAGGGCAAGGGGTTCAGCTTCGCCGAGGCCAACCGGGAGAAGTGGCACGGTCTCGCGGCGTACGATCCGGAGACCGGAGAGCCGCGGAAGAAGGCCAGCGGGCCGGCGACCTGGACCCAGGTCTTCGGCGAGGCGCTCACCGGGCTGGCGGCCGAGCGGCAGGACTTCGTGGTGATCACCGCCGCGATGCCCTCGGGCACCGGCACCAGCATCTTCGAGCGCCGCTGGCCGGAGCGCTTCTTCGACATCGGGATCGCGGAAGGGCATGCGGTCACGTTCGCCGGCGGCCTCGCGAGCCAGGGGCTCCGTCCGGTCTGCGCCATCTACAGCACGTTCCTGCAGCGGGCCTACGACAGCATCATCCACGACATCGCGGTGCAGCATCTGCCCGTCGTCTTCGCGATGGACCGCGCCGGTCTCGTGGGTGAGGACGGCCCGACCCACATGGGTCTCTACGACATCGCGTACATGCTGGCGGTACCGGGGATGACCGTCACGGCGCCGAAGGACGGCGACGAGCTGATCGGCCTCCTGCGGACGGCGCTCGATCACCCGGGGCCGTTCTGCACCCGCTATCCGCGCGACAAGGCGCCCGCCGATCCGCGTCCGATCGCGGAGATCGAGAAGGTGCCCTACGGAAGCTGGGAGCTCCTGCGCACCGGGCGGGACGTCGCGATCCTCGCGGTCGGAACCATGGTGCTGCCGGCGCAGGACGCCGCCCGGCGGCTGTCCGACGAGGGGATCGACGCCGCCGTCGTGAACTGCCGATTTCTCAAGCCGTACGACGTGCTGCTCCTGGAGCGCGTCGTCCACGAGTGCAAGGTCGTGGTCACGGTGGAGGAAGGCACGATCGTGAACGGCTTCGGGGCGATGCTCGCGCGCGAGATCCAGGCGGGGCACCCGGAGGCCCGGGTACACTGCTTCGGGGTGCCCGACCGCCTCATCGACCAGGCGCCGCGGGCGACCCAGCTCGAGGAGCTCGGCCTCACCGGTCCCGGCATCGCCGCCCGCATCACCGCGCTCCTGCACGAGGAGAGCCTCGAGGCTCGATGAACGTCGGCGTCGTCGGGAATCCCCGCTACGCCGGGCTCGCGGCCATCCTCCCCGGGATGGCCGCGCGCGCGGAGGGCCTCGGCCTCACGCTGTACTCCGAGCCTCCGCTCGAACCGTACTGGCCGCGGCACCTGACGCCGATCGGCTCCGCGCCGCTCGATGCCATGGTGACGCTCGGCGGCGACGGTACCCTTCTGCGAGGGGCCCGGCTCCTCCGGGGCGCCCAGGTGCCGGTGATGGGGATCAACCTGGGACGCGTGGGCTTCCTGACCGCCGCGACCCGGGACCAGGCGGTCGAAGCGCTGGAGCGCCTGGCCGAAGGCCGGTACCTCACCGAGCGCCGGCGCACCCTGCAGGCGGCCATCATCAGCGCGCGCGGCGACGTGGCCCAGCTGCCGACGGCGCTCAACGATCTCGTGATCCACAAGGGCGGCGTCGCCCGGCTCATCCGTCTCAACGTGCAGGTCGACGGCGAAGACGTCGGCAACTACAGCGCCGACGGGCTCATCCTCGCGACCCCGACCGGGTCGACCGCCTACTCGCTCTCGGCCGGCGGGCCGATCGTGGTTCCCGATGTGGAAGCGCTCCTGCTGACCCCGATCTGCGCGCACACGATCGCCGTCCGACCGCTGGTCCTGCCCGCGGACGCCCGCATCTCGGTGAAGCCGCTCCGCCCCGGCGCGGAGGACCTCCTCGTCTCCGTGGACGGCCAGCAGGCGATGATGCTCGGCGCAGACGACACCGTGGAGCTCCGCCGCGGCGATGCGGCGGTACTGCTGGCGCGGTTCCAGCAGGACTACTTCGCCCGCATGCGGGCGAGCCTCCGGTGGGGAGATCTCGCGGAGCGGGAGCGGCCGTGATCGTCGAGCTCCGGGTGCGCGACCTCGCCACCATCGCCGACGTCACCCTGCCGATGGGGCCGGGCCTCAACGTCCTCTCGGGAGAGACCGGGGCGGGGAAGTCCATGCTCGTCGACGCGCTCGATCTCCTGCTGGGTGGGCGCGCCGACAGCGCGGTCGTACGGCCCGGCAGGTCTCGGGCTGTGGTCGAAGGCGTCTTCGAGCAGGCGTCGCGGACGCTCCGCGCGCGCATCGAGATCCTCGGCCTCGACCTCGAGGACGACCGGGTCGTGATCCGGCGCGAGGTGGCGGCGGGGGGACGGTCGCGGGCCTGGGTGAACGGCAGCCCGACGACGGCCGGCGCGCTCGCCGAGCTGGCGGAGCTGCTCGTGGACCTGCACGGACAGCACGAGGCGCGGTCCCTCGTCCGCCCTGAAGTCCAGCGGGACCTGCTCGACGCCTACGCAAAAGCCGGCGCCGAGCGCCGCGCGCTCGCCGAGACCGTCGCGGAGCTGGAGCGGGTGACGGAGGAAGAGCGCGTCCTGGCGGAGCGCCGGGACGAGGTTCGCCGGCGGGCCGACTATCTCCGCCACGTCGTCGCCGAGATCGAGAGCGCGCGGGTCCGCCCGGGAGAAGACGAGGAGCTCGAGGCCCAGGCGCGCCGCCTGGGCCAGGTCGAGCAGCTCACCGACTCCGCGTCGAGGCTCGCCGCCGCGCTCGACGGCGACGAGGGCGGGGCGCTCCAGGCCCTCGCCGCCGCGGCGCGCGCACTGGGGCAGCTCGAGCGCGCCGATCCGTCCATCGGATCCTGGCGCGAGTTGCTGGAGACCGCCGAGGCGAACGCGGGTGAGCTCGCGCGCCTCGCGCGGGAATACGCCGGCGGCCTCGAGGACGATCCCGCGCTCCTCGCGCGCGTCGAAGGGCGCCGCGATCTCCTCTTCAGGCTCCGGCAGAAGTACGGCGACACCCTCGCCGCCGTGCTCGACGCGGGCCGCGAGGCAGCGCGCGAGCTCGACCTGCTCGACACCGCGGACACCGACCTCCGCGTCCTGGGCGGCCGGCGAAAGGCGCTGGAACAGGCGGCCGTGACCGCGGGCGGGGCGCTGTCGGCGCGCCGCAGGGAGGGAGCGGAGCGGCTCGCCCGCGCGGTCAACCGGTATCTCCCGCGCCTCGGCCTCGCCGGAGGCCGGCTCCGCGTGGCGCTCGAGCCCCTGCCGCGACCGGCCTCCACCGGGGCGGAGTCGGTCGAGCTCCTGGTGCGATTGAACGAAGGCATGGAGGAGCGGGCCCTCGCGCGAACGGCTTCGGGCGGCGAGCTCTCACGGCTCATGCTCGCGCTCGAGGTCGTGCTCGCCCTCGAAGACGCGGTCCCCACGCTCGTCTTCGACGAGGTCGATCAGGGGATCGGCGGCGAGGTCGGGGCCCGGGTCGGTGAGGCGCTCGCGACCCTGGCCGCCCGTCGGCAGGTCCTCGTGATCACCCACCTCCCCCAGATCGCCGCACGGGCCGACCATCATCTCGCCGTCGCCAAGACCTCGCGCGGCGGCCTCGCCACCAGCGACGTCCAGGTCTTGCACGGCGAGGATCGCGTGGCCGAGCTGGCACGCATGCTCGGGGACGCCGATGCGGACACCGCCCGCCGCCACGCCCTGGCTCTCCTCAGCGCCCGCTGAACGGGGGTTCTGGGTTCTGAGTTCTGGGTTCTGAGTTCTGGGTTCTGGGTTCTGAGTTCTGAGTTCTGAGTTCTGACACCCCCGGGGCGTGGCTTCTCGGAGCCTGCCGAAACTCCGCTCGACCCCTAGACGTACAACCCCTAACAGAGCTAGGGTTCTCCCTGGCTCCCTGGCTCCCTGGCTCCCTGACCCCCTGCCTTCCATGTCCGACCTCTTCACCGGCTCCCTCGAGCTCCTCGTCCTCAAGGCCCTCACTTGGGCGCCCCGCCACGGCTACGCCATCGGCCGCTGGATCCGCGACACGACGGACGACCAGCTCCTGGTGCAGGAGGGCGCGCTGTATCCGGCCCTCCACCGCGCCGAGCGCCGCGGCTTGGTCTCGGAGGAATGGGGCGTGTCCGACACGAACCGGGACGTGAAGCTCTATCGCCTCACCGCCGAAGGACGGCGGCGGCTGCGCGAGGAGACCGAGCGCTGGCACCGCTACGCGCGGGTGATGCGGCTCGCGCTCGACGCGTCGCGTCCGTGAGGAGGTGACCGATGACCCGCTTCCGCCTTCCGGACGACCCCCGTCGCGTGGAGGCCGACGTTCATGGAGAGATTGACGCCTACCTCGAGCTTCGGGCTCGCGAGTTCGAGGCCCGGGGCATGAGTCCCGACGAGGCCCGGCGTGCGGCGCTCGCGGCCTTCGGCGATCGCGACGTCATCGAGGCCGAGTGCCGGGCGCTTCGGGGCGGCACCGTCCGCGGCCGTCGCCGGCGGGATCGCTTCATCGAGCTGCGCCAGGACGTCGCCGTCGCGATCCGCGGTCTCCGTCGCGCGCCGGGCTTCACTCTGGTCGCGTTGCTCACGCTCGCGCTCGCGATCGGCGCCAACGCGGCGATCTTCAGCGTCGTTCGGTCGGTCCTGCTCCGGCCGCTTCCCTATCCCGACTCGGAGCAGCTCGTTCAGCTCTGGACGGACCACCGCGCACTGGGCCGGACCGATCCGGAATGGCTGCAGCCGCCCGAGATCGAAGCGTGGCGGACGTCCAACCGCACCTTCAGCGGTATGGCCTCGTACCAGGCGTGGGCGCCGAATCTCACGGCCGCGGGCGAGCCGGAGGCGCTCACCGGCGTCGCCGTGAGCTGGAGCATGCTCGACGTCCTCGGCGTCTCGCCGGCGCGAGGTCGCGGATTCGTCGCGGCCGACGACGCCGCCGGTGCCGAGCGGGTCGTGCTGCTGAGCGATGCCCTCTGGCGCCGCCGGTTCGGAGCGGACACCGGTCTGCTCAACCGGGCGATCACGTTGAACGACGAGCCATGGACGGTGATCGGGATCCTGCCCGGCGGCTTCCGGGCGCCGATGCCGTTCGAGGCTGACGTCTGGCGGCCGGTGCGCCGTCCGCCGGACTCGGGCTGCCAGTGGGGCTGCATCGTGCTGCGGGCCATCGGCCGCCTCAAGCCGGGGGTCGACTTGGCCCAGGCGGACATCGATCTCGAGCGGATCGCGACGCGCCTGGCGGCCGAGCACCCCGACGCCAATCGCGGCGTCGGGGCGTGGCCTATCGGGCTGCACGAGCAGCTCGTCGGACCGACGAGGCCGGCGCTGATCGCCCTCACCGCGGCCGTCGGCGTGGTGCTGCTGATCGGCTGTGTGAACCTCGCCAACCTGTTGCTCGTGCGGGGAACCGGCCGAGCCCGTGAGCTCAGCGTTCGCGCGGCGCTCGGCGCCGGGCGCGGCCGGCTGCTGCGACAGCTCCTCACGGAGTCCGCGGTGCTCGCCGGCGCCGGCGGCCTGCTCGGCTTGCTCGTCGGGTTCTTCGGAAGCCGTCTGCTGGCCAATCTCATTCCGCCGGCGGTACGGACGGTGCAGACGATCGGCGTCGACGGCGCCGTCATCGGATTCACCATCGGGATCTCGGCGCTCTCCGGCGTTCTCTTCGGGCTGCTGCCGGCGTTGCGGAGCGCGAGGGCCGACCTCATGTCCGCGCTCCGGACGGCCGGGCGCGATGCCGCCGTCCGCACCGGTACGCTGCGACGCGGCCTGGTCGTGGCTCAGCTCGCGCTTGCGGTCGTGCTGCTGGTCGGCGCGGGGCTCCTGCTCCGAAGCTTCCTCCGGATGCAGCGCACCGATCTCGGGTTCCGTGCGGGCGGTGTGGTGACCGCCGCCCTGGCGTTCCCCCGGACGCGCTATCCCGACGTGGAACGCGTCCCGGTGATGATGGAGGACCTGCTCTCGCGGCTCCGCGCCAACCCGGCCATCCGCGGCGCCGAGCTGACCGATCTCTTCCCGCTCCTCCCCGGCGGCGATCAGGACATGAATGCCTTCGCACTGGGCGAGGAGCTGCCGGCGGGCAAGCCGCCGGCGATCTGGTATCGCGCGGTCAGCTCCGGCTACCTCCGGCTGATGGGTATGCGGATCGTGGCGGGCCGCGATTTCACCCCGGAGGATCGCGCCGGCTCGGCCCCCGTCGGCATCGTGAACCAGGAGGCGGCGGCGCGGTTCTGGAGAGGAAAGGACCCTGTCGGCCGGACGCTCGCGAGGGGGACCGACTCGGGCGCGACGCGGATCACCATCATCGGCGTGGTCGCGAACGGCCGGCACGACGGGCCGAACCAGCCCTTCAAGGCGGAGCTGTTCGTGCCGTTCGGCCAGATGCCGGGCCGCGGTGCGGGGGTTGTGCTGGAGCCGGCGCGCGACACCGCTTCGGCGCTGAGCGCGCTCCGGGAGGCGCTTCGGAGCGTGGATCCGCTCCTGCCGCTCGCGGGGATCAGGACGATGGAGGACCTAGCGTCCGACGCCGTGGCATTTCCCCGCGTCTACGCGACCCTCATCGGCATCTTCGCCGCCGTGGCGCTCGGGCTCGCCGCCCTCGGAGTCTACGGCGTGATGGCGTACGCCGTCTCGCAGCGACAGCGGGAGATCGGCGTGCGGCTGGCGCTCGGCGCGGGGCCCGCTGCCATACGCCGGCTGGTGCTGAGCGAGGGCGGCCGTCTGGCGATCATCGGCGTCGTCCTCGGCATGGTCGGCGCCGTCGCCGGATCCCGTCTGCTCCGACGGCTCCTCTTCGAGGTGAACGAGCTCGACGTGACGACGTTCCTGGCCGCACCGCTCCTGCTGGCGGCCATGGCGCTCCTCGCCTCGTGGATCCCGGCGCGCCGTGCGACGCGCGTGGATCCGCTGGTGGCAATCCGGGAGGAGTGAGTTCCCAGGCTCCCTGAGACCTCGCCTTAGCGATAGAACCGGAGCACTAGACTGACCGCCCGGCGGGCCGGGACGATGCCGGCCGAGGAAGCCGCCACCCATTCGTAGCGGAGGGCGGCGTCCATCGGCCGGCCGGTCGTGCCGTCGCGCCGGCGGCCGGAGTGGACGTAGCTCACGCCGAGGGCGAGGGCGAGCGCGCGCTCCTTCGAGTCCTGCCCGAGCACCCGGAGATCCGCGCCTTCCACCGGCGTGACGCCGGGCGCGTAGGTCCACCGGTCCTCCCCCTTCGACCACCATCGCGCTCCGCCGGTCACCGACAGCGTCGGTGCGATCCGCAGGAACGGCTCGACCTGCGCCTCGAAGACCTCGCCGGGATCCCGCTCCAGCGACCGCAGGAGTTCGCCGCCGACGATGGGCTGATCGGGGGACGTAACCCGGCGCTCTACCGTGCCGGCGAGCTGCTGCACGTAGCGACCCGTGAGCCGGGCGCCGACGCGGCCGGCCTGCAGGTCCGCCACGATGGCGCCCTCGATGTCGAGCTGTCGCTCGCCGACGCCGAGGTCGAAGAGCCGGTCGGGCCGATCGAGGTAGCCGGTCGGCAGCCGCACGGTGCCGAGGAGGGTCGAGCGGACCGCGAGTCCGGCCGGCGGCGCGACGTCGAGCCATCGGAAGGCGGCGCCGAGCTCGATGTCTCCGATCGAGGTGATGATCGGCTCCGGGAGAGGGCCGAAGGCGAAGGGGCC
The DNA here is from genome assembly GCA_050733195.1 of Gemmatimonadales bacterium. Taxonomy (GTDB): domain Bacteria; phylum Gemmatimonadota; class Gemmatimonadetes; order Gemmatimonadales; family GWC2-71-9; genus JABFSM01. Next base: position 13,491 of record JBOHSH010000045.1, read on the forward strand.
GCCGGCGCGCGTCGTGACGTCGAGAAACTCCGCACTGTTCACGCGCTGATCGGGCAGGGGAGCCGTCGCGGTGAAGCCCGCGATGCCGAGTCCGGTGGCGAGCGTGGTGCGCAGGTCCTCGAGCGCCGTGGCGAGTGCCGCGCCGGATGCGCTCCCGGCGAGTGGAAGGAACGGCGTCGCGATCGCCGGATCCGTCAGCAGGCCGCTCAACCCCTGCCGCAGATCCTGCCCCCGCGTCAGCGTAGCTTGAGCCAGCGCCTTCCGTGCGGGGTCGGCATCGTAGGCTCCCGCCTGCAGGCGCTCGCTCAGGGTCGCGAGGGCCGTGCCGAGCTCGGTCAGCAGGAGCTCGGCCTGCGCCTGTCCGGCGGCGCTGCCGAAGACCGGATGCGCGGGGTTGATGCCGAGCGTGCCGCCGGCGCTGTCGATGCCGAGCGTGCTCTGGGTACGCACCCGGACGAAGGGCACGCTCCCGAACAGCGTAACCCGGCCGGTGAGGCCGAAGGCGAGACCGATGCCGCCCGTGCCCGCCTCCGCGAAGACCGCACTGGTACTGCTCCCGAGGCTCAGCGGCCCCGACGGCGTACCGAGGAGCCCGGTGAGCCGGGCCTCGAGCTCCGCGAGCGTGGGAAGCCAGCGGCCGTCCGCGGGGCTTCGGATGAATGCGCCGGCGGCCTCCTCCTTCTCGCCGTCCAGATAGCGGCGGCTCCAGTGCTCGAAACGGCCGGAAAGCTCCACCCGCACCAGCCCCTTCGGGACGGTGAGAGGCGGCAGCTGCGAGAAGGCGGGAGTGGCGAGGCCGGCGAGGAGCGCGAGCGGCACCAGCCGCCGCACGGGAGGGCGAGCCATGGGAAGCGGGAAGTTCGCGGGTCGCGCTGCCGCACGCCAGTAGGGCGCAACCCGCGGCCGCGGTCCGGCGGGATCCCTCTCCGGAGTCTATCTTTGCCGGGCCTGCTGGGGTGGCGAAACTGGCAAACGCAGGGGACTTAAAATCCCCTGGGCTTCGGCCCTTGCGGGTTCGATTCCCGCTCCCAGCACTCCGATGAGCGACCCGCGCCCCGACGAGTCCCCGCCGGCCGGCCTCCCCTATGATCTCTCCTGGCAGGTTCGCTCCGGCGATCCGGTCCACGCCGAGTTTCTCGGCGGCCCGCGCGCGCGGCTGTCGGAGCTGGCGCGCCTCTTCCGGATCCTGGGCGAGTTCATCCGGGGGTTCCGTCATCTCCACTTCGTCGGCCCGTGCGTCACCGTCTTCGGCTCCGCGCGTTTCGGCGAGGGCCATCCCCACTACGCCCTCGGCCGCGCGGTCGGCGCGGCCCTCGCTCGCCTGGGCGTGACGGTGATGACCGGCGGCGGGCCCGGTCTCATGTCCGCGGTCAACCGGGGCGCGAAGGAGGCGGGCGGCTTTTCCATCGGCGTCAACATCCGGCTGCCGGCCGAGCAGCGCCCCAATCCCTGGCTCGATCGCTGGATCACCTTCCGCTACTTCTTCGTGCGGAAGGTGATGCTGGTGAAGTACAGCTATGCGTTCGTCGTGCTGCCGGGAGGGTTCGGCACGCTCGACGAGCTCTTCGAGGCCCTGACGCTGGTGCAGAGCCGGAAGATCGAGGCCTTTCCCATCGTGCTGATGGGAACCGCCTACTGGGCGCCGCTCCTCGACTTCATCCGCGGCACGCTCGTGCGCGAGCGCACCATCGCGCCGGAGGACGTCGGCCTGCTCACGCCCACCGATTCCCCCGACGAGATGGCCCGGGTCGTCTACCGCGCGCTGGAGGCGAGTCGGGAGGAGATCGTCCGGCGCCCGCAGCGGCGGCGGATTCTCGGGGAACGCTGAAATGCCGTCACCGCTTCGTCCGGTCCCGGCCGGCGCCGCCCCCGACCTCTCCGACGCCGCGGCGGCGCCGCCGGCCGGGCTGCCCGGGAAGGGGGAGCGCGAGGAGCGCCTCGCGCGGCTCGGGGACCGGCTGGAGGAGCTGTCGGCGACGCTGGCGGGCGAGGGAACCCGCTCGCTGCTCGTCGTCCTCCAGGGTCGCGACGCGTCCGGAAAGGACGGGGTGATCCGCAAGGTCTTCGGACGCATCAACCCGGCGTTCTGCCAGGTCACCAGCTTCAAGCGGCCCACGATCCACGAGCTCCGCCACGACTTTCTCTGGCGGGTGCACGCGCATGCGCCGCCGCGCGGCGTGGTGGGCGTTTGGAACCGCTCGCACTACGAGGATGTCGTGACGGTGCGGATCCACCGGCTCGTCGCCGAGCCGGTCTGGCACGGGCGCTACGACCACATCAACGCCTTCGAGCGCCTGCTCGCCGACGAGGGGACCCGCGTCGTGAAGCTGCTGCTCCACGTCTCGCGCGACGAGCAGCGCCGGCGGCTGCGCGGGCGCCTCGACGACCCCGCCAAGAACTGGAAGTTCGAGCCGGGTGACCTGCGCGAGCGCGAGCGGTGGGACGAGTACACCCTGGCGTACCAGGAGGCGCTCGCGCGCTGCAGCACCGCCTGGGCCCCGTGGTACGTCATCCCGGCGGACCGGAACGGGCCCCGCGATCTGTTGATCGCGGAGCTGCTCGTCGACGCGCTCGAGGCCCTCGACCCGCGCTATCCCCCCGCCGACCCCGAGGTCCTCCGGCTCCGCGACACGCTCGCCTGACCCGGGGCTCCGCCCCGCGCTTCTCCGGCCCTGGGTTTGCATACCGGTGGGTCGGGGGAATCTCATGAAACGTTGGCGCAACTTCACGGTGGCGCTCCTGGCGCTCGCCTCGGACGGGTGCGGCTTCGAGCCGCTCGGGGCCGAGGGCTGGGCGGCGCCCCCGGCCTATCGCGTCTGGTGGGAACGGACCGAGGCTTGCTCGGGACTCCGCGGCGCGTTCGAGCAGATGGAATGGTTCGTGGTGCCCGGCGACCGGTTCGCCTGCCCCAGCGGGACCTGCGCCGGACGCTGGGAGCCCGGACGGATCTTCCTGGCCAGCGCCTGGGCTCACGACGAGATGGTGGTGCGTCACGAGATCCTGCACGCCCTGATCGGACGGGGCGGGCACCCTAACCCGCCCTTCGGGGCAGGCTGCCCGCTCACCCGGGAGAGCTGGCCCGGGAGCTACGGCGCCGCCGCGATCGACTGAGGCGGGGCGTCAGAAGACGCCGCCGGGCCCCGCGATCAGATAGGTGAGCTTGCTGCTGCCGGTGAGGAAGAAGGGGGATTTCGTCCCGAGGTACTGGACGAACTTCGCAAAGAGCCTCGGATCCGGCGTCGTCACGGCGACGCCGATCAGCACGTCCGGATTCGTCCCGCCGAAGTTCTCGTAGTCCAGCAGGTACTTGTCCCGGTCGAACGAGCCGGCCAGCTGGCCGGGCAGGAGCGGCCCGAGGCCGACCGGCACGCCGCCCGCCCCGGTCTCCGGCGGCCAGGTCTCGCTGTCGGCGTGGTAATTGAGCGTGGCGACCGCGATCGCACGGAACTCGTTGGCGACCTGCGCGGCGACCGCGTTGTTCCGGAGATCGACGTACTTGAGCACCGCGATGCCGGCCAGCAGCGTCATCACGATGACGACCGTCATCAGCTCCACGAGCGTGAACCCGCGGCGCTTCTTCATGGACGCCCTCGATCGCGCACCGCGATCAGGCTCGAGCCGAGGAACGCCGTGAGCGAGTCGCTCGAGCGGAGGGTGATCACCGAGTCCCCCGAGGTGCCCGTCAGGCTGAAGGCGTCGCCTGAGGAAGCCTGGTACGTGATGTCGGGACTGCCGCCGCCGGCCTCCGCGAGGGTCGCGGGGAGGCGACCGGCGCGCCGCGCGTAGTCGAAGACCCGATGGCGTTCCCGCACCAGCGTGAGCCGCATCGACGCGGCGGCCAGCCGGGGCGGCTCGGGGGGCACCGCTTTCGGGCCCGCGAGCCAGACCGGCTGCACCACCAGCAGTACCGCGGCGGCAATGCCGACGACACCCAGGAAGCCGAGTCGCCGGCGGCGGTGGGCCGAGCTCAGCCGGCCGAAGCGCTCCGCGTCCTGCTTGGCCTCCTGATCCTTGATCGCCGCGCGCGCCGCCTCGTACAGGTTGGTCTTGCTGTCGCGGCGCATGGTCTCCTGACGGGGTCCCGTCACGCGTCTCTCCTCACCGGTCGAGCGGCAAGCCCGCGAGCGCGCGGGTCACCAGAGTGGGGAACGTCGCCACGTCGATCGGCTTCGTGATGTAGTCGTCGAAACCGGCCGTCCTGGCCTTCTCCCGATCTCCCGTCATCGCGTGCGCCGTCAGTGCAATCACCCGCACCGAAGACCACGGCGAATTCCGGATTTCTGCAAGGAGCTCGAACCCGTCCCGGCCGGGGAGCTGGATGTCCATCAGCACGAGCTCAGGTTGTGTCCCCTCAAGCGCTTGCCAGAGCCCTTCGCCCGAAGCGAGCCCGGTGACCTGGTGCCCACTGATCCCGAGGATCGCTCGGAAGAGCTTCATGTTGTCCGGATTATCCTCAACGATCAAGATCCGGGCCATGACACCTCGTTAGGACATTCGGGCACGTCGTAGCACTGCTCGCACCCGGGCCTGCAGCGACTGGGGCTGGACGGGCTTGGAGAGATAATCCTGGGCACCGAGATCCAGCACCTGGGCCTCGGTGTCATCGACCCGCGCGGTGAGGACGATAACGGGGATGCTCGATGTGAGCACCCGGGCGCGCAGCTCCTCGAGCACGCCGAGGCCGTCGAGCCGGGGCATGTCGATGTCCAGGATCATCAGGTCGAAGGGCCCCGATTCGATCGCGTCGAGAGCGTCGAGGCCGTCGGCGGACTCGACGACCTCGTAGCCTTCCCGCTCGAGGATCCCGCGCACCAGGCGCCGCATCTGACGGTCGTCATCCGCGATGAGAATACGGGTCTTGCCGCCGGCCGAACCGGACGCAGCCATCGCCGAACGAACCGGCCCGGGTACCGCGCTCACCGGCGCGGGTTCGGGTGCCACGGCCTCCTCCTCCGTGCCTCTCTCCCCGAGGACGCGGACGGCCTCGTCGAGCGACGTCTGCCCCTGCCAGACGCGCTCGAGCGCGCTCTCCCAGAGCGACCGCATGCCAAGGGCTCGGGACGCCGTCGCGAGCGCGTCGGGCTGTGCCCCCTGCTCGATCCGTTTGGCGACCGCGTCGTCGATGGGGAGGATCTCGAGCACCGAGAGCCGGCCCCGGAATCCGGTCCCCCCGCACGCCTTGCAGCCGACGGCGCGGCGCGGCGTGGCCGCGCGCTCGGCGGGCGGGCGCGCCTCGCGCGGAAGCTCCGACACGTCGATGGGAACCGAGCACGGCGCACACAGCTGGCGGACCAGCCTCTGGGCCACGATGCCCTTGAGCACCGACGCGATCTTGTAGCTGTCGACCCCGAGATCGCGGAGACGAACGACGGCGCCGGCCGCGTCGTTGGTGTGCATCGTGGAGAGAAGGAGGTGGCCGGTGAGTCCGGCCTGGACCGCGATCTCGGCGGTCTCCCGGTCGCGGATCTCGCCGACCAGCAGGATGTCGGGATCCTGGCGGAGCAGCGAGCGCAGCGCGGTCGCGAAGGTGAATCCCTGGGCCTCGGTCACCTGGAGCTGCGAGATGCCCGGGATGTCGTACTCCACCGGATCCTCGACCGTCACGATGTTCACCTTGCCGGTCCGGAGCTCGTTGATGACGGCGTACAGCGTCGTCGTCTTACCGCTACCGGTGGGCCCGGTGACGAGCACCACGCCTTCGCGGTGCCCGAGCAGCCGGCGGAACACCTGCTCGTCCGCCGCGGGAAGGCCGAGGTCCGCGACGCTGGTGCGCAGGTTGGCCTTGTCCAGGATGCGGACCACGACCTTTTCGCCGCGCCGGGCCACCGGCGCCGTCGCGATCCGGAGATCCACATGCTTGCCGTCGACCCGTACCGCCGCCCGCCCGTCGTGCGGATGCAGCGGATCGGTGACGTCGAGCTTCGCGAGGATCTTGATCCGGCGAACCAGCGCGGGACCGGCCGTCGCCGGAAGCCGCATGACTTCCCGCAGCACGCCGTCGATCCGGTATCGAACCGACGTCCCATCGGAGAGCGGCTCGGCGTGGATGTCGCTGGCCCCCTCGCGGACGCCGTCGCCGATCATCGCGTCCACGAGACGCGTCATGGGGGCGTCGAGCGCGGGGTCGCGGTGCGGCGTCACGACCGGCCCTTCCTCCACCGTCTCGAGCCGGGCCGGCTCGAGCCCGTCGAGGAGCCGCATGATGCTCTTTTCCGGCCGGTAGAGGTCGTCGATTTTCTCGGCGATTGCCGCCGGTGTCGCAAGCTGCAGGATCACATCGCGACCCGCGACGAAGGCCAGCGTCCGCTCGAGCTCCGCGTCGCGAGGATCGGAGGCGGCGATGGTGATGGTGCGATCGTCGGCCGTGACCGGGACGACGCCCTGCTTTCGGACCACCGATTCGGGCAGGAGTACCGCCGCTCGGGGGTCGGTGGCGTCGAGGTCGGCGATACAGACCTTGAAGCGCGTCGACAGTGCCTGGAGGATTTGCGGCTCGGTGGCGTAACCGCGGCTCACTACCCGTTCCCAAACGCTCTCGCTCCCCCCTCCGCGGAGCTCTTCGGCCTGGACGCTCAGGATAGTCCCCGCTTCAGCCAGTGCGGCGGCAAGCCAGAGATCGGAGGGTTGGCCGGGGTCGACGGGCATACCAGCACCGCCAGATTCGCCGGGTGAACCGCGGCGAACTCGTGTCCGCACTTCGGGTTTGCTCCGCTTGAGGTGTTATAACTACAATTCCAGCAAGCAACTAGCAAGCCATGATCGGCAGCGCAGCGAATCGCTACATCTGCCGAATTTCCACAGGATCGGCTCGAATGGGTGAGATCCCAAGCCTCCGGGTACCGGGGGACAAGAGCATCACTCACCGACTTCTCCTCCTGGCGGGCCTGGCGCCCGGTGTATCCAGGATCCGGGGCGCGCTGACTTCGCTCGATGCCCGCTCGACCGCCCGGATTCTGCGAGTTCTTGGCGTGCGCGTTTCGCCGCTTCGGCCGGAAGCTCAGGTTCGGGTGGTGGGCCGGGGCCGATTCCGCCGGCCGAAGTCTCCGCTCGACTGCGGCAACTCGGGTACGACGGCGCGACTCGTCATGGGGCTGCTCGCCGCCCACTCCTTCCGCGCCGTGCTCACCGGCGACGCATCGCTCCGGCGGCGGCCGATGCGACGGGTCAGCGAGCCCCTCGAGCGCATGGGCGCCCGGTTCGAGGGGAGAAACGCCGATCGGCTCCCGATCGCCATTCGCGGCGGGCCGCTTCGGGAGCTGTCCTGGGAGCTTCCCGTCTCGAGCGCGCAGATCAAGGGCGCGCTGCTGCTCGCGGGGCTCGCCGGCGCGCGCGCCGTCTCGCTCCGCGAGCCCGCGGGCCTCTCCCGCGACCACACCGAGCGGCTGCTCCGCGCCTTCGGCTTCACGGTGCGAAGCGGGGACGACGGCTGGGTGCATTTCGAGCCCGACGGCCGGCTCGAGTCGTTCGATCTCACGGTCCCCGGCGATCCGTCGTCCGCGGCCTTTCTCGTCGGCGCGGCCCTTCTCTCGGAGACTCCCCTCCGGATCGAAGGTGTGGGCATCAACCCGACCCGCACGGGCTTCCTGCGCGTGCTCGAGCGGATGGGCGCCGTGGTCGAGGTCGAGGACGCGCGCGACGAAGGGGGAGAGCCCGTCGGCAATCTCCTCGTGACCCCGGCTTCGCTGACGGCGGTCACCGTGGAGGCGGGGGAGATTCCCTCGCTGATCGACGAGATCCCGATGCTGGCCGTGCTCGCCTCGCGGGCGCGCGGGGTCTCGCGCTTTCACGACGTCGGCGAGCTTCGAGTCAAGGAGAGCAACCGGCTCGCGCTGCTGGCGGAGAACCTCCGCGGGCTCGGCGCGGACGCGCGCGTCGACGGCGACGCGCTCGAGATCGACGGGGGATCCCCGCCGCCGCGGGGGCGGGTCCGGACCGAGGGCGATCACCGGATCGCGATGGCGTTCGCGGTGCTCGGCCTGGCGCCGGGGGCCCGGGTGGCGATCGATGACCTGGGCTGCGCGGCGGTGAGCTTTCCCGGATTCGACCGGGTGCTGCAACGCCTGCGCCGGAGGCGTTCCGCATGACGGCGCCGCCGCGCGTCGTCGCCATCGACGGCCCGTCCGCGTCGGGGAAATCGACCACCGCGGCGGCCGTCGCCCGGGAGCTGGGCGCGATCCACGTCGACTCCGGCGCGCTCTACCGCGCGCTCACCTCCGTCGCCCTGGAGATGGGCGGCCGGGAGCCGGCCGGAGTGCTCGACGCCGCGGAAGCGCGCGGGCTGGCGCTCCGGCTCGTCGGTGACGAAGTGATCCCGTACCTCGATGGCCGTCCCGCCGAGGACCGGATCCGCGGGTCGGCGGTCACTGCGCTCGTTTCCGAAGTGAGCGCGTGGCCCGCGATCCGCGCCTGGGTGACCGCCAGGCTCAGGGAAGCGGCGGGCCCCCGGACGCTGGTCATGGACGGCCGCGACATCGGCACCGACGTCTTCCCCGACGCTCCGGTCAAGGTCTTCCTCGTGGCGACGCCGACGGCGCGCGCGAGGAGGCGGCTGCTCCAGCGCGGGGACCGCCCCGCGAGCCGGGACATCGACGCGGAGGCTGCGGTGCTCGCCGAGCGGGACCGGAGAGACAGCGCCCGGGCGGTCGCGCCGCTGCGCCGGGCGGATGACGCCGTGGAGCTCGACACCACCACGCTGACCTTCGAGGAGCAGGTCGGAGAGATCGTTCGGCTCGCCCGGAGCCGCTTGCCCTGATCCTCTTGTCCCGATAGCTTTTAGGGCTTCGCTCGGCCCACTTCGGGGACGAGCGGATTCACCTCAGCCCGGCGCCGCCCGGCCCGGTCGGAAAGTGATCCTGTCATGTCCAGTCCCTCTCTTCCCGAGCCCCTCACCACCGCCACCAGCCTCCGGGTCCGCGAGGACCTGATCGACGAGAACTACACGTCCGAGGACTACGAAAAGATGCTCTCGATGTACGAGGGCACGATGGCGCAGATCGCCGAGGGCGAGATCGTCAAGTCGCGCGTGCTCCGGGTGACGGAGAACGCGGTCATCCTCGACGTCGGCTTCAAGTCCGAAGGCTCGGTGCCGCTCGACGAGTTCAAGGAGCCGCCGAAGGAAGGCGACGAAGTCGAGGTCTTCCTCGAGCACCTCGAGGACCAGGAGGGCGCGGTCGTCCTCTCCAAGAAAAAGGCCGACTTCATGCGGGTCTGGGAGAAGATCCGCATCGCCTACGAGAACGATCAGCCGGTTCAGGGCACGCTGAGCAAGAAGATCAAGGGCGGTGTGGTCGTGAACGTCATGGGCGTCGACGCGTTCCTGCCGGGCAGCCAGATCGCGCTCCGGCGGGTGCCCAACATCGACGAGCTCCTGGGGCAGTCGTTCGAGTTCAAGATCATCAAGCTCAACAAGCGGCGTCGCAATATCGTGGTCAGCCGCCGGGTGATCCTGGAGACCGAGCGCGCGAGCAAGCGCGAGCTGCTGATGAAGGAGCTGCAGGTCGGCCAGGTCCGGAAGGGCATCGTGAAGAACATCACCGACTTCGGCGCCTTCATCGACCTGGGCGGCGTGGACGGGCTCCTCCACATCACCGACATGTCCTACGGGCGGGTGTCGCACCCGACCGAGCTGGTGCAGATCGGGCATGAGGTCGAGGTCAAGATCCTCGACATCGACTGGCAGCGCGAGCGGATCTCGCTCGGCATGAAGCAGCTCCAGTCCTATCCCTGGAAGGACGTGGCCGAGAAGTACCCGGTCGGGACCCGGGTGCAGGGCAAGGTCGTCTCGATCACCAACTACGGCGCGTTCGTGGAGCTCGAGCCCGGCATCGAGGGCCTGGTGCACATCTCCGAGATGAGCTGGACGCGCAACGTCCGCCACCCGTCCAAGATCGTGAGCATCGGCGAGACCATCGAGGCGGTCGTGCTCAAGGTGGACGAGCAGGAGGAAAAGATCTCGCTCGGCATGAAGCAGACCGAGCAGGACCCGTGGATGGTGCTGCCCCAGAAGTACCCGGTCGGCACCCGGATCCAGGGCAAGGTGCGGAACCTCACCAGCTTCGGCGCGTTCGTGGAGCTCGAGCCCGGGATCGACGGCCTGATCCACATCTCGGACATGTCGTGGACCAAGCGGGTCCAGCATCCGTCGGAGGTCGTGAAGAAGGGCGACACGGTGGACGTGATCGTCCTCAACATCGACGCCGAGAACAAGCGGATCTCGCTCGGCCTCAAGCAGGCCGAGGAGGATCCCTGGCTCCGCATCGGCGACACCTACCCGGTGGGCCTGACGCTCCGCGGCCGGGTCGTGCGGCTCATGGACAAGGGCGTGGTGGTCGATCTCGGCAACGACATCGAGGGCTTCGTGCCGCTCTCGCAGCTCGGGGTGGAGCAGCACGTCGAGAATCCCGGCGACGTGGTCAAGGAGGGCCAGCCGGTCGACCTCTCGGTGATTGAGGTCGATCCGATCCACCACCGGATCGTCGTGGGGGTCACGGGCTACCCCGAGGACGATACCGGGGCCCCGGCGCTGCAGCCGCCGCCCCCCCCGGTGGAGCCCGCAGCCGAGTAGCAACGACCCGCAGGCGGCTTCGTCACCGGCCCGAGGGAGGGCAGCCCCAGGCGGCGTCTCTCTTCGGGCCGGCGGTGCGTTCGAGCGCGGCTGTCCCCCCTGAAGCGTCTCCGGTATCTTCTCCGGCCATGCCGACACCGCGCGAGCTACTCGATGACCTGCACCGGCGGCGGGCGGAAGCGGAGCAGGGCGGCGGCCCGGAGCGGGTCGCGCAGCAGCATCGCAAGGGCAAGCTCACCGCGCGCGAGCGCCTGGATCTCCTCCTCGACGAGGGCAGCTTCGTCGAGCTGGACCGATTCGTCACCCACCGATGCACGGACTTCGGGCTGGACGAGCAGGTGTATCCGGGCGACGGGGTGGTGGCCGGATCCGGGCGGATCGACGGCCGGCTCGTCTACGTCTTCTCTCAGGACTTCACCATTTTCGGGGGCTCGCTGTCCGAGACCCACGCCCAGAAGATCTGCAAAGTGATGGACCTCGCGGTGCGGAACGGCGCGCCCATCATCGGGCTCAACGATTCGGGCGGCGCCCGAATCCAGGAAGGTGTGGCTTCCCTCGGCGGCTACGCCGACATCTTCCTCCGGAACACCCTGGCGTCCGGCGTGGTGCCTCAGATCTCGGCGATTCTCGGTCCCTGCGCCGGCGGGGCGGTGTACAGCCCGGCCATCACCGACTTCGTCTTCATGGTCCGGGGCGTGAGCTACATGTTCGTGACCGGCCCCAACGTCGTGAAGACGGTCACCCACGAGTCGGTAACTTTTGAACAGCTGGGTGGGGCGGACGTTCACGGCGAGGCCAGCGGCATCGCCCACGGCGTGTTCGGCTCGGAGCCCGAGTGTCTCGCGGCGATTCGCGAGCTCGTGGGGTACCTCCCCCCGAACAACCTCGACGCCGCCCCGGTGCTCCCGTCGGACGATCCCGAGGACCGGCGGGAGGCGTCGCTCCTCGATCTGGTCCCGGACCACGCCACCGCCCCCTATGACATGCGGCTCGCGATCCGCGCCGTGATGGACCACGGGGCCTTCTTCGAGATCCACGCCGGATTCGCCCAGAACATCCTGACCGGGTTCGCCCGCCTGGGCGGCCGGTCGGTCGGCGTCGTCGCGAATCAGCCGATCGCTCTCGCGGGGGTGCTCGACATCAACGCGTCGGTGAAGGCGGCCCGCTTCATTCGCTTCTGCGACGCGTTCAACATTCCCGTCGTCACGTTCGTCGATGTCCCGGGGTTCCTGCCGGGGACCGCCCAGGAGCACGGCGGGATCATCCGGCACGGCGCGAAGCTCCTGTACGCCTACTGCGAGGCGACGGTGCCGAAGCTGACGGTGATCACCCGGAAAGCCTACGGCGGGGCGTACGACGTGATGAGCTCCAAGCACATCCGGGGCGACCTGAATCTCGCGTGGCCCACCGCCGAGATCGCGGTCATGGGGCCGAGAGGGGCGGCGGAGATCCTGTTCAAGGAGGAGATCGCCAGGGCGGCGGATCCGGAGGCGGAGATGCAGCGGCGGATCGACGAGTATACCCGCACCTTCGCCAACCCCTACCGCGCCGCCGCGCGGGGCTTCGTCGACGACGTGATCGATCCGCGCGACACGAGGCCGCATCTCATCGCCGGGCTGCGCATGCTGGCCGGGAAGCGCGACCGGAATCCTCCCAAGAAGCACGGCAGTATTCCCCTCTAGCCCTCCGGGGACGCTGACCCGATGGACATCCGGCGCGTGCTCGTGGCCAATCGCGGAGAGATCGCGCTTCGGATCGTTCGCGCCTGCCACGAGGAAGGCCTGGAGGCGGTGGCCGTGCACTCGGCCGCGGACCGCTCGAGTCCGTTCGTTCGCGCCGCCGATCTGGCGGTGGAGATCGGTCCGGCACCGCCGGCAGCGAGCTACCTGCGCATCGACGCGCTCCTCGAGGCGGCGGCCCGGACCGGCGCGCAGGCCATCCATCCGGGTTACGGGTTTCTCGCCGAGCGCGCGGCGTTCGCCGAAGCGGTGGAGCGCGCGGGGCTCGTGTTCGTGGGCCCGCCGTCCGCGGCGATCCGGGCCATGGGCGACAAGACCGAGGCGCGCCGGCGGATGCGCGCCGCCGACGTGCCGGTCGTGCCCGGCGGCGACGCGCCGCTCACCGATCCGCGCCAGGCCCGGCACCTCGCCCGGGAGCTCGGCTATCCCGTCATGGTCAAGGCGGCCGCGGGAGGCGGGGGCCGCGGGATGCGCGTGGTTCGCGATCCCGAGGGACTGATGCCCGCGCTGGACGCCGCGGCGACGGAGGCCCGCAAGGCGTTCGGCGACGGCAGCGTCTATCTCGAGAAGTTCCTCGAGCGGCCGCGGCACATCGAGATCCAGGTGCTGGCCGACCACACCAAGACCGTGCATCTCGGCGAGCGGGAGTGCTCGATCCAGCGCCGGCATCAGAAGCTGGTGGAGGAGTCGCCGTCCCTCGCCGTGAGCCCGCAGCTCCGGCGCGCGATGGGCAGCGCCGCGGTCTCCGCGGCGGCGGCGGTGAAATACCGGGGCGCCGGCACCTGCGAGTTTCTGCTGCTGCCCGACGGCGCGTTCTACTTCCTCGAGATGAACACCCGCATCCAGGTCGAGCACCCCGTCACCGAGCTCGTCTACGCCGTCGACCTGGTCCGGGAGCAGCTCCGCATCGCGCGGGGCAAGCCCATGAGCGTCTCGGAGTGGCCGCTGGCCCCGCGCGGCCACGCGATCGAGTGCCGGATCACCAGCGAGGACCCCGCGCACGGCTTCCTGCCGAGCACGGGGCGGATCGCCTACCTGAGCGCCCCGGGCGGGCCGGGTGTGCGCTGGGATACCGGATTCGACGTGGGCGACGAGGTCACGCTCCACTACGACTCCATGCTGGCGAAGCTCATCGTGCACGCGCCCGACCGGCTCGCCGCGATCACGCGCGCCGAGCGGGCACTGCGGGAGCTCACCGTGGTGGGCGTCGCCACCAACCAGGGATTCCATCTCCGGCTGCTCGCGGACCCGGCGTTTCGCGCCGGGGAGATCGACATCCAGTTCCTCGAGCGGCGGCGCGATCTGCTCGAGCCCCGGGTCGAGCCCGAGCGCGAGCGGGTGGCGGCCGTGGCCGCGGCGCTCGCCGAGGAGGAGCGACGGCTCTCGCAGAAGCCGGTCGTGGGCACGGGCGGCGACGGGCTGCACACCTGGCTCGAGACGGGACGCCGGGAAGGACTCCGGTGAACGCCGTCGTGCGGATCCGGGGCATCGCCGCGGGCGGCGACGGGGTGGGCTCGCTCGACGACGGGCTCACGGTCTTCGTGCCCCGGACGGCCCCGGGTGAGACGGTCGAGGTGACGGTCGTGAGGCGGCGACGCTCGTACGCGCGGGCGAGGCTCGCGCGGGTGCTGGAGCCGTCGGCGGAGCGCGTCGAGCCGCGCTGCCCGCACTACGCGGGAGACGACTGCGGCGGGTGCCAGCTCCAGCATCTCGGCTCCTGGGCCCAGCGCTCGGCGCGCGCGGCCATCGTCGCCGACGCGCTGGGCCGGATCGGCGGCGCCGCCGTCGCCGTGGAGCCGCCGGATCCCGCCGCCGACGAGTGGGAGTACCGCAGTCGCGTCACGCTCGCCGCCCGCGGCGGCCGTATCGGGTTCCATCGCCACGGCCGCCCCGGCGACGTCTTCGAGCTGGTTCGCTGTCATATCGCGCGTCCCGAGATTCAGGAGCTGTGGACGGCGCTCCGGCAGTGCCGTCGCCTGTTTCCTCCCGCCCTCGAGTCTGTCATGCTGCGCATCGACCGGTCCGGTCGCCGCCATTGCTTCCTCAAGAGCGCCGGCGAACGGGCGTGGACCCGCGCACCCGAGCTGGCGCGCGCGCTCGCCGCGGCAGGGGTGCCCGTCGTGCTCTGGTGGGCTCCGGAGCGCGGCGCTCCCCGGGTCATGGCGGGCCCGGCGGAGTCGCCGGCGGCTCTGGTCTTCGAGCAGGTGCATCCGGCGATGGGTGACCGCGCACGGCGCCACGCGGTGGACGCGCTGGGACCGGTGAGCGGTCGCACCGTCTGGGATCTCTATGCGGGCATCGGCGAGACGACCGGGCTGCTCCTCGACCAGGGGGCCGCGGTCGAGAGCGTCGAAGTGGACGCGCGGGCGGTGGCGGAAGCGGAGCGACGGAGCGTCGCCGGGCGGGCCCGGCGCCACACCGGCCGGGTCGAAGACCTGCTCGACCGGCTCGGAGCGGCGGACGCGGTGATCGCGAACCCGCCGCGGACCGGTCTCGCTCCCGAGGTCACCGGCCGGTTCGCCGCCCAGCCGCCGGAGCGCCTCGTCTACGTCTCCTGCGACCCGGCGACGCTCGCGCGCGACGCGTCCCGGCTCGCGTCCAGCCATCGCCTCGATTCCGTCACGCTGTTCGACCTCTTTCCCCAGACGGCCCACGTCGAGACCGTGGCCCGGTTCGAGCGCCGATGAAGTACCGGGTGAGCGTGAACGGGCACGCCTACGAGGTGGAAGTGCAGGGGACCCGTGTCGTCGTGGACGGCGTGGAGCACGAGGCCGAGCTCCGGACGGTCGCGGGCACACCGCTCCGTCTGCTGGTGCTCGACGGACGGTCATGGGCGCTGCCGGTGGAAGCCGCGGGGCGGGGACGGTGGATTCTGCACCAGTGGGGGGAGCGATTCGAGCTCGAAGTGCTCGACGAGCGGGCCAGTCACATCCGGAGCCTCGTGGGAACCGGGAAAGCCCACGCCGGCCTCGCGCTGGTGCGCGCCCCGATGCCCGGCCTCGTGGTGCGCGTGCTGGTGACGCCGGGGCAGGAAGTAGCTGCCGGCGACGGGCTCATCGTCCTCGAGGCCATGAAGATGGAAAACGAGCTCAAGGCCGCCGGACCCGGTGTCGTGGAGCGTGTCGAGGTGACGCCGGGTCAGGCGGTCGAGCGAGGTGCCCCGCTGGTCGCCTTTCGGGAGCCCTCAACCCCTTCCGCCGGACCCGCCTCGGACTTGACCTAACCTGTTGGTGCCCGTTATGTTGCAAAGCTCTGTTTTAACCGCTACTCCAGAGGGGAAGCCGGGCGACACGAACGCATGAAGACCTACACCGCGACGCCGGCGGATATCCGGCACGACTGGCACATCGTCGACGCCGAGGGCGTTCCGCTCGGCCGGCTCGCCAGCGCCGTAGCGCAGCTCATCCGCGGCAAGCACAAGCCCACCTTCACGCCGCATCTCGACGGCGGTGACTTCGTCGTCGTCGTGAACGCGTCGAAGGTCCGGCTCACCGGGCGGAAGCGGGAGCAGAAGGAGTACTTCTCGCACTCCGGGTACATGGGCAACGAGCGCTTCACGCCGATCGAAACCGTGCTCGCGAAGCATCCCGAGCGGGTGATCGAGAAGGCGGTGTTCGGCATGCTGCCGAAGAACGCGCTGGCGCGGCAGCGCCTCCGGACGAAGCTCAAGGTGTACGGGGGAGCGACCCATCCGCACGCAGCGCAGCAGCCGAAGCCCTACGACGTGAAGGTGAGCGCATGACCACGGATCAGTTCCGCTGGCACGCCGTCGGCCGCCGGAAGACCAGCGTGGCGCGGGTCTATCTGACGCCGGGCACCGGCAAGTGGGAAGTCAACGGCCGGACCCTCGGCGATTACTTCCCCCGCTCGTCGCTGGTGCAGCACATCCAGCAGCCGTTCACCACGACCGACACGCTCGGCGCGTTCGACGTGAAGGCGCACGTGGACGGAGGCGGGCAGTCGGGTCAGGCGGGCGCGATGCGGCTCGCCCTGGCGCGGGCGCTGGTGCTGGCCGACCAGCTGCACCGGCCGAAGCTCCGGACGAACGGACTGCTCACGCGGGATCCGCGCGCCGTCGAGCGGAAGAAGCCCGGCCGGCCGGGGGCGCGGAAGCGGTTCCAGTTCAGCAAGCGCTAGGACGGACGGTTGCGGGCGCGACGGACGACATCTCTCACATCGCTGGACCGCGGGCTGGGTGCCCTGACGGGTCGGCTCCCGGGATGAAGGCGATGGACGCACAACCCACACGGGAAGGACAGACGGCGGTAATGGCTCAACCTCAGGTGCAGGATCTCCTCGAAGCGGGCGTGCATTTCGGGCACCAGACGCGGCGCTGGAACCCCAAGATGCGCCGGTTCATCTTCGCCGAGCGCTCGGGGATCTACATCATCGACCTGCAGAAGACGCTCCGGCAGATTCACAAGGCCCAGGAGCTGCTGCGGGCGGTGGTCCTCCGCGGCGACAACGTCCTCTTCGTCTGCACCAAGAAGCAGCTCAAGGGGCTGGTCCAGGTCGACGCCCAGGCGGCGGGCTGCCACTACGTCACGGAGCGCTGGCTCGGCGGCACGCTCACCAACTTCGCCACCATCAAGCGGCAGATCCGCCGCCTGCGCGAGCTGGAGCAGGGCACGACCGAGGGCGACTTCGACAACTACACGAAGAAGGAGAAGCTCCTCTTCGAGCGGGAGCGCGTGAAGCTCGCGCGCAACCTGGAAGGCCTGAAGTTCATGGGGCGGCTTCCCGGGGCGCTCTTCGTGGTGGACGCCAAGAAGGAGCGGATCGCGATCCAGGAGGCCAACAAGCTGGGCGTGCCGGTGGTGGCGATCGTGGACACCAACGCGGATCCCGACGTGATCACGGTGCCGATCCCGGGCAACGACGACGCGATCCGGTCGGTCTCCCTCATCACGGCGGCGCTCTGCGACGTCATCCGGGAGGCGCGGCAGCAGGCGCCGGTGCGGGAAGTCGTCGAGCACGAGGAGGCCGAGACCTACTCGACCGACGGCGGCACCGAGGGCGATCCCGATGCGGATCGCCGGCGGCGGCGCCCCGCCCGCAAGCGGCGTCCGAAGCCCGAGGCGATCGCCGCCCGGCTCAAGCACGAAGGGGACGCCGGCGCGGCGGCCCCGACCGGAGCGACGGAATCCGGCAGCTGAGCCGGGAACCGGGCCGAGCATGACCCGCCGCCGCGCCATGGCCCCGAGGGCTCCAGCGCGGCGGTTTTTTCTCTTCACCGGAGAAGGTTGAGAGGCCATGACGACGAAGGCGTTTTCGACCAAGGACATCAGTGCGCTGCGCGTCCGGACCGGCGCGGGGATCACCGATTGCAAGAACGCGCTCACCGAGTCGGAGGGCGACATGGAGAAGGCCGTCGAGGTCCTCCGCAAGAAGGGGATCGCGAAGGCCGACAAGCGCGCCGGCCGCACTGCGTCCCAGGGCCTCGTGGTGATCGAGGCGCTGGCGGACGGATCCGCGGCGGCGATGGTCGAGCTCAGCTGCGAGACCGATTTCGTTGCGCGGACGCCCGACTTCGCCGGCCTGGCGCGGGAGCTCGCGGTGCACACGCTGGGGAACGCCCCGGGGGGCGTGCACCCCGGGTCCGTGCTCGACGACCAGCCGTTCGGGGGCAAGACCGTCGCCGAGGTCGTGAAGGCGGTCTCGGGCAAGACCGGGGAGGCGATGAGCCTGACCCGGGTCGCGCGCTTTCAGACGACCGGCGGGACGGTGCAGAGCTATCTCCACCACAACGGCCAGGTGGGGGTGCTCGTCGAGGTCGCCGGCCCGGCCGAGCCGGCCGTGGAGGCGCTGGCCCGCGACGTGGCGCTGCACGTCGCCTCGGCCGATCCGATCGGCGTGAGTGAAGCCGACATCCCGGCCGAGACGATCGCCCGGGAGCGCCGCATTGCCGAGGAGCAGGTGGCCCAGGAGGGGAAGCCCGAGGCCATCCGCCCCAAGATCGTCGAGGGCAAGGTTCGGAAGTTCGTGGCGGAGCGGACGCTCCTGGGCCAGGCCTTCGTGAAGGACGAGAGCCGGACGATCGGCGCGTTGCAGGCCGAGGCGTCCACGGCCGCAGGGGCGCCGGTGAGCGTCCGGCGGTTCGCCCGGTTCAAAGTGGGCGAGAGCTGATGCCCCTGGCCTATCGCCGGGCCCTGCTCAAGATTTCCGGCGAGGCCCTCGCGGGCAGCCGCGGCCTCGTCCTGGACTATCCCGTGGTGGAAACCCTCGCGCGGGAGATCCGCGCGGTGCACGAGCAGGGAATCCACCTCGGCCTCGTCGTCGGGGGCGGCAACATCGTCCGGGGGACTCTGGCGAGCCAGGAGGGGCTCGACCGGGTCTCCGCCGACTACATGGGCATGCTCGCGACGGTCATCAACGCCCTCGCGCTGCAGGACGTGCTGGAGCGGATCGGCGTGCAGACCCGCGTGCTCACCGCCATCCGCATGGAGTCGCTCGCGGAGCCGTACATCCGCCGGCGGGCGGTCCGGCATCTGGAGAAGGGGCGGCTCGTGATCTTCGCGGGAGGCACGGGCAACCCCTTCTTCTCCACCGATACGGCCGCGGTGCTGCGCGCGCTGGAGATGGAGGCCGAGGTGATTCTGAAGGCCACCGGCGTGGACGGCATCTTCACCGGCGATCCGAAGCGGGATCCGACGGCGCAGTTCATCCCGGAGCTGTCCTTCCAGGAAGCGCTGGTGAACGGCTATGCCGTAATGGACGCGAACGCCTTCGGCCTCTGCAAGGAGAATCGGCTTCCCATCGTCGTCTTCAACATCAACCAGCCGGGAGCGATCGGGCGGGTGCTCGCCGGCGACCGCGTGGGGACGATCGTCCGATGACACCGCAAGCGACCAGCATTCTCGACATCGTGAAGCACGCCCGGGAGGGAATGCACAAGGCCGTGGAGAACACGAAGCGGGAGCTGACCGGGCTCCGCGGCAACAAGGCCAGCACGGCGCTGCTCGACGTGGTGCGCGTGGAGGCCTATGGCAGCCACGTCCCGCTCAACCAGCTCGGGATGGTGTCGGCGCCGGAGCCGCGGCTGCTGACGGTGCAGCCGTTCGACAAGTCGCTGGTTCCGGTCGTGGAAAAGGCGATCCGCGACTCGGACCTGGGTCTCAACCCGTCCTCGCAGGGGAGCCTCATCCGGGTGCCGATCCCGCCGCTCTCGGAGGAGCGGCGGCGCGAGCTCGTGAAGGTGGTGCACAAGCTGGCCGAGGAAGGCCGGGTGGCGGTGCGGCACGCGCGCACCGACGCGCTGCACAAGATGAAGAAAGTGGAGCACGTCTCCGAGGACGCGAAGACCCGCGCCGAGAAGGACATCCAGAAGGTCCACGACGAGCACATCAAGCAGATCGATCAGCTGATTCACGGCAAAGAAGCGGAGATCATGGCGGTGTGACCCAGTCCGTGGACGAGCTGCTCGGGCGGATCCGGGTCCAGGGCGGCGTCCCGACCCACATCGCCGTGATCATGGACGGGAACGGGCGCTGGGCGCGGCGCCGGGACCTCCCGCGTCCCGCCGGGCACCAGGCCGGCATGGCCGCGGTGCGCGAGTGCGTGGAAGGGGCGATCCAGGCCGGCGTCGAGTGTCTCACCCTCTTCGCGTTCAGCCAGGAGAACTGGCAGCGGCCGCCGGAGGAGATCGACGCGCTGATGGCGTTGCTGCAGGAATACGTCGAGCGCGAGGGAGCCGAGCTCCGCCGCCAGGGCGTGGGCGTGCGGGTGCTCGGCGAGCTCGACCGCCTCACCCCCGAGGCGCGCGCCGCCGTGGAGACGATCGAGCGGGACACCGCGGACGGCCACACGCTGACGCTCAGCATCTGCCTCTCCTACGGCTCCCGCGCGGAGATCGCGCGGGCCGCGCGGCTCATCGCCGAGGACGTCCGCGCCGGCCGGCTCCGTCCCGAGGAGGTCGGGGAAGCGGAGGTCGCCCGCCGCCTCTACACCGCCTTAGTCCCGGACCCCGACCTGCTGGTGCGCACCTCGGGAGAGCACCGCCTCTCGAACTTCCTGCTCTGGCAGCTCGCCTACGCCGAGATTTACGTGACGCCGGTGCTCTGGCCCGACTTCACCCGGCGCCATCTCTTCGAGGCGATCCTCGACTTCCAGCGCCGCGAGCGGCGTTACGGACGCGTCTCGAGCCACTCGTGAGCAACGACGTCAAGCGGGTGGTCGTCGCGGCGGTCGCCATTCCGGTGGCGCTCGGCCTGGTCTGGCTCGGAGGCCTCGCCGCGGCGCTGGCGGTGGCGGCGCTGGCCGCGCTCGGGACGCGGGAGCTCTGTGGCCTGGCCGAGCAGAGCGGCGTCCGTCCGCTCCGGGGGCTCGCCGTGCTGCTCGCGATCCTGGCGCCGCTCGCCACCTGGGCGCTCGCGGGCCCGTCGAGCGGGGAGCTGGCCCGCTCCAGCGGCTTTCCCGGCGGGGACCTGCTGCTCAATGCTCCGCTCTGGCTCTTCGCGCAGTGGCCGCTCGCCGCCGCGCTGGTGCCGCCGCTCGTGCTCGCCGCGACGCTGGCCGTCCGGCCGCCGGGGGATCGGCCGCTCGAGGCGGCCGCGATTACCACGTTCGCGCCGTTCTACTGCGGGGTGCTTCCCTCGGCGCTCCTGGTGATCCGGTACGGCGCCGGGCCGTCGCGCGACTGGGGCGCGGTGTGGCTCGTCTTTCTCCCGCTCGCCGTCACCTGGATCTGCGACAGCTTCGCGATGTGGGGCGGGCGGCTTATCGGCGGCGCCAAGCTCGCTCCCAGCGTGAGCCCGGGGAAGACGCGGGCGGGCGCCGTGGCGGGGCTCCTGGGCGGAACCCTCGCGGCGCTGGTGTATGTGCCGCTGGCACTTGCTCCCACCGGCCGGGACATTCCGGTCCCCCAGGCGGCCGTCATCGGGCTCGTGCTCGCGCTCGTCGCGCAGGTGGGCGATCTCGCGGAGTCGCTCTTCAAGCGCGAGGCGGGGGTCAAGGACTCCGGCGATCTCTTCCCCGGTCACGGCGGGGTGCTGGACCGGCTCGATTCGCTCTACTTCGTGCTTCCCGTGGCGGCGCTCCTCTATCGCGCCTTCGGAGTGCTCTGAGCCGTGCGCGGCGTCGCGGTGCTGGGTTCGACCGGATCCATCGGAGCGAGCACCCTCGCCGTGCTCGACCGCCATCGCGACCGCTTCCGGGTCGTGGCGCTGGCGGCCGGCTCCAACGGGCGGCTCCTCGCGGAGCAGATCGCCCACTGGGAGCCGGCGTTCGCCGCCCTCGTCTGCGACGCCGGGCCCGCCTGCCTCGTCCAGGCCGCGACCCATCCCGACGTGGACATCGTCGTCAACGCGGTGGTGGGCTTCGCCGGGCTCGAGGCCACGCTCGCCGCGCTCGAGGCCGGGAAGCGGGTGGCGCTCGCCAACAAGGAGTCGCTCGTCGTGGCGGGCGAGCTGGTGCTCGCCGCGGCGCGTTCGGGAGGTGGTGAGCTGGTGCCCGTGGACTCCGAGCACAGCGCGGTGCTCCAGTGTCTGGCGGGGAGCCGGGCCGCGCTCCGGCGGCTCATCCTCACCGCTTCCGGCGGGCCCTTCCGGGCGTGGGAGCCGTCGCGGCTCTCGGAGGCCACGGTTCCGGAGGCGCTCAACCATCCCACCTGGCGGATGGGCAGCAAGATCACCGTCGACAGCGCCACGCTCGCGAACAAGGCCCTCGAGGTGATCGAGGCCCATCACCTCTACGGTCTCGACTTCGACCGGATCGAGGTGGTCGTCCATCCGCAGAGCATCGTTCACGCGTTCGTCGAGTTCTCCGACGGCAGCGTGCTCGGCCAGCTCGGATTCCCGTCGATGGAGCTGCCGATCCTCTACGCGCTCACCCATCCCGACCGGATCGACGACCCCGGGATCCGGCCGTTCGATCCGGTGAGCGCGGGACCGCTCACGTTCGAGCCGGTGCGGCGCGACGTCTTCCGCGCGTTCGACCTCGGGGTGCGCGCCGGCCGGACCGGCGGGACGGCGCCGGCGGTGTTCAACGCCGCGAACGAGGTGGCGGTCGGCGCCTTCCTCGCCGGAGCGATTCCCTTCGGCCGGATCCCCGACATCATCGACGAGACCCTGTCCAGGCACGTCCCCGGCGCGGTGACCGGCCTCGCGGCCGTCCAGGCCGCCGACGCGTGGGCCCGCGAGCGGGCGGCGGAGGTGACGGTGTGAGCAGCGTTCTCATCAACGTCCTGGCGCTGATCGTCGTGCTCGGGGTGCTCGTGTTCGTGCACGAGCTCGGCCACTTCATCGCGGCGAAGTGGGCCGGCATCTACGTGCATCGCTTCTCGCTCGGACTCGGGCCGCCGATCCGTCGCCTGACCACCCGCCGCGGCGAGACCGAGTACTCGATCTCCTGGCTGCCGCTCGGCGGCTACGTGAAGATGGCGAGCAGGGAGGAGGATCCCACTGCCGAAGCGCTCGAGGGCGGCGCGGTGCACACGCCCGTCCCTCGCGATCGCGTCATGGAAGCGAAGCCGGTCTGGAAGCGGATGATCGTGATTCTGGCGGGCGTGGCGATGAACGCGCTCTTCGCCTGGCTCGTGTTCTCGGGACTCAACTGGGCCATCGGTCTTTCGGTCTATCCGGTCACGACGATCGGACGCGTGCACCAGGCTTCCCTCCCCGAGGGCGCGGAAGGGCTCGCGCGCCTCCAGCCCGGCGACCGGATCGTCCGCGTGGCCGGCCGCCGGACGGAATCGTGGGAAGCGGTGCAGCAGGCCCTCATCACCGCCTCGACCGACTCGATCCTCATCGAGACGGAGAGCGGGGCCCAGGTCGCGGTGCGCATCCACCGCGATGCCCTCGAAGCGCGCACCCGCGCGGCCGCGGCGATCGAGCCCTCCATCGCGCCCGTCATCGGACAGGTCACGGCGGGGCGTCCCGCGTCGCGGGCGGGCGTTGAACCCGGCGACACCATCGTGTCGGTGAACGGCGACCCGATCGGGCAGTGGCGGGAGCTCGTCGAAGCGATCGAATCCCGGCCGGAGCAGGAGGTCACCCTCGTCGTGGGCCGCGCCGACGGGCGAAGGACGATCACGGCCCGGACGATCGCCGAAGAGACGCGGGACAGCGCGGGGCAACCGCGCCGCGTGGGCAAGCTCGGCCTCGGGCCGCGGCTCTTGGAGCATCACGAGCCGGTGTCCCTCGGACGCGCGGTCGTCCTCGGCGCGCGGCAGACGGCGACGGTCTCGACGCAGATCGTCCGGGTGGTTCGGGGGATGTTCAGCGGACGAGTGTCGACGCGGGAGGTCGGCGGGCCGATCGCCATCGGCGTCGCGGCGGGGGAGTCGGCTCAGCTCGGTCTCCCGTCTTTCCTGGCCTTCATGGCCACGATCTCCGTGAATCTCGCGGTGCTCAACCTCCTGCCCATTCCGGTGCTCGACGGCGGCCAGTTCCTGTTCCTGCTGGGAGAGGCGGTGCTGCGGCGGCCCCTGTCGCCCCGGCTCCGGGAGCGGCTGGTCCTCGTGGGGCTGATCCTGCTGGTCCTGCTGATGGTGCTGGCTTTCTCGAACGACATCCGGAGGCTGATTGGGTTCTGAGTTCTGGGTTCTGAGTTCTGGGTTCTGAGTTCTGGGTTCTGGTCCTTCCCTAACCCCTGACTCCCTGCCTTCCCCTAGCCTCCGGTGCCCACCCCGGTTATCTTATTGTGCTATATACTTTTCGGACTTTCGGCAAAGGTCACGGGGTGCCAGGCAGCATGGGTTACGACAAGCACGGGGTGATGGTCAAGCACCGCCTGCACGAGACGGATACCGGCTCGGCCCGGGTGCAGGTGGCTCTCCTCACCGAGCGCATCAACTCGCTCACCGAGCACTTCCGGGTCCATATCAAGGATCACCATGGGCGGCGGGGCCTCCTCAAGATGGTCGGTACCCGCCGGCGTCTCCTGAATTTCTTGAAGAACAACGACCTGGAGACGTATCGCGCGCTGATCCAGGAGCTCGGACTCCGGCACTAGCCGGACCCGGGTCCGCGCGGGCGTCCGGCCACGAGCTGGGACGCCCGCTGCGCATTGGCACGGACCGTTCACCGACGAGAGCACAGTGCAGAGAATCGAGACGACATTCGCCGGACGCGCCCTCGTCATCGAGACGGGCAAGATGGCGAAGCAGGCCGCCGGATCGGTCATGATCCGGTTCGGCGACACCGTAGTGATCGCCGCCGTCACCGTCTCCCCCAACCAGTCCGCCCTCCCGTTCTTCCCGCTGACGGTCGAGTACCGGGAGAAGACCTACGCCGCGGGTAAGATCCCGGGGGGGTTCATCAAGCGGGAAGGGCGTCCCTCCGACAAAGAGATCCTCGCGGCGCGGATCATCGACCGCTCGATCCGACCGCTCTTTCCCGAGGGCTTCAAGAACGAGGTGCAGGTCTTCGTCACGGTCGTGTCGGCCGACCAGGAGAACGACGCGGACATTCTCGGCGCGCTCGCGGCGTCGCTCGCGCTCTCGATCTCGCCGATTCCGTGGAACGGGCCGCTGGCCACCGTGCGGGTGGGCCGGGTCGACGGCAACTGGATCCTCAACCCCACGTTCCAGCAGCTCGAGTTCTCGACCATCGATCTCACGGTGAGCGGATCCCAGGAGTCGATCGTGATGGTGGAGGGCGGGGCGGTGGAAGTTCCGGAGGCGGAGATTCTGGACGCGCTCAAGGTGGCGCAGCGGGGCATCCGGGAGCTCCTGGGCCACGCGCGCCAGCTGGTGTCCAGCGCCGGGCGCCCGAAGATGGAGTGGAGCCGCGCCGCAGCGGACGAGTCGCTGGCGCAGCGGGTGCGCGAGCTGGCCGAGGCGGAGCTCGCGCGCGCGATCAACGCCAAGGACAAGGCCGGCCGCTCGGGGGCGCTCGCGGCCGTGAAGGCCGAGGTCCAGCTCAAGCTGGCGGCGGACTTCGCCGAGCGGGCGCGGGAGATCGCGCACGAGCTCGACGAGATCGAATACCGGGTGATGCGGGCCCAGGTGCTCGACCGGGGCGAGCGGGTCGACGGCCGCGATACCGACACCGTCCGTCCCATCACCATCGAGACGGGCCTCCTGCCGCGGGCGCACGGCTCGGCGCTGTTCACGCGGGGGCAGACCCAGTCGCTGGTCGCCGTGACCCTCGGCACCAGCGACGACGAGCAGCGGATCGACTCGATCGACGTGGCGGGCGAGACGACGAAGTCGTTCATGCTGCACTACAACTTCCCGCCCTACTCGACGGGCGAGGTCCGGATGATCCGGGGGACGAGCCGCCGCGAGATCGGCCACGGGGCGCTCGCGGAGCGTGCCCTGCAGCCGCTCCTGCCGGCGTTCGAGAGCTTCCCGTACACCCTCCGGGTGGTGTCGGAGATCCTGGAGTCGAACGGCTCGTCCTCGATGGCGACCGTCTGCGGAGGCTCTCTGGCACTGATGGACGCCGGCGTGCCGATGAAGGCGGCCTGCGCGGGCGTGGCCATGGGGCTCATCAAGGAAGGCGACCGGGTGGCGATCCTCACCGACATTCTCGGGAGCGAGGATCAGCTCGGCGACATGGACTTCAAGGTGGCCGGCACGGAGCAGGGCATCACCTCGATCCAGATGGATATCAAGATCGAGGGCCTCGACCTCAAGGTCATGGAGGAAGCGCTGGCCCGCGCCCGGAAGGGCCGGCTCCACGTGCTCGCGGAGATGCGCCGGGTGCTGGCCGCGCCGCGGCCGGATCTCTCGCCCTACGCGCCGCGCATCATCACGCTCCAGATCAAGCCCGACAAGATCGGCGACGTGATCGGCCCGAAGGGGAAGACGATCCGGGGGATCCAGGACGCCACCGGAGCGAAGATCTCGGTCGAGGACACGGGGCTCGTGACCATCGCCGCCGTCGGCGGCGAGGCGGGACAGCGCGCCCGGGACATGGTGGCCGCGATCGTCGCCGAGCCGGAGGTGGGCCGGGTCTACGAAGGGCCCGTGAAGAGCACCACGGCGTTCGGCGCGTTCGTCGAGATCATGCCGGGCGTCGAAGGGCTCCTGCACATCAGCGAGCTCCAGCACGGCCGGGTGGAGAAGACCGAGGACGTGGTCAAGAAGGGCGACGTCGTGAAGGTCAAGCTCCTCGAGGTGGACGACCGCGGCCGCATGAAGCTGTCGCGCAAGGCGCTGCTCCCCAAGGAATAACCGAGCGTGGAGGTCGAGCGGCTCGACGAAGGGCTCACCCGGTGCGTGCTGCCCAGCGGGCTCGTCGTGCTCACCGAGCTCCTCCCCGGCGTGCGGTCGGCCGCCGTCGGCATCTGGGTGCGGTCGGCGAGCGCGCACGAGGCGCCGGGGCAGATGGGCGCCGCCCATCTGCTGGAGCACCTGGTCTTCAAGGGCACCGAGCGGCGATCCGCCCAGGAGCTGGCGCGTGAGCTCGAGGTGCGGGGCGGCTCGCTCGACGCCTACACCTCCCGGGATTACACCAGCTTCCAGGCGCACGTGCTCGACGCCGACGTGCCGCTCGCGGTGGAGATCCTCACCGACCTCGTGCGCCGGCCCCTGCTTCGCGCCGAGGACCTGGAGCTCGAGCGCAACGTCGTGCTCGAGGAGATCAACGGGGTCGAGGACACCCCGGACGACCTGGTCTTCGAGCTGCACGCCCGGGCGCTCTGGCCCGAGCACCCCTACGGCTACTCGATCCTCGGCACGCGGGACACGATCCGAAGCCTCGCGGCCGGGGATCTCGCGGCGATCCACCGCGAGGGGTACTATCGCGGCAACTGCGTGATCGCCGCGGCGGGCCACGTCGATCACGAGCAGATGCTCACGGTCCTGGAGCGGGAGGGATGGTTCGAGGGCGCCCCCGAGCCGGCCCGCGGGCCGGTGACCGCCGGGCCGGCTCTGCGCGGCGGGGTGGTGGACCTGCCCCGTGAAACGGCGCAGGCGCACCTCGTCCTCGGGACGGACACGTTCGCGGGACGCGATCCGCGACGCTATGCCCTCGCGATTCTCACGAACCATCTCGGCGGCGGCATGTCGAGCCGGCTGTTTCAGCGCGTGCGGGAGGAGCTCGGCCTGGCGTACGCGGTCTACGCCTACCAGCACCTCTACCAGAGCGCCGGCGTCCTGGGCGTGTACGTGGGAACGCAGCCGGGCTCGGTCGAACGTGCGGAGGCGGCGATCCGCGTCGAGCTGGGCCGGCTCGCGGAGTCGGGGCTCGCGCCCGACGCGCTCGCGAGCGGACAGCAGCAGCTCAAGGGCCAGCTGATGCTCTCGCTCGAGAATCCGGTGAGCCGGATGCACCGCCTCGCCGGCTCCGTGCTCCATCGCGACCGGTATCGCCGGCTCGACGAGCTCCTCGCCGAGATCGACGCGGTCACGGCCGACGAGGTTCGCGCGGTCGCCGCGGAGTACTTCGCCCCCGACCGATGGACCGTGGTGCGGCTGGGCCAGAACGCAGCGAACGACGATCCCCCCCCTCGACAAGCGCGGGAACCATGATGATCGGCGTGCCGAAGGAGATCAAGACGAACGAGAACCGGGTGGCGCTGGTTCCGGCCGGGGCCGAGCTCTTCACCGAGAAGGGCCACTCGGTGCTGATCGAGGGCGGCGCGGGGCTCGGCAGCGGCTTCAGCGACGGCCAGTACGTCGCCGCGGGCGCCACGATCGTCGCGACCGCCGACGAGGTCTGGTCGCGCGCCGACATGATCATGAAGGTCAAGGAGCCGATCGAGGTGGAATGGCCCCGGATGCGCCCGGGCCAGGTCATCTACACCTACTTCCATTTCGCCGCCTCGGAGCCGCTCACCCGCGCGGTGATCGGCTCGGGCGCGGTGGCGATCGCCTACGAGACGGTGCAGCTCGCGAGCGGCGAGCTGCCGCTGCTCACCCCGATGTCGGAGGTGGCCGGGCGGATGGCGGTGCAGGAGGGCGCGAAGTACCTGGAGAAGGTGCACGGCGGCCGCGGCGTGCTGCTCGGGGGCGTGCCGGGCGTCGAGCCGGCGGAGGTGATGATCATCGGCGGCGGCGTGGTGGGCACCAACGCGGCCAAGATGGCGGCGGGTCTCGGCTCGCGGGTGACCATCCTCGATCTTTCCCTCGAGCGGCTCCGCTACCTCGACGATGTGTTGCCGAAAAACGTGCGCACCGTCTACAGCAATCGATACAATCTCCTCGAGTCGCTGGAACGGGCGGATCTCGTCGTCGGCGCGGTGCTGCTGCCGGGCGCCAAGGCCCCGCACCTCATCCGGCGCGAGGACCTCCAGCGGATGAAGCCGGGGGCAGTCATCGTCGACGTGGCCGTCGACCAGGGCGGGTGCGTCGAGACGATCAAGCCCACGACCCACGAGGATCCGGTGTACTTCGTCGACGGGATCCTCCACTATGGGGTCGCCAACATGCCGGGCGGCGTCCCGCGCACCTCGACGCTGGCGCTGACCAACGCCACCACGCCGTACGGGCTCCGCCTGGCGCGCGACGGATGGAAGTCGGCGTGCCGCTCGGACTCCGCCCTCCGGCTCGGGCTGAACGTGGTCTGTGGAAACGTCGTATACCCGGGCGTGGCGGAAGCGTTCGGTCTGCCGCTCATCGACGTGGAGACGGTGCTCTAGCGGTGGTCGAGATTCAGATCGCGCGGCTTCCCCACGCGGACGGGCTTCCGCTCCCCGCGCGGGCGACCGAGGGATCGGCGGGGTTCGACATCGCGAGCGCGGAGGACGGCGTCCTGACGCCGGGGGAGCGGCGGCTCTTCGGCACCGGCTTCCGGGTCGCGGTTCCCGACGGCTACGAGGTCCAGCTCCGCCCGCGCTCCGGTCTCGCCCTGCGCCACGGCATCACCCTTCCCAACACGCCCGCGACCATCGACAGCGACTACCGGGGCGAGCTCAAGATCGCGCTGGTGAACCTCGGCACCGAGTCTTTCGAAGTGACGCGAGGCATGCGAATCGCCCAGTTGATCGTGGCGCGCGTCGAGCCGGCGCGGTTCCGGCCCGTCGAGGAGCTGCCCCCCTCCCTCCGGGGGGACGGCGGCTTCGGCAGCACCGGCCGATGAGCCCCGTTCGGCCCCGTTTTTGCCTTGTTGAAGTCCAAGTGCCTCATTAGGTTCGGCTCACTCTCACGGTCCGGCGCCCGCGAGTCATGTTTTCGTTTTCGTCCTTCAAGCTGGGCAGCCTCCTGCCCGCGAATGAAATCGCGGTGGACCTCGGCACGGCCAACACGCTGATCTACGTGAAGGGCGAAGGGATCGTGCTGAACGAGCCCTCCGTCGTGGCCCTCGAGCGCAGCAGCGGCAAGATCAAGGGCATCGGGCTCGAAGCGAAGCGGATGCTCGGTCGCACGCCCGACGGGATCATGGCCGTCCGGCCGCTCAAGGACGGGGTGATCGCCGACTTCGACGTGACCGAGAAGATGCTGCGGTATTTCCTGAAGACCATCATCGACAAGCATCTCTTCCGCGTGAAGCCGCGGGTGATCGTCTGCGTGCCGTCGGGGATCACCGAAGTGGAGCGCCGCGCCGTGCGCGACTCCGCCGAGACGGCCGGCGCCAAGCAGGTGTTCATGGTGGCCGAACCCATGGCCGCGGCCATCGGGGTCGGCCTCCCGGTCGAGACGCCGACCGGCAACATGGTGATCGACATCGGCGGCGGCACCACGGAGATCGCGGTCATCGCGCTGTCGGGGATCGTGTCGGATACCTCGATCCGCACCGGCGGCGACGAGCTGGACCAGGCGATCGTGCAGTTCATGCGGAAGAACTACAACCTCCTGGTGGGCGAGCCCACCGCGGAGGCGATCAAGATCAAGATCGGCTCGGCGTACCCGACGGGCGACGAGCGGGAGATGGAGGTGAAGGGGCGGGACCTCGTCTCCGGCATCCCGAAGACGGTGCGGGTGCATTCGGCGGAGATCCGCGAAGCGATCCAGGAGCCGGTCCAGCAGGTGGTGGACGCGGTGCGCCGGGCGCTCGAGATCACGCCCCCGGAGCTGGCGAGCGACATCGTGGACCGCGGCATCATCATGACCGGCGGGGGCGCCCTGATCCGCGGGCTCGACCTGCTGCTGCAGCAGGAGACCGGCCTGCCCATTCACGTCGACGAAGATCCCCTCACCTGCGTGGTGCGGGGCACCGGGCGCATCCTCGACGACTACGAGAAGTACCGGGGCGTGC
Source organism: Gemmatimonadales bacterium (assembly GCA_050733195.1). Classification (GTDB taxonomy): domain Bacteria; phylum Gemmatimonadota; class Gemmatimonadetes; order Gemmatimonadales; family GWC2-71-9; genus JABFSM01. The sequence goes on from JBOHSH010000045.1 coordinate 43,874, forward strand.
TCAGCACCTGACGATGAACCGTGGCTTCGGCCGCGTCACCTCGCGGAGCGACACCCTGCTGTTCCTCGGGTGTCTTGCGCTCGGACTCGGTGCGCTGGCCCTGCCGGCCGGCACGAGCCAGCCGCTGGCGAGCCGACTGCGGGACACCGTCTTCTATCCCCTTCTCTGGGTCCAGCAGCGGGCGGTGGAGGGCCGCACCGGCCGGACCCGGTTCCGCGCGGTGCAGGCGGAGCGGGACTCGGTCGCGCTGGCCGCGCAGCTCGTGGCCGCGCTTCGCGCCGAGAACGACCGGCTCCGCGCGATCCTCGGCCTCTCGCGACGCGCGGCCGTGCGATCCCTGCCCGCCGAAGTCCTCCACCAGGCCGTGCCGACCGAGGGCCGGACCGTGCTGCTCAGCATCGGCCAGGATGCAGGGGCCGCCGCCGGTGATCCGGTCGCGGCGCCGGAGGGATTGATCGGCGTGATCCTCAATGCCGGCCAACGGACCAGCGTGGCGATGACCTGGGCGCATCCGGACTTCCGGGTCAGCGCCGTAACCGAAGACGGCTCGGTCCTCGGGATCGTGGCTCCCTCCACCTCGCTCGAGGCGAGTGAAGCGTTCCTGGAGTTCCGCGGCGTGCCGTATCGCGACACGGTGGAGACCGGCGTCCTGGTCATGACCTCCGGGTTGGGCGGGGTCTATCCGCGCGGCATTCCGCTCGGTCGGGTGGCGGGCGTCCGGCGGGAGGAGCTGGGCTGGGAGCGCGTCTACCGTCTCCTGCCCGCCGCGAATCCGGGTCACGTGGCTCACGTCGTGGTGCTCAAGGCGAGGGGCGCGTCGGCCCCCGGGGAGCCGGTGCCGTGAGCCCGTCACGCCGGGGAGACGGGCGGATCTACGTCGCCTTCCTGCTGCTGCTGGCCCTGCATTTCTACGCCCGGCCGCGGATCTGGGACGGCCGAGCGGCCCCGGATTTCCTGGCGCTCGGCCTGATCCTGTTCTCCATTCGCACGCGCCCCGGCGTCGCGGCCCTGGTCGGGTTTCTCGTTGGCCTCCTGACCGACACGCTCACCCCCGCGAAGTTCGGGGCGAACGCCATTGCCCACGCCGTGCTGGGCTACGCCTCGGCGTGGGGCCGGGCGGTGTTCTTCGCCGACAATCTGCTCGTCAACGCCGGACTGTTCGCGGGCGGCGTCTGGGTGCGGAACGCGCTGGTGCTGCTCCTGAGCGGGACGCCGATGGACCAGTTCGGCCCGATGCTCGGGATCTGGGCGCCGCTGCAGGCGATCACGACGGCGCTCGCCGGCGTAGTGCTGCTCGTTCTGCTCCGCGACTGGTTCGCGATCCGCCTCGAAGCATGAGCGCGCTCACTCCGGACCGGCTTCGCGATCGCGCCGCCACCGCCCGCGCGGTGCTCGCGGCCGTGTTCCTGCTCCTCGCGGGAGCCTTCTTCCGCGCCCAGATCCTGGGTCACGAGGTCTACCGTCTCAAGGCGGAGCAGAACCGGCTTCGCCAGGTGCCGCTCCTCGCGCCGCGCGGGGCGATCCTCGACCGGAACGGCGAGGTCATCGCCGACAACGTGCCGGGCTACACCGTCAAGCTCTTCGCCGCCTCGGAAGACTCCCTGCGCGCCGTGCTGGCCCGGGTGGCCGGGCTGGTGCCGATGGACAGCGGGGTCGTCGAAGGCATCATCCGGCGCTGGCGCGGGGCGAAGTACCAGCCGGCCGTGGTCCTGAGCGCGGGAAGCTTCGTGCACGTCTCCCGGCTGGAGGAGCACCGATACCTGCTTCCGGGGCTGGTGGTGCAGACCGAGCCGCGGAGGATCTACCCCTCGGGCACCGCCGTCGCGCATCTCGCGGGGTACGTCACCGAAGTGACCCAGGGCGAGCTCGAGTCGAACGCCTTCCCGGGTTCGCGCCTGGGAGGCATCGTCGGCCGCGACGGGCTGGAGCGCCAGTACGACTCCCTCCTGCGCGGCGTGGACGGCATCAAGTTCACCGAAGTGGACGCCCGCGGCCGTCTGGTGCGGGAAGAGGTCTCGTCCCCCTCCCTGACGCCGATCGCGGGGAATCCCATCCGCACGACGGTGGATCTCCCGCTCCAGGTCTTCGTGGACAGTCTCTGGCGGGCCGCCCTGCCCGACACGCGCGGCAGCCTGATGGCCATGACGCCGGAGGGCGAGGTCCTCGCGCTCTACTCGGCGCCCAGCTTCGATCCGAACGAGTTCGTCGGCGGCATCGATCCGTCGCAATGGGCCGGCCTGCTGAGCGACGAAGCCAAGCCGCTCCTCAACCGCGCGACCCGCGGCACCTATCCTCCCGCGTCGCCGTTCAAGCTCGCCACGGCGACCATGGCGCTCCGGAAGGGCATCGTGAACTTCGAGACGCGGATGCCCGAGCCCTGCCGGGGCGGATACCAGTTCGGCAACCGGTACTTCCGGTGCTGGAAGAAGGAAGGCCACGGCTCGGTCGATCTCACCGGCGCCATCCGCGTGAGCTGCGACGTGTACTTCTACCAGCTCGGGCTTCGGCTCGGCCTGCCCGCGATGCTCGAGGAGGGGACGCGGCTCGGGTTTGCGCTCGCTACGGCCATCGACCTCGGCGTGGAGACCCGGCCGTTCTATCCGCCCGGCGTGCAGTATTACGACCGACGCTACGGGCCGCGGGGGTGGAGCCGTGCCGTCACTCTCAACCTCTCGATCGGCCAGGGCGAGAACAACCAGTCGCTGGTCAGCATGATGCGCTTCTACGCGGCGATGGCGGGCGACGGGAAGCTGCGGGTCCCGCGACTGGTGTGGCCGGCGACCGCTCCGCCGCCGGCGGGCGACCTCGGCCTCACCGCGGACCAGCTGGTCGGCCTCCGCTATGCGCTGAGCGACGTGGTGCGCAGCGGGACCGCGGCGGCGAGCGGCGGCCGCGAGCTCAACGTCGCGGGGAAGACCGGTACGGCGCAGAACCCGCATGGGAAAGACCACGGCTGGTTCATCGGCTTCGCGCCGGCCGATGAGCCGCGGATCATCGTGGGGAGCATCATGGAGTTCAAGGAGCACGGCTCCTCGGTCGCCCCGTACGTCGTCCAGGTGATCCGGCGCTACCTGGTGAAGCGCGATTCCACGCTCGCGAAGGCGCGGGTCCGTCTCCGCGTGGAGGCCGACTCGGCACCGCGCGAGACGGTGCTGCCGCCCGACACCGCCCGACGGCCGTGATCCGCACCCGGCTCGATCGTCCGCTGCTCGTGACCGTCGGCCTGCTGCTCGGGTTCGGCATTCTCATGGTGTACTCGGCGGGCCAGACCGACGTACCGACGCCCGCGAACGGCGCCTGGATGCGGCAGCTCGTCTGGGTTGTGCTGGCGTGCGTCGCGGGCTCGGTCGTGTTCCGCCTGAACTTCCGGATCGTCGAGTGGGCCGCGCCCGGGATCTACGCGCTCGCGATCGCCCTCCTCGTGCTGACGCTCGTGATCGGGACGGGGGCGGGGTCGGCCGCGGGGAGCAAGAGCTGGCTCGCGGTCGGCGGGTACCGGCTGGGACAGCCCGCCGAGCTCGCCAAGCTGGCGACGATCCTGCTCCTGGCGCGCTATCTCTCGTCGCTGCGGGAGGCCCCGCAGACCCTCCGGCAGCTCGTGATGCCGTGTCTCATCGTGGGCGCCCCCTTCCTGCTCGTGATGATGCAGCCCGACCTCGGCAGCGCGATCGTGTTCATCGGGATCCTGTTCGCGATGCTGTTCTGGGCAGGCGTCTCCCCCCGGCTGCTCCTGCTGCTCATCTCGCCCGCGGTGAGCCTGCTGCTCGCGGCGAGCACGGCGTGGTGGGGCGCCTGGATGATCCTGCTGTTCGCCCTGCTCGTGCTCTGGCGGCCGTACGTCACCGAGGGGGTGCTGATCTACCTGGTCAATTCGGCCATGGGCATCGTGGCGATCATGATCTGGACCCGTGTGCTCAAGCCCTATCAGCAGCAGCGGCTGGTCTCGTTCCTCAACCCCGAAGCCGACCCCGTTCGCTCCGGATACCAGCTGATTCAGTCGAAGGTCGCCATCGGATCCGGCGGGCTGCTGGGCAACGGGTTCCTGGACGGGCCTCAGAAGCGTCTCGCCTTCCTCCCGGAGCAGTACACCGACTTCATCTTTGCGGTGTTGGGCGAGGAGCTGGGCTTCGTGGGTGTAGCGGCGGCGCTGGTGCTCTTCTTCGCGCTCTTCCTCAACCTGGTGCGCATCGCCCGCCTGGCCACCGATCCCTTCGCGAGCCTCGTGGTATTCGGCGTCCTCGGTCTCTTCTTCACCCATCTCTTCGAGAACATCGGTATGACCATCAACGTCATGCCCATCACGGGGATTCCGCTGCCATTCTTTTCATACGGCGGCTCGTTCATGCTGAGCTGCGGCATGGCGATCGCCCTGGTGCTCCGGGTCGCCCGCGATTCGCGGCTGTCCGGCTATGCTGAAGTATGACAATGACTTAGCTGTCAAGGTCTGGCGATGTGCCAGGCATTGCGCCAGATTGTGGCCTGGCTACCGGGCAGCGGACACCTTTCCGACAACCCCAGACCAGAGCCTATGGCTGTGACGGCGTGGTTCAAGAAGGAGCGGAAGCCCCGGATCTCGCAGCGGACGAAGCTCGAGATTCCAAAGGACGCCTGGGAGCGGTGTGAGGCCTGCGGTCACGTGGACATCCGCGAGCGATTCGAGCGGAACCTCAACGTCTGCGCCGAGTGCGGGCACCATCGCCGTTTCACCGCCGAGGAGTACATCGAGCTCCTTACGGACGCCGGGACGTGGCGGGAGTACTTCGCCAACCTGAAATCGCAGGACCCGCTCACCTTCGAGAGCTACGCCGAGCGTCTCACCACCGCCGAGAAGAAGGCGGGGGAGTCGGAGGCGATCTATACCGGGTTCGGCCGGCTGGACGGGATGCCGATGCACCTCGGTGTCATGAACTTCGGGTTCATGGGCGGCTCGATGGGGTCCGTGGTGGGTGAGAAGATCGCCCGGCTCGCCCGCCGCGCGGTCGACAAGAAGATCCCCCTCGTGATCGTCTGCACCAGCGGCGGAGCGCGGATGCAGGAGGGGGTGCTCTCGCTGATGCAGATGGCCAAGACGTCGGCGGCGATCGGCCAGCTCAAGCAGGACTCCGTCCCGTTCGTCACGATCCTCACGAATCCCACGACCGGCGGCGTCTCGGCCTCCTACGCCATGCAGGGAGACGCGATTCTCGCGGAGCCCGGCGCGGTGATCGGATTCGCGGGGCAGCGGGTGATCAAGCAGACCATCGGGCAGGATCTGCCGGAAGGCTTCCAGACGGCCGAGTTTCTGCTGGATCACGGTCAGATCGACGAAGTCGTGCCCCGGGGGTCGCTGCGGGAGACGACGGCGCGGCTCATCCGGCACATGCTCGGACACTCGGCGGCCGCACCGGCGCCGGTGGCGGCGGCGGGCTGAGACGACCGCCCTCGGTGGCCCCGTGGACCGCGGATCGGGGGCTCAGACGGGCCCCCTTTTACTTTTCCTCCGGCTCAGGCCGTTCGGTGCACGTTCCCCGCTCACGCCCTTCCGGATCTCTCCCTGCCGACATCTCCCGCCTACGCTGACGCGCTCGCGTACCTGTATCCGCGAGTCACCCAGATCAAGTTCGGGCTGGAGACGACGTCGGCGCTGCTGGCCGAGCTGGGAGATCCCCACCGGATCGTGCCGGTCGTCCACGTCGGAGGCACGAACGGCAAGGGAAGCGTGGCGACGCTCGTGGCGTCGGCGCTGCGCGAGGCCGGGTGGCGAGTCGGGGTGTATACCTCCCCGCACCTGGTCTCGTTTCGGGAGCGTATCACGGTGGACGGGCTCCCGATCTCCGAGGCGGCGGTGGTGACCTGGCTCCGGCGGCTTCGGCCGCTGGCGGACGAGCTGGGCGCCACGTTCTTCGAGACCACGACCGTGATCGCCTTCGCGGACCTGGTCGCGCGGGGCGCCGAGGTCCTGGTGATCGAGGTGGGCCTGGGCGGGCGGCTGGACAGCACGAACGTCGTCCGCCCCGTCGTGAGCGTCGTCACCAAGATCGAGCTGGACCACCAGAAGTATCTTGGCGACACGCTGGAGGCCATCGCCCGCGAGAAGGCCTGGATCGCCAAGCCGGGCGCGCCGCTGGTGACGGGAGAGACGCGGGAGGCGCTGATTCCGGTGCTTCTGGCGGAGGCGGAGCGGGCCGTGCGCTCTCTCGATCCCTCGGCGCGGGCGGACGTCCGGGTGGTGCCCGCGGCCGAGCGGTGGGAAGGCCCGCTGGGGCTCGCGGGGTCGCACCAGCGTCGCAACGCGGCGGTGGCGGCGGGAGCGCTTCGCGCGCTTCCGGCTCCCTGGCGACCCGACGAGGCGGCGCTCGCGCGGGGCTTCCGCGACGCGTTCATCCCCGGACGGCTCGACCGCCGGGGGAAATGGCTGTTCGACGTGGCGCATAACCCGGACGGCGTCGCGGCGCTCGTCGCCGGGCTGGGCGAGCTGGATCTTCCGCGACCCCTCCACGCGCTGGTCTCCATTCTCGGCGACAAGGCGTGGCCCGAGATGCTCGTGGAGCTCGACCGCGCGGTCGACCGGGGGATCCTGACGATCGCCCCCACGGCAGAGAATCGGGGGTGGGATCTCGACTGGCTGCGGCGATGGCTCCGGGATCCCGACCGGCCGCCGGCGCGGGCGCAGTGGTCGCTGGTGCCGGAGTTCGAGGAGGCGCTCCGCCGGGTGCAGGCCGGCGCCGGGACGGTTCTGGTGACCGGCTCCTTTCACACGGTGGGCGACGTGATGGAATCGCTCGGGATGGGTCCGATCTGAGGAGGACGGCGATGGATCGCAACACGGTAAGGCGAGCGGCCCGATCGGCGGTGCTGGCGGCCCTGGCGACGGGATCCGGCTGCAGGGACGACGCGGGGGTAGCCGGGGCCAGAGTCCGCGACAGCGCGGGCATCTCCATCGTCGAGATCGAGGGTCCGGGCGACGCCACACCGGTCTGGTCCGTGTCGGAGCCGGCCTCGATCGACCTCGGCGGCGGCGGCGGTCACCCCGCGTACGACTTCGATGCGGTGACGACGGTGCTCCGGCTGACGGATGGCCGGCTCGTGGTCGCGAACGGCTCGAGCAACGAGATCCGGATCTTCGATGCGCAGGGGGCCCATCTCAAGACGGTGGGGCGCACCGGCGGCGGTCCCGGAGAGTTCCAGTCCCTGATGGGCCTCTGGAACGGGCCCGGGGATTCGCTGCTGGCGGCGGACATCGTCGCCCGCCGGGTCAGCGTCTACGACCCGCAGGGCGTCTTCGTGCGGGGCTTCGGGCTGGGCGGCGAAGCGGGCGTCACGATTCCGACCGACGGAGTCGTGAAGCTCGTCATCCCGCAGGGGTGGCTCGCGGACGGCTCCATCATCGGCATGGCGCAGGGATTCCGGATCAACGATCCCCGGCAGGGCTTGTACCGCGATTCCTTGTCCATCGTTCGGTACGCGTCCGACGGTCCCGCCCGGGACACGGTGGGCAAGTTCCCCGGCATCGAGATGGAACAGACGCCCCTCCAGATCCGCGGCCAGACGCTTTCCACCCCGGATGCGGTGCCGCTCGGGAAGTCGACCGCCTTCGCCATCCGTGGCGACCGGGTGTACATCGCCAAGAACGATGCCTGGGAGATCGAGCTGCGGGGGCCGAGGGGCGCGCTGATTCGGCTGATCCGTCGCGAGGTTCCGGCGGCGCCGATCACCGACCAGGACCAGGAGCGCCATCGCCAGGAGCGCGTCGAGCAGATGGAGGGGCTGCCGCAGTTCAAGGGGATCCCCGAGCCGATCAAGGAGCAGATGCGGGCGCGGGTGCGCGATGCGCGCTACCCGCCGACGTTCCCGTTCATCGCCAACCTGCTGGTGGACGACTCGGGCCATCTCTGGGTGCAGGAAGTCGAGAAGCCCGGCGAGGAGCGGACGAGGTTCGTCATCCTCGACTCCACGGGGGTGGTGGCCGCGGTCGCCGTCATGCCGGCGCGGTTCCGGCCGACCGCGATCGGCGCGGACGCGATCGCCGGCATCTGGCGGGACGATGACGACGTGGAGCACGTGCGCGTGTATCGGCTGCAACGGGTGGGCGGCCCGGCTTCGTGAGCGAGGGGCATCCCGCTAAGTTTCGCGGCTTATGACGCTTCAGGCCCTGCCCGGATTCCGCGATTTCTTCCCCGAAGAGTTCGCGTTGCGGGCCCACATCTTCGAGGCCATGCGCCGCACCGCGCGGCGCTACGGCTTCGAGGAGGTGGACGGGCCGCCGCTCGAGCCGCTCGAGCTCTTCACCAACAAGAGCGGCGAGGAGATCGTCGGACAGCTCTACACGTTCGTGGACCGGGGCGGACGCGCCGTGGCGCTGCGTCCCGAGATGACGCCGACGCTGGCCCGGATGGCCGCCCAGCGCGCCAACGGACTCAAGAAGCCGATCCGCTGGTTCTCGATCCCCCAGCTGTTCCGGTACGAGCGGCAGCAGCGCGGCCGGCTGCGCGAGCACTTCCAGCTCAACTGCGATCTGGTCGGTGAGCCCGGCCCGATCGGCGACGCGGAGATCATCGCGCTCGCGATCGACGTGATGCGCGCCCTCGGCCTGGGTCCGTCCGATGTGAGGGTCCGGATTTCGGATCGCCGGCTGCTCAATGTGCTCATCGGCGAGGCGGGAATCGACGCCGAGCTGCAGGGGCTCGCGTACCAGGCGCTCGACAAGCACGGACGCGGCGAGTACGCCGCCAGGCGGCGGGCGCTGGCGGAGCGCGGCGTCGGCGAGTCGGCGCTGGAGGCCCTGGAGAGCCTGCCGGGCCTCCGGACCTGGGCGGATCTGGAGACGCGGTTTCCGCTCGCCGCGAGCGCCGGAGAGCCGCTGCGCCTCACTATGGAAGCGCTCGGGCACATGGGCCTCGCCGACTTCCTCGACCTCGACCTGACCATCGTGCGGGGGCTCGCGTACTACACCGGCACCGTCTTCGAGCTCTTCGACGCGCAACGCGCCCTGCGCGCCATCTGCGGCGGCGGCCGTTACGACGACCTGCTCAAGCGCGCGGGCGGGCCCGACCTTCCCGCGCTCGGCTTCGGCATGGGGGACGTCGTGCTCGGCGAGCTCCTGCAGGAGCGCGGCCTGGTTCCGGCCGTGCCCGCGTCGGCGGACGTCTTTCTCGCCTTCGTGAGTGCGGAGGACCGTCCGTTTCTCCTCGGCCTCGCGCACCGCCTCCGCGAGGCGGGCCTGGCCGTGGAATACGGCCTCGGGGAGGAGCGCGTCGGGCGCCAGCTCAAGCTGGCCGACGCCCGCCGGGCGGCGTTCGCCGTCGTGGTAGGCTCGGAGGAGCGGGCCCGCGGCGCCGTGGTTCTCAAGGATCTCCGGACCGGCACGCAGCACGAGGTGCCGGCCGGCCGCCTGGCGGAGCTCGTGCGCGCCGGCCTCGATGCCGGCACGGCGACGGCCGGCGCCCGGACCTCCCTCACCGCCTCAACCGCTTCCGACACCGATGGCTGAGTCCAAGGGCCTCACTCCGCGCGGGCAGGATTTCAGCGCCTGGTACAACGAGCTGATCCTCAGGGCCGAGCTGGCCGACTACAGCCCGGTGCGCGGCTGCATGGTGATCCGGCCGAACGGCTACGCCATCTGGGAGCAGATGCAGCAGGCCCTCGACCGGATGTTCAAGGACACCGGCCACGAGAACGCCTACTTCCCGCTCTTCATTCCGCAGAGCTTCCTCGCCAAGGAAGCGGAGCACGTGGAGGGGTTCGCCCCGGAGACGGCGGTGGTCACGCACGGCGGCGGCAAGGAGCTCGAGGAGCCGCTGGTGGTGCGGCCGACCTCCGAGACGATCATCTACGCGATGTTCGCCAAGTGGATCCAGAGCTGGCGGGATCTGCCGGTGCTGATGAACCAGTGGGCGAACGTGGTGCGATGGGAGCTCCGGACCCGGCTGTTCCTCCGTACCACCGAGTTCCTCTGGCAGGAGGGCCACACCGCGCACGCCACGGAGGCGGAGGCCGAAGCCGAGGCGCGCCTCATTCTGGGCCTCTACCGGCGCTTCATGGAAGAGTGGATGGCGATGCCCGTGCTGACGGGGCTCAAGACCGACAGCGAGCGGTTCGCGGGCGCGCTGCGGACCTATTCGCTCGAGGCGCTGATGCAGGACAACAAGGCGCTGCAGGCCGGCACGAGCCACAACCTGGGACAGAACTTCGCGAAAGCGTTCGACGTGACCTTCCAGACGGCGGACGGCGGACTGGGACACGTCTGGAGCACGTCGTGGGGAGTGTCAACCCGGCTGGTGGGCGGCCTGATCATGACCCACGGCGACGACAACGGCCTGGTCTGCCCGCCGCGGCTGGCGCAGTGGCAGGTCGTCATCGTGCCGATCTGGAAGAACGACGCCGAGCGGGGCCAGGTCGCGGAGGCGGGCAGCCGGATTCAGCGGGAGCTGCACGATGCCGGCGTCCGCGCGCACCTGGACCTGCGGGACGGGCTCAAGCCCGGCGCCAAGTACTACGAATGGGAAGGGCGGGGCGTGCCGCTCCGACTCGAGCTCGGGCCGCGGGATCTGGCCGGGCAGACCGTGATGCTCGCGAGGCGATTCGGCGGCGACGGGAAGAAGGAGGCCATCCCGATGGCCGGGATCGCCGGACGGATCATCGCCGAGATGGACCGGATGCAGCGAGGCCTGCTGGACGCCGCGCGGACCCGGCGCGAGACCAACTCTCTTCGCGGGCCGCGGAGCCGCCAGGAGTTCATCGACTTTCTGGAGGGCACCGGCGGGTTCGTCTATGCCGGCTGGTGCGGCGATCCCGCCGTCGAGGCCGAGATCAAGGAGCAGACGAAGGCGAGCATCCGGGTCCTGCCCGACCAGGAGTTCCGGTCGCCGGAGGCACCGGCGACCTGCATCTGGACCGGGCGTCCCGCCGTCCACGAGGCGGTGTGGGCGAAGGCCTACTGAGGACGGCCGGGCGGGCGGACGGCCAGACGGCCGGAGTGGTCGCCCGGCAGGCGGCTCTCTTCGCCGACGCCGGGCTCGCGCGGCAGGCGAACGGCACGCTGACCCTGGCCGGGGTGTCGCTCAACGAGGTCGCGGCCGCCGTCGGCACGCCGGCGTATGTCTACAACGCGGGCGCGGTCCGGGCACACTACGAGAGCCTTTCCCGCGCGCTCACTCCGCTCGACCACCGCCTCTGCTATGCCGTCAAGGCCAACGGCTGCCTCGCGCTGCTCCGGGTGCTCAAGGACCTGGGGGCGGGCGCGGACATCGTGTCCGTGGGGGAGCTTCGCCGCGTCCTCGCCGCGGGATTTGCGCCCTCCACCATCGTCTTCAGCGGCGTGGGCAAGACACGCGAGGAGCTGGCCGAAGCCTGCGCCGAGCGCATCGGCCAGATCAACGTGGAATCGGTGGAGGAGCTGGAGATGCTCGGGCGGGTCGCCGAGCTGCAGGACACCCGGATCCGCGTTGGCATCCGGGTGAATCCGGACGTCACGCTCACGACGCATCCCTATCTCACCACCGGTACCGCCGCGGCCAAGTTCGGGATTCCGGCCGATCTGGTCCTGGACACGGCGCGCCGCATCGCGGCGCATCCCCGGCTTGAGCTCACCGGCCTCGCGATGCACGTGGGGAGCCAGCTGCTCGACACCGCGCCGTTCCTCAAAGGCGCGACCCGTCTGGTCGAGCTGGTCCTCCAGATCCGCGCCGCGGGCATCACGACGCTCCGCGCGCTCGACATCGGTGGCGGACTCGGGATCCGCTATGCCGACGAGACGCCGCTCGCCCCGGAGCGGCTCGCGGGGGTCATCCGGCCGGTCGTCTCGGGGCTCGGCCTGGCGCTGCACCTGGAGCCGGGGCGCTACCTGGTCGGCAGCGCCGGCGTGCTGCTGGCCACGGTGCTCTACCGGAAGCGCTCGGGCGGGAAGGATTTCGTGGTGGTGGACGCCGGGATGAACGACCTGGTTCGGCCGAGCCACTACCAGGCGCACCACGAGGTCGTGGTGGTCGAGGAGCGCGATCGCCCGGTCAAATCGGTGGACGTCGTGGGACCGATTTGCGAGACCGGCGACTTCCTGGCGCTCGAGCGCCCGCTCCCCGCCGTCGAGCCGGGAGAGCGGCTCGCCATTCTCTGCGCCGGGGCCTACGGATTCGTGATGGGCTCGACCTACAACGCGCGCCCGCGTCCCCCCGAGGTCCTGGTCGACGCCGGCAGGTTCGGCGTCGCGCGTCCCCGGGAGACGCTGGACGATCTCGTCCGCGGCGAATCCGTCACTCCGCTGGGGTGAGCCGCCCATGACGACGCACCCGGACGGCATCCTGATCCTCGACTACGGGTCGCAGTTCACGCAGCTCATCGCGCGCCGGGTCCGGGAAGCGCATGTCTACTGCGAGATTCATCCTCCCACCCGCTCCCTCGACTGGATCCGCGACTGGAAGCCCCGGGGCATCATTCTCTCCGGCGGCCCCAACTCGGTGTACGATCCGGGCGCGCCGCTGGCGGAGCCGGGGTTGCTGGAGCTGGGCGTCCCGGTGCTCGGACTCTGCTACGGGATGCAGCTGCTCGCGCAGCTCGCCGGCGGGAAGGTGACGCATGCGTCGCGGCGGGAGTACGGCCGCGCCCAGGTCACGGTGGAAGGCGGGAAGCTGTTCCGCGGCTTCGAGCGCGGCGAGGACCTCAGCGTCTGGATGAGCCACGGCGATCATGTCTCGGCTCCGCCTCCGGGCTTCGTCCGCACCGGGTCCAGCGTGAATTCCCCCGTCGCGGCCATGGAGCACGAGACCCGTCCGCTGTTCGCCGTCCAGTTTCATCCCGAGGTCGCGCACACGCCGCGCGGCGGCGAGGTCCTCGCGAACTTCCTCTTCGAGATCTGCGGCTGCGTCCCGGACTGGACCGCCGGACACTTCATCGAGCTCGAGACGGCCCGGATCCGGGAACAGGTCGGACCCGGGGCCCGGGTCATCTGCGGGCTCTCCGGCGGCGTCGATTCGTCGGTCGCCGCGGCGCTGGTGCATCGCGCGGTCGGCGACCGGCTCACCTGCATCTTCGTCGACCACGGCCTGCTCCGGCTCCACGAGCGCGACCAGGTGGAGGCGACGTTCCGCCGTCACCTGGGGATCGATTTCCGAGTCGTGGATGCGAGCGAGCGCTTCCTGACGGCGCTGGCCGGCATCGAGGACCCCGAGCGGAAGCGGCGCATCATCGGGCACGAGTTCATCGAGGTATTCGCCGCGGAAGCCCGCGACGTCGGATCGGACGTGGCGTTCCTGGTTCAGGGCACTCTCTATCCCGACGTGATCGAATCGGTCAGTCCGCGCGGGGGACCGTCCGTCACGATCAAGACGCATCACAACGTCGGGGGCCTCCCGGAGAAGCTTCCGTTCGCGCTGATCGAGCCGCTCCGGGAGCTGTTCAAGGACGAGGTCCGGCAGGTCGGCCGGGAGCTGGGACTTCCCGAGGAAATGGTGGGCCGGCATCCCTTCCCGGGTCCCGGTCTCGCGATCCGGATCCTCGGTGCCGTGACACGCCCCGAGCTCGACACGCTGCGGCAGGTCGATGCGATCTACATCGAGGAGATCCGTGCCGCCGGGCTCTACGACGAGATCTGGCAGGCGTTCGCCGTGCTCCTCCCGATCCGGTCGGTCGGCGTCCAGGGCGATTTCCGCACGTACGACCAGGCGGTGGCTCTGCGGGCGGTCACCAGCCGCGACGGCATGACCGCGGACTGGTTCCCGTTTCCGCCCGACCTGCTCGGCAGGATCTCGAACCGGATCGCCAACGAGGTCAAAGGGGTGAATCGCGTCGTCTACGACGTGAGCTCGAAGCCGCCCGCGACCATCGAATGGGAGTGACCGCGTAGCACGCCTACGCCCCCCGTTCATCGAGCAGGGCCAACAGCTGATCGGGATTCGTGAGCGTCTTGAGGCGGTCGGCCACGTCGGACTGCTGCGCGAATTTCGCAATGCTGCCCAGAACCTGCAGATACTGGTTCGCCACTTCCACGGGGGGCGCCACGATCAGAAAAAACACGTGCACCGGACGGCCGTCGATCGCGTCGTACTCCACGCCGGGCTTGTGCACGCCGAAGGCGAGGCGGAGCCGCTTGACCTCGAGGGAGCGGCAGTGCGGAATGGCGATGCCGCGACCCACCCCGGTGGATCCCAGGGCTTCCCGCCGGCGGAGCAGGCGGGCGAGGGTACCGGTCGCGCGTTCGTCGAGGTGGAGCAGAGTGATCAGCTCGTCGAGCACGGCGTCCTTGGTCGGCGCGTGCAGGTCGAGCGAAACGGCGCTCGGCTCGATGAAGTCCCGGAGTCGCATGGCGGGAAGAGTTTACGGGCGGATCATGGCAGAGTCAAACCCTGTGATTGCTCCGGTCCGACGGCGCAAGTAACTTTCCATCATGCGGTTACCGTACCGAGTCGAGGTGTCGACTCCCCTCATTCTGGCTCCCATGGCCGGAGTGTCCGAGGCGCCGTTCCGGCAAGTCTGCCGGCGCTTCGGGGCGGACGTGCTCATGACCGAGTTTCTCTCGGCGGAGGCCATCCGGCGGGGAATCCGGAAGACGATCGAAGGGGCGGAATTCGAGGAGATCGAGCGGCCGATCGGCGTGCAGATCTACGGGGCCGATCCCGAGGCGATGGCGCGCGCGGCCGCCATCGTCACCGAGGCCTACGCACCCGAGTTCCTCGACATCAACTTCGGCTGTCCGGTGAAGAAGGTCGTGCAGCGCAACGGCGGTTCGGGCTGCCTGCGCGATCTCGATCTCGTCCAGCGGATCATCCGCGCGGTCGTGGCGGCGACGCATCTTCCGGTGACCGTGAAGACCCGGAGCGGCTGGAGCGAGGAGACCCGCGATCCCGTGGGCATCGCGCTCAGGGTTCAGGATGCGGGAGCGCGCGCGTTCACGCTCCACGCGCGGACCCGCACCCAGATGTTCCAGGGCAAGGCGAGCTGGGACGAGATCGCGCGCGTGGTGAGCGCGCTGGACATCCCGGTCATCGGGAACGGGGACGTGCAGACGGCGGAGGACGTGGTCCGGCTGCAGCGTCATACCGGCTGCGCGGGCGTGATGATCGGCCGCGGCTCCTTCGGCACTCCCTGGCTGTTCCGGGACGCGCATGCGCTGCTCCGCGGCGAACCGTGTCCGGCCGCGCCGGGCCCGGCCGAACGCTTCGCCCTGGCGCTCGAGCACGCGCGGCTGGCGATCCGCCTTCAGGGCGACACCCGCAAGACCGTGATCGAGTTCCGCAAGCACTTCGGCTGGTACACCAGAGGGCTTCCCGCCGCCGGGACCCTGCGGGAGCGCCTCTTCCGGGTGGAGACCATGGCGGAGGCGGAGGCGGTCTTCCGGAGCTATCTCTTGGGCCGCGCGAGCGGCGAGTCCGCCGTCCGGGCGGCGTGAACCGCGCGCGGCTGGAGGCGCTGCTGGCCGAGGTCGCCTCCGGCACCACGAGTCCGACCACGGCCCTGGAACGGCTCGAGCACTTTCCCACCGAGAATCTGGGGTTCGCCCGGCTCGACCATCATCGGGCCCTGCGGCTGGGGCAGCCCGAGGTGGTGTTCGCGGCGAGCAAGACCGACGCCCAGCTGACCGCGATCTGCGAGCGGCTGGCCGCGGCGCACGGCACCTTCCTGGCCACCCGGGTTACGGACGCGCAGGGGCGCGCGCTGGTCGCGCGCTTCGGGGGCGCGCGGTGGAATGCCCTCGGGCGGGTCGTCTGGCTGCCGGCGGCGAGCCGCGAGGAGCTCGGCGGGGGGGCCGCGCTCGTGGTCTCCGCCGGGACCAGCGATCTCCCCGTTGCGGAGGAAGCGGCGGCCGTGCTCGACGCCATGGGCGCCACCGTCGAGACGCTGGCCGACGTGGGGGTCGCCGGGCTCCACCGGGTCCTCGCGGCGAGCGACCAGCTCCGCCGGGCCGCGGTCGTGATCGTCGTCGCGGGCATGGAGGGCGCGCTCCCGAGCGTGGTCGGCGGCCTCGTCGCGGCGCCGGTGATCGCGGTGCCGACAAGCGTGGGCTACGGCGCCTCCTTCGGCGGCGTGGCGGCCCTGCTGGGCATGCTCAACTCGTGCGCTCCCGGTGTGACGGTCGTGAACATCGACAACGGTTTCGGCGCGGCGATGGCCGCGGTCCGGCTCCTCGCGGCACGAGTCCGGGCGGGCTGATGGAGACCGTCGTCCATTGCTCCGAGAATCCGGCCTTCACCTGGATCGACGTCTATGGACCCGAGCCGGCGGAGCTCCTGGACCTGGCGCGCCGCTACGGCCTGCACCAGACCTCGGTCGAAGATTGCCTCGATCCGGAGCACCTCCCGAAGCACGAGCGCATCGGCGAGACGACGTTCCTGATTCTCCGGGTGTTCGATCCGGCGGCACCGGACCGGGCCGCGAGCGTACAGGAACTCACGAGGAAGATCGCGCTCTTCCTGCGACAGGATCTCGCGATCACGATCCATCGCGTGGATCTGCCGCTGATCCGCGATCTCCGGGAACGGTTCTCCGGCCACGGTCCCGAAAGCGCGTGCACGCCGCTCGAACTGCTCACGGCGCTGGTGCGGGGAGGGCTCGCGAGCTACGAGAAGCCGCTCGCCACGGCGGAGGATTCGCTCGACCAGTTCGAGGAGGAGCTGTTCCACGGGCGGGCCCGGGGGCCGGCGCTGCCGCGCATTCACCAGCTCAAGCGGCGCGTGAGCCTGATTCGGCGGATGCTGTGGCAGACCACCTCGGTGATTCAGCGCCTGACGCCAACCGGTGAGCGCACCCAGCCGGTCTACCAGGACCTCCGGGAGACCGCGGAGGGGTATCACTTCTGGGCCGACGAGCTTCTCGAGGAGGTGAACAACCTCCTCGCGATGTACGTGACCATGGCGTCCCACCGGACGAACGAGGTCATGCGGGTGCTCACCGTCTTTTCCGCGTTCTTCCTGCCGCTCACGTTCATCGTCGGCGTCTACGGCATGAACTTCGACTGGATGCCGGAGCTCCCGCAGCGATGGGGTTATCCGGCGGTGCTCGGGCTCATGGCGGGAGTGAGCCTGGTCATCTTCGTCTGGTTCCGGCGCCGAGGCTGGCTCCGGCGCGCCCGCGACTGACGGATGTCTCTGTTGGAGCCGTTCTGGAGGTGGCTGCGCCGGGAGGAGCCGGCTGCGTGGGCGCCCGGCGACGGGCCGCCCGTGCTCGAATGGGTGAGGCGCGCCAACGCCGCGCAGGGCGCCTGGCTGGTCGGGTCGGGAACCCGGGAGACTTCGGCGCCGGCCGGGGGAATTCCGGCGGAGACGGATCGCCTCGTGCGCGTCCGGCTCGAGCAGCATCGCCTGGGCGACGCGCAGGGCGTCGAGCGTCTCGATCGCGGGTTGCTCGTCTACGCGTCGCTCGACGGACGGGCCGCGGCCCTGCTCCTGCCGGACGGAGCGTCGGCGTCGCGCCGCGAGCTCGCACGGCACGACCTCGCCCGGCTCGTCGACTACGACCGCTGGCGGCCGATCCTCGCCGAAGTCACCCGCCAGCAGGGCACGCCCGGAGAATCCGTCGAGAGCATCGCGCTCAGGCTCGCGCATC
This sequence comes from Gemmatimonadales bacterium, assembly GCA_050733195.1. Classification (GTDB taxonomy): domain Bacteria; phylum Gemmatimonadota; class Gemmatimonadetes; order Gemmatimonadales; family GWC2-71-9; genus JABFSM01. The sequence continues at coordinate 61,385 of JBOHSH010000045.1, forward strand.
AGCTGGAACGCCAGCTGGGGGTCGAGGCGGCCGTGGCGCTTCCCCGGGGATCGGTCGTCGAGATCGCCGGAGTCTCGCTCCGCTCGGATCGGCGCCTCATGGGGACCGTCCTCGACGATTCCAGCCCTCTCGCCCGCGTGGCCAGGGGCCAGTCGGGCGACCTGGCCGGCGTCGACGATCCGCTCGGCGGCGCGATCGGCGACCGCCGGAACCGCTGGGGCCTTGCCTACGTGGCACCCATCCCGTGGAGCGGGAGCCCGGTCGGGGCGGTGGCGGTCTGGTCCCCCAGCGGCACCGAGCCCCGAGGGGGGGCCCTGGCGGCGTTCCGCGCCACGCTCGACGCCGCCGGCCCGCGGCTCCAGGCGGCCACGGACCGCCGCACGCTCGCGGAGATGGCGATACGCGATCCGCTCACGGGCGCGCTCAACCGGCGCGGGCTGGACGAGCGACTCCGCTCCGTCGCGTCGGGTGTGGGTGCGCTGGTCTACGCCGACCTCGATCACTTCAAGAAGCTCAACGACACCCTGGGCCACCCTGCCGGGGACCAGGCGCTCATCCACTTCGCCCGGCTGCTGGAGCAGGCGGTGCGCGACGGCGATGTCGTCGCACGCATCGGCGGGGAAGAGTTTGCCGTCTGGTTGCCGGGGGCGTCTCTCGAGCGGGGCCGCCAGGTGGCGGAGCGGGTGCGCCAGGCCTTCTCCTGGAGCGACTGGCGGTGGCAGGGTGAGCGATGGCCGCTGACGGCGTCGTTCGGCGTCGCCGCCTGTCCGGAGACCGCGCCACGAGTGGAGCTGCTCCCCGCGCAGGCCGACCGCGCCCTTTACACGGCCAAGAGGGAGGGGAGGGACCGGGTGGCGGTGGAGCAGGGAGTTAGGGACTAGGGACTGGGGACTGGGGACTAGGGCGCCAGGAGGAGTCACGCATCGATTCACCGCCGTAACCCTCGTCGTCGCGATGGCGATGAGCGGGCACGCTCACGCGCAGGCCGCCGACTCGGCGCTCGTGGCATGGGCCCGCGCGATTCACGACCGGGTCATCACGCTCGACACCCACGTCGACATCAACCCGGGAAACTTCACTCCGGCCCGGAACTACACCCAGCGCCTGTCGACGCAGGTGGATCTGCCCAAGATGGAAGAGGGCGGCCTGGACGCGGTGTTCCTCATCGTCTATGTCGGTGAGAACAGCGATCTCACGCCCGACGGCTTCGCCCGAGCCCACGCCGCGGCGCTCGAGAAGTTCACGGCGATCCATCGGCTGACGAAGGAGCTGGCCCCCGACCGGATCGGTCTCGCCCTGACGGCGGCGGACGTGCGCCGCATCGCCGCCACGGGGAGGAAAGTGGCGCTCATCGGGGTGGGCGACTCGGCGACCCGGGCGGCGTATCAGGGCGAGCTGCAGGAGATCAACCGGCGCTCCCCCCCTATCGGGAGGCGGACATCGCCAAGCTCTGGTCGGGGAATCTGCTTCGGGTCATGGAGGCCGTCGAGCGCGTAGCCGCCGCATCCAAGCCAGTAGACGGAACCTTGTAAGTCGTTAACCGGCCACCGTTTCTGGATTCTGATCTGTAGTATCACATTAGCGTGTTGGCTGGTTACAATCGGGTCCGGAAAGGGCAGGTTGTCCCGGCGGTGGCATGCGAGTAGCATTCCCCCCGTCGGGGGCGACTGGCTTCGACGGATTGGTTGAAAGTGAGGCAGCGTGCCCAGGTCCCAGATCCCTGGCTAAACCGTCTGGAATGCTTCAACTGCCAACTCTGACTTGGCGCTGGCTGCGTGAGTTGAGCTCTGCTCGCTGACGCACCTCCGGCCGCAGAAGCCCGCCCGGGGCGTCGCGTCCGGATCGTAAAGCTGGGCTGGCCCGGCGCGTGTCCTCCGGCGCGCCGGGTAAGATCTCAGGAGGTCCGTTCCGGGAAGGTCGGCCGTTCACCGGCCCGGGACCACGCGAGAAGAATGGCCTACGCACGTAGACGCCGCGCCGGACGCTGATTCGGACCAGGGTTCGATTCCCTGCGCCTCCACTCGAAGGGCGGTCGGGCAGCCGGGCGGTGTGAGTCACACCGATCCGTCGGCCGGCCGCCCTTTCCCTTTTCCCTTCGGACGGCATCTTTTTCGGCGGTTCCCCCCGGTCCGGTTCCGTGACGACCTGCCCCGCGCTCCGGTGCCTGCTCTGCCTCGCCCTCGTGCCAGGTGTGGATGCCCGGGCGCAGCGGGCGCGTCTGGGCAGCGTGTCGTTTCCCACCAGCGCGGGTCCCGCGGCGCAGGCCGAGTTCGTCACCGGCGTTCTCTGGCTCCACAGCTTCGAGTACGACCGAGCCGCAAACGCCTTCCGGAACGCGCAGCGGCTCGAGCCGGGGTTCGTCCTGGCCTACTGGGGCGAGGCGATGACCCACACGCATCCCGTCTGGAACGAGCAAGACCCGACTTCTGGCCGTGAGGTTCTGGGGCGCCTGGGTCCGAGTACCGCGGTCCGCCTCGCCAGGGCGCCGACGCGCCGAGAGGGGCTGTACCTGGAGGCGGTGGAAGCGCTGTACGGTGAGGGCTCCAAGGCGCGCCGGGACACCCTCTACGCGCACGCCATGGAGCGTCTGGTCCGGGAGCATCCGGAGGATCACGAAGCGAAGGCGTTCTACGCGCTCGCGCTGCTGGGCCAGAACCAGGGCGTGCGGGACACGACGACGTATCTTCGCTCCGCGCCGTATGCCGACACGGTGTTTCGCGCGAATCGCTCGCACCCGGGAGCCGCGCACTACCTGATCCACGCGTACGACGATCCGTTCCATGCGCGGCTGGGTCTCGAAGCGGCCCGGGCCTACTCCGGGATCGCGCCCGACGCGCCGCACGCCCAGCACATGACGACCCACATCTTCCTTGCGCTCGGGATGTGGGAAGAGGTCGTGAGCCAGAATCGTATCGCCCTGCACCACGCGCCGCGGGCGCCCGGCCACTACAGCAGCTGGCTGCATTACGGCCTGCTGCAGCAGGGCCGAATCGGGGAGGCGACGCAGCTCCTTGTCCGGCTCGGCGGCGATCTCCCCCGCACGGCGGGTCAGGGGCCTCATACGTATCGCAGCGTTATGCGCGCGAGCCATCTCCTCCACGCGAAGGAGTGGCGCGGAGGACCGGCGGAATGGCAGCTGCCGCACGACCGAATGGCGCCGGCGGGACAGGCGGTGGACGCCTACCTCCGTGGAGCCATCGCCTTCCGGCGGCGAAACGGAGGAATCCTCGCGGCCGCGGGAGCGGAAGTCGCGCTGCTCGCCGCCCGCGTTGAGGCGGATGCTCTCGGGGCAGGCGGCCCGGAAGTCCGGCAGGTCCGCGTCATGGCCCGCGAGCTGGGAGCGATGCTGCTGTTTCTCAACGGCTCGCGCGACGGCGCCGTGCGGGTTATGCGGGAGGCCACGATCCTGGAAGACGCGATTCCACTGGAGTTCGGCCCGCCGGTCATCGTGGAGCCTTCGCACGAGCTGCTCGGCACGATGCTGCTCGAAATGGACCCGAAGGCGGCCCAGCTCGAGTTCGAGAAAGCTCTGGTGCTCGCGCCGGGACGGGCGCTCGCGCTGGAAGGTCTGGTTCGCGCCTCGGTGGCGGCCGGTGACCGGGACACCGCGCGCCGCGCGCTGGACTCGTTGAGCACCGTGTGGCGGGAGGCCGATCCCCGGATCCGGGACGACCTCGAGGTGCTCCGCCGCACGGTGAGCCGGATGCGTTAGGGAGCCGCGGGCAGGGTCGTCTCGGCGATCTTCCGCTCCTGATCCCGCCGGAAGGCCGTCAGCTTCTCCGCCAGCTTCGCATCCGACCTCGCCAGCATCGCCACGGCGAACAGCGCCGCATTGTGCGCCCCCGCCTCTCCGATCGCGAACGTCGCCACGGGAATCCCCGCCGGCATCTGGACCGTCGAGAGCAGGGAATCGAGTCCCTGCAAGTGGCGGCTCGGCATCGGCACCCCGAGGACCGGGAGCGTAGTCCCGGCCGCCATCACCCCGGCCAGGTGCGCGGCCCCGCCGGCCGCCGCGATGATGCACTGCAGCCCGCGGGATGCAGCATCCGCCGCATATCGATGGGCGAGGTCGGGACTCCGATGCGCGGAGACGACACGAGCTTCGCATTCGACGCCGAAATCCTGAAGCCGTCGGACAGCATGCTGCATCACCTCCCAGTCGGAGGCGCTGCCCATCAGGATACCCACCTTTGGGGAACCCGCCATTGAGTCCCTCGGTGCTCGAGTGGATAGGGGTTTGACGTGGCGCAAGATGGCTGTCGGCGTCGCGGGGATCAAGCAGGATTCGGCGCCTTTCAGCACCCCGTCGGGGGAATCCCGACCAAGGGTCCGAAGCGCAAGTCCAAGCTCAACATACGATAACCAGCGGAGCCCGGGCGTGGTACGTCCGTTGCACCTCGGGAGCGGGATTCCCGACCGAGACCCGGAAGGAACTGCATGCGCTGGCGGCCCCAACACAAGTCTCCCCCCAGGGGAGGCGAGTCCAATGGACTGCTCAGGAGCCGGTTCGGCCGGCGCCTGCTCGGGCTGTTCGTCGTGTGCGCCCTGCTTCCGACGAGCCTCGTAGCGATCCTGTCGTTCCATTCGGTTGCCGACCAGCTGTCCAGCCAGAGCGAGGACCGCCGCCACGCCCTGGTCGGCTCGATCGGCCGCACGATCTACGACCGGCTCCTGGCTCTGGAATCGGATCTGCGCGGCGCCGATCTCCGGCCATCCGCCTGCTCGAGCGCCGCGTCCCGCCGGGATCCCGACGCCATCGACGACGCCTGCGGGCTGGGGGCGCTCGCCGTCGGCCTGCGTTCGCTCGTGGCCGTGCCGGACCGGGGCCCGGTGAGGCCGCTCTTCGGGGAGCTCGACAGCTCGCTGCTCGGCACATTTCGCGATTCGCTCCGGCCCGTCCAGAGCGCCGTGCTCACGGGACGCAACGCGGCGGGCGAGCCGACCATCTACCTCGCGCACCGCAAGTCCGGATCGGCCGGGGGGTACGTGCTCCTCGGCGAGGTCTACCTCCCCGCCATCTGGGGGGAGGGCGACGAGCACGCCCTTCCCGCTTCGATGCGGCTCACGGTCTGGGACCCCGGAAGCGGGGCCCTGCTCCACTCTGCGGGAGACACGCTGGTGGTACCGCCCGCGGTGCTCGGCGCGATGCAGCGATCGCCGACGGGCGCCTTCGAGTGGCGTGGCGAAGCGACCCGCTCCGTCGCCACCTACTGGTCGCTTCCGCGCACCCGTCGATTCCGCATGCCGGAGCTGCGGGTGGTCTTGAGCGAGCGCGCCGAAGACGTCATGGCGCCGATGGCGCAGTTCTCCAACACGTTCCCGCTGGTGCTCCTCGCCTCGATCGGCCTGGTCGTGATTCTCGGACTGAGCCAGATCCGCCGCAGCGTCCTCCCGCTGGGCGAGCTGCAGCGCGGAACCAGCCGGATCGCGCACCGGGAGTTCGACAGCCGCGTGCAGATCACGAGCGGCGACGAGCTCGAAGACCTGGCCGGAGCGTTCAACACGATGGCCTCGCAGCTCGGCCGGCAGTTCCGGGCGCTGTCCACGGCCGCGGAGCTGGACCGGGCGGTGCTGTCCTCGGTGGACACGACCCGCATCGTCGACACGGTCCTGGCAAAGCTCCCGGAGCTCTGCGCCTGTGAAGCCCTCGCGATCACGCTCTTCGACGCCTCCCCGGGCTCCGCCGGCGCCGCGACGGCGTGGGTGGCGGAGCCGGGCGGACCGGTCCGGCGCTGGCCTGTGCCGATCGAAGTCCCGGCGGCGGAGCTCGACGCCGTGCGTGCGTCGCGCGAGCGGCTCGTCGTGGAGGCGGCGGAGTCCGCTGCCCCGGCGTACCTGCGGACGCTCGCCTCGGACCCGCCGCGCACCGTCGTCGTGTTCCCGCTGTTCTACCGGGACGAGCTCCTGGGACTGCTGCTGTTGCGCATGGATGCCGCGCAGCTCGCCCAGGAGGAGGAGGAGCTGCTGCAGGCGCGGCGGCTGGCGGATCAGGTCGCCGTGGCGCTCGCCAACGCGCGCATGGTGGACCAGGTCCGCTTCCTCGCCTTCTACGACAGCCTGACCCGGCTGCCGAACCGGGTTCTCTTCAAGGAACGCCTGGCGCAGGCGATCGCGCGGGCCGCGCGCCGGCAGAAGCTGGTGGGCGTCTGCTTCCTCGATCTCGACCACTTCAGCCGGATCAACGACACGCTGGGCCACGAGACGGGCGACCGCCTCGTGCAGGACGTCGCGGCCCGGCTGACCGCCTGCACGCGGCGGGGCGACAGCGTGGCGCGCTTCGGCGAGGAGCCGGCGATCGAAGTGGCGCGCCTTGGAGGAGACGAGTTCACCGTCATGCTGCCCGACCTCGACGAGCCGCAGGACGCGGTTCGGGTCGTGCGCCGGATCCTCGAGTCCTTCACCCAGCCGTTCCGTCTCGGCGGGCACGAGGTGTTCGTCACCACCAGCGCGGGTGTCGCGATCTATCCCTTCGACGGCAGCGACATCGAGGATCTGCTCAAGAACGCCGACGCGGCGATGTTCAACGCGAAAGAGCAGGGACGCAACGTCTACCGGCTCTACTCGGCCTCGATGAACGCCGAGGCGGTGGATCGCCTGCGCACGGAGCAGCAGCTGCGGCGCGCGGTCGAGAGCGGCGAGTTCACGATGCACTACCAGCCCATCCTCGATTCCCAGTCCGGCCGGATCACCGGCGCGGAAGCCCTGGTGCGCTGGCAGCACCCGGATCTCGGCCTCGTTTTCCCGGGCTCGTTCATCAAGCTCTGCGAGGAGAGCGGGCTGATCGTGCCGCTCGGCACCTGGATTCTCCGCTCCGTGTGCGAGCAGAGCCGGGCCTGGCGCGAGGCCGGCCTGGGCCCGCTGACGATCTCGGTCAACCTGTCGGGACGCCAGCTGCACTCCGAGGAGCTGGTGGGGACGGTGCAGGAGGCGCTGCGCGCGACCGGCACGCCGCCGGAGTCTCTGGTGCTCGAGCTCACGGAGAGCATGCTGATGGATCCGGCGGGCCAGGTCGGGGCCACGATCCGCGAGCTCGCCGGTCTCGGGGTCGGGCTCGCGATCGATGACTTCGGCACCGGCTATTCGTCGCTCAGCTACCTCAAGCACTTCCCGGTCGGCACCGTCAAGATCGACCAGTCGTTCGTCGCGGACGTCACGGAGAAGGCGGACGCCGCGGCGATCGTCACCGCCATCATCGCGCTGACCCGAGCGCTCGGCATGGACGTCGTCGCGGAAGGCGTCGAGACCGAGAGCCAGGCCGCTTTCCTGCGAAAGCACGGCTGCACCAAGCTGCAAGGATTCCTTTTCGGGCGGCCTACGACGCCGGAGGGATTCTCTGCGGGTGCGGAGGAGTCGCTTCGAGCCGTCACGGCTCCGGGCGGCCGGTCGAAGGCCGCCCGGCGCTGACGCCGCCCGCCCTTCGGGAAGCGGCGGCCTAGACGGTCGCGCGGGTGCGGTTCATGGTGCCGCGCTCGGCGAGCGCGGCCTGGGCGGCGGCGAGACGGGCGATCGGGACGCGGAAGGGCGAGCAGCTCACGTAGTTCATCCGCTGGGCCTCGCAGAAGGCGATCGCGGCCGGCTCCCCTCCGTGCTCGCCGCAGATCCCCACCTTGAGATCCTGCCGGGTCTTCCGGCCCAGCTCCAGCGCCATGGCGATCAGCTTGCCCACGCCCCCCGTGTCCAGCTCGATGAAGGGGTCGTACTCGATGATGTTCCGCTCGAGATAGGCCGGGAGGAACACCCCGGCGTCGTCGCGCGAGAGCCCCCACGTGGTCTGGGTGAGGTCGTTGGTGCCGAAGGAGAAGAACTGCGCTTCGCGGGCGATCTCGTCCGCGGTGAGGGCGGCTCGGGGGAGCTCGATCATCGTGCCGAGGAGGTAGGGCACCGTGATCTGGCGCTGGCGGAACACTTCCTCGGCGACCTGGCGGACGATCAGCGCCTGCTGGCGGAACTCCACCACGTGCGCCACGAGCGGGATCATCACCTCGGGCTGGACCCGCCCTTTGCGCGCGGCCACGGTGCAGGCGGCCTCGAAGATGGCGCGCGCCTGCATCGCGGTGATCTCGGGATAGATGATGCCGAGCCGGCAGCCCCGGAGGCCGAGCATCGGATTCACCTCGGAGAGGGCGGCGATGGTGCGCTCGACGTCGCGCACCGGAGTGCCCATCTCCGCGGCAAGCGCGGCGATCTCGGCGGGGTCCTTGGGAAGGAACTCGTGCAACGGGGGGTCGAGCAGCCGGATCGTGACCGGGTAGCCCTCCATCGCGCGGAAGATGCCCTCGAAGTCGTTCCGCTGCATCGGCAGGAGCTTGGCGAGCGCCCGCTCGCGGCCTTCCAGGTCGCGCGACAGAATCATCTCCCGCATCGCGGAGATGCGGTCGCTCTCGAAGAACATGTGCTCCGTGCGACACAGACCGATGCCCTCGGCGCCGAAGTCGCGGCCCCGGTGGGCGTCGGCCGGCGTGTCGGCGTTGACCCGCACGCGCATGATGCGCATCTGGTCCGCCCACCCCATCAGCCGGGAGAAGTTCCCCGAGAGCTCCGGCGCGATGAGCCGGGCCCGGCCGGAGAAGACGCGCCCCGAGCTGCCGTCCACCGTGATCCAGTCTCCCTCGGCCACGCGCCGGCCGTTCACCCGGAAGGCCTGGTCGTCCTCCACGGCGATGTCGTTCGCGCCGGCCACGCAGGGCTTGCCCATGCCCCGCGCGACCACCGCCGCGTGAGAAGTCATGCCACCGCGCGCCGTGAGGATGGCCTTCGCCAGGACCATCCCGTGAAAGTCTTCCGGACTGGTCTCGCGGCGGACCAGGATCACCGCCTCGCCCTTGCGGCCCAGCGCCTCGGCCCGGTCGGCGTCGAACACCGCGGCGCCGGACGCGGCGCCGGGCGATGCGGGAAGCCCGACGGTCAGGAGATCGAGCGCTGCCTGTGGATCGATCGTCGGGTGGAGCAGCTGATTCAGGTCGTTGGGCGGAACCCGCGCGACGGCCTCCTCCTCGGAGATGAACCCTTCATCCACCATCTCCACGGCGGTGCGCACGGCGGCGTGGCCGGACCGCTGGGCCCGCCGGGTCTGGAGCATGTACAGGCGGCCGCGCTCGATGGTGAACTCGAGGTCCTGCACGTCCCGGAAGTGACGCTCGAGCGTGCGGGTCACCCGCTCGAGGTCGGCGTAGGCGTCGGGAAGCTGCTCCTTCAGCTGGGCGATCGGCTGCGGGGTGCGGCTGCCGGAGACGACGTCCTCTCCCTGGGCGTTGAGGAGGTATTCGCCGTACAGCACCCGCTCACCCGTCGATGGATCCCGGGTGAAGGCCACCCCGGTGCCCGAGTCCTCGCCCATGTTCCCGAAGACCATCGCCACCACGTTCACCGCGGTGCCCATGGTGTCGGGGATGTCGTGGAGCTTCCGGTAATCGATCGCGCGCCGGGTGTTCCAGCTCTCGAACACGGCGGTGATGGCCGCCCACAGCTGGTCCATCGGGTTCTCGGGGAAGGTCTTCCCGCTCTCCCGCCGGACCAGCTCCTTGAACTCGGCGGTGAGATCGCGAAGCGTCTCCCATTCGAGGTCGATGTCGCGCGCCACGCCGGCGGCCTTCCGGCGCCCCTCGAGCGGCTCCTCGAAGACCCGCCGGGGCACGTCGAAAACCACCCCGCCGAACATCTGCACGAACCGGCGATAGGTGTCGTAGGCGAACCCCGCGTTGCCGCTCATCGCGCGGAGCCCTTCGACGGTGGTGTCGTTGAGGCCGAGGTTCAGGATGGTCTCCATCATACCGGGCATCGAGAGCGCGGCCCCTGAGCGCACGGAAACGAGGAGCGGCTCGCGGCTCCCTCCGAAATGGCGTCCGGTGGCGGCCTCGAGCCGGCCCAGCGCCGCTTCGATCTCGGGCTTGAGCCGCGGCGGGAAGCTCCTGGTCTCGAGGAAGGTGGTGCAGAGCGTCGCCGCGATCGTGAATCCCGGAGGGACCGGAATGCCGAGGTTGGTCATTTCGGCGAGCCCGGCGCCCTTGCCGCCGAGCACGTCCTTCATGGCCGCGGTGCCCTCGGCGCGGCCCTGCCCGAAGAAGTAGACGAGCGCCTGCGGGGCGGTGGCCGTCACCGGGTGATCCCGGCCAGCGGGTGGTGCTCGCCGCCGCGGCCCGCCTCGGCGCCGACCGGGATCGGGTAGGCGCCGGAGAAGCAGGCGTGGCAGAAGCCGCTGCGGGTGCCGGCGGCCCGCAGCATGCCCTCGAGGGAGAGGTAGCCGAGCGTATCCACCCCCAGGAAGTCGCGGATCTCGTCCACCGAGTGCGACGAGGCGATGAGCTCCTCCTTCGTCGGGGTATCGATGCCGTAGTAACACGGGCCCGTGATGGGCGGGGACCCCAGCCGGAAGTGCACTTCCCGTGCCCCGGCGGACCGGATCATCTGGACCAGACCCTTGCTCGTCGTCCCCCGGACCAGCGAATCGTCCACGACCACCACCGACCGGCCGGCGATGACCTCGCGCACGGGGTTGAACTTGATCTTGACCTTGGCGACCCGGAGCGCCTGGCTCGGATTGATGAACGTCCGGCCGACGTAGTGGTTCCGGATGAGGCCATGCTCGAGCTTGAGGCCGCTCTGCTCGGCGAAGCCGAGCGCCATCGCGTTGCTCGAATCGGGAACGCTGAAGACCACGTCGGCCCCCGCCGCGGGGTGCTCGAGGGCGAGCTCGCGGCCCAGCTCGCGCCGGACCCGGTCGACCGATTCGCCGAACACCGCGCTGTCCGGGCGGGAGAAGTACACCAGCTCGAACACGCACCGGCTCATCGGCTTGGGCGGAAGCGGCGCGAGCGCTTTCACCACGCCGGCCGCGATCCGCACGAATTCCCCGGGCCGGAGCTCCCGGATGACGCTCGCGCCGATGAGGTCGAGGGCGCACGTTTCGGAGGCGACGACGACGCCGTCGCCGAGCCGGCCGAGGACGAGGGGGCGGAACCCCCGCGGATCGACCACGGCATACAGCGTTCGCCCGACCGCGATCACGAGGCTGAAGGCGCCCTCGACCCGGCTCAGCGCCTCCCGGATCTGGGCTTCGGGGTCGGCGCCGGGTGCCCGGGCGATCAGATGGACGATCACTTCGGAATCCGACGACGACTGGAAGATCGCGCCTTCCGCCACGAGCTCGCGCTTGAGCTCGGCGGCGTTGGTCAGGTTGCCGTTATGGGCGAGCGCGAGGGGCCCGCAGCGATAGTTCGCGAGACACGGCTGAGCGTTGGTCAGGATGGAGCTGCCCGTGGTGGAGTACCGCGTGTGGCCCACGGCGACGTCGCCCGACAGCTCCCGGATGTGCGGCTCCTCGAAGATCTCGCCCACCAGGCCCATCCCCTTGTGACTCCGGGGCAGGCCGGCCGCGTCGATCGTCACGATGCCGGCGCTCTCCTGGCCGCGATGCTGCAGCGCATAGAGCCCGAGGTACGCCAGACGCCCGGCGTCGGGGATCGCGGAGACGCCGATGATGCCGCACATTCTCAGCGGCCTTCCAGCACGGCGTCGGCCGCGGCGGACATGCGACGCGGGATCGCGTCGAGCCAGGCCCGCCGCAGCTCGTGCACCCGCCAGACGAGCGGGGTCTCTTCCGGCGCGAGCGTGATCTCGAGGACGCAGGGGTACTCGGGGGATTCGGTCTCGCAGACGAGGCCGATCGTCTCGCAGGGCACCCCGTGCGCGGCGGCAAGATCCGCGAGCGGCCCGGCCTGGTCGGCCGCGACGCTCACGATCACCCGGCCGGCGTCCTCGCCGTAGAGCAGCGCCTCGGGCGCGAGTCCGTCGCGCCGCAGCGTCACGGTCGCCCCGAACGGGGCCAGCGCGTACGGCCCGCCGATACAGCATTCGGCCAGTGCGACGGCGATTCCCCCCTCCGCGCAGTCGTGGGCGCTCCGCAGGAGCCCCGCCCCGGCGGCGGCCAGGAGGAGTCGCTGGAGCCGGAGCTCGTGGTCCAGGTCCACGGGCGGCGGGGCTCCCCCGACGAACCCGTGCACCACTTCCCAGTAGGACGAGCCGCCCAGATGTCCGCGGGTGTCGCCCAGGAGAAGAATCCGGTCGCCGGCGCCGCGGAAATGGCTCCCGACTCGGCGGGTGACGTCGCGCAACAGTCCGACCATGCCCACGGTGGGCGTCGGGTCGATGGCCCCGCCGGGGCTCTCGTTGTAGAGCGACACGTTGCCGCCGGTGACCGGGGTGCCGAAGGCCCGACAGGCGTCGCCGATGCCGCGGCACGCCTCGCGGAACTGGAAGAACACGTCCGGCTTGTCGGGGTTGCCGAAATTGAGGCAGTCGGTGATCCCCAGGGGCTCCGCACCGCTGCATGCGATGTTCCTCGCGGCCTCGGCCACCGCGCTCTTGCCTCCCTCGTAGGGATCGAGGGCCACGTACCGCTGATTCACGTCCACAGTGACGGCCAGGCCGAAGCCCGTGCCGGTCACGCGGAGCACGCCGGCGTCGCAGCCCGGACCGAAAACCGTCTCGCCCTGCACGGTCGAGTCGTACTGCTCGAAGACCCACCGCTTGCTGGCGATCGTGGGGTCGTCGAGCAGGAGCAGCAGCGCCTGATGCCGGCCTGCGCGCGGCGCCTCGAGCGGGCTCGCCGAGCGCCGCGCGATCGCCGCGGGAGCCTCGACGGCCTCGGGGTGGTACACCGGGCAGCCCTCGACCAGACGCTCCCCGGGGATGGCGGCCACGGTGAGGCCGTCATGCACGACGCGGAAGAGGCCGTCGTCCGTCACCCGTCCGATCGGCGTGGCGTCGAGCTCCCACTTCCGGCAGACGGCGCGGATGGCCTCGATGCGCTCGGGTTCGGCCACGACGAGCATCCGTTCCTGCGACTCGGAGAGCATGATCTCGTACGGCGTCATGCCCGGCTCGCGGGTGGGCACGCGGGCGGTGTCGATCTCGACGCCGACGCCGCCGCGGGCGGCCATCTCCGCCGAAGAGCTGGTCAGGCCGGCGGCGCCCATGTCCTGGATGGCGACCACGAGGCCGCTCTCGATCAGCTCGAGCGTCGCCTCGAGGAGGAGCTTCTCGGTGAACGGATCGCCGACCTGCACCTGGGGGCGGCGCGACTCGCTCGCGCCGGAGAGCTCCTCGGACGCGAAGCTCGCCCCGTGGATCCCGTCGCGTCCCGTGCGCGAGCCCATCGCCAGCAGCACGTTGCCGACGCCGTGGGCGCGCGCGCGGATCAGATCGCGCTCCCGGAGCAGCCCCACGCACATCGCGTTGACCAGCGGGTTCCCGCTGTACCCCGGCGCGAAGGCGACCTCGCCGCCGAGCGTGGGCACGCCGACGCAGTTGCCGTAGTCGCCGACCCCCTTCACGATCCCGGCGAAGAGGTAGCGGTTCCGGGCCTCGTCCAGCGGTCCGAGCCGCAGGGAGTTGAGGACCGCCACGGGCCGCGCGCCCATCGTGAAGACGTCCCGGAGGATCCCCCCGACGCCGGTCGCCGCGCCCTGATACGGCTCCACCGCGCTCGGGTGATTGTGGGACTCGATCTTGAAGGCCACCGCCCAGCCGTCGGGGAGCCGGAGCACGCCGGCGTTCTCGCCGGGCCCCTGGATCACGTGCTCACCGGTGGTCGGGAAGGTCTTGAGGACCGGCTTCGTGTGCTTGTAGGAGCAGTGTTCCGACCAGAGCGCGGAGAAGATGCCCAGCTCGGTGAGCGTCGGCGTCCGCCCGAGCAGGCTCAGGATCCCGGCGGACTCGCGGTCGTTGAGCCCGTGCTCGCGCACGACCTCGGCGGTCACGACCCGCTCGCCCGGGAAGGGGCGGGCTTCGGCGGGGAGGGTGCCCTGGATCACCGGCCGCCCTTCCGCCGGGACAGCGCCGAGGCCACGTCGCCCAGGACCTTTCGGAACAGCCCCGGATCCTCGTGCTTCAGCAGCACGTCGACCTCCCCGCGATCGAGCCAGAGTCCTCCACACTCGCCGCAGTGGTCCACCTGGATCGCGTGAAATTCGATGGTCTTGAGATCGGAGCCGTCCTTCGGGCACTTCATGTAATGGCTCTTTCGCTCCGTCGCGATGCGCGATCGCTCCTCCTGGGCGCGGAGCCGGGCAATCTTCTCGGCCTCTTCGCGCGCGAAGTACTCGTCCTCGTTCCGGCTCGGCTTGTCGCTCATGTGTCCGTTGACCGTTGACCGTTGACCGTTCACCCCGCGGGCTGGAACGCGCCCCACTGGAGCAGGGAAGCGAACACCCGGTGCCCCGCGTCCGATCCGAGGACCGGATCCGCGAGGCGCTCGGGATGGGGCATCATCCCGACCACGTTCCCGGCGGCGTTGCAGATGCCCGCGATGTCGCGCAACGAGCCGTTCGGATTGGCGGGGAAGTCGGGACTGCCGCCGATGTACCGGAGCACCACGCGGCGCTCGCTCTCGAGCTGGTCGAGGACGGCGTCCGGCGCCACGTAACGGCCCTCGCCGTGGCCGATCGGGATCCGGATGACCTCCCGGTCGCGGTACGCGGACGTAAAGGCGGTGTCCGTCCGCTCGATCCGGACGTCCACCGGGCGCGACAGATACTTGAGGCCGGCGTTGCGCATGAGGGCGCCGGGAAGCAGCCCCGCCTCGCAGAGAATCTGGAAGCCGTTGCAGACGCCGAGCACGGGGCCTCCGCGCTCTGCGTGCCGGCGCACGGCGGCCATGACGGGCGCGAACCGGGCGATGGCGCCGCTCCGGAGATAGTCGCCGTAGCTGAAACCGCCCGGCAGGAGCACGGCGTCGGCGCCGGCGAGATCGCTCTCGCGATGGAAGTGGTAGAACGGGTCTCCGCCGGCGCGCTCGACCGCCCGGAAGAGCTCGGGCTCGCAGTTGCTGCCGGGAAACCGGAGCACCGCGACGCGCATCACGACGCGACCCGCGCTTCGACGTCGATCTCGAAGTCCTCGGTCACGGGATTCGCCAGCAGTCGCTCGCACATCGCGCGCACGCGGTCGGCCGCGGCGTCGCGGGACGGGGCGGCCACCTCCAGAGCGATCGCCTTTCCGACGTGCACGTTGCTGGCCTCGGAAAAGTTCAGCGCCGACAGCGCGTGCTCCACCGCCTGGCCCTGCGGATCGAGCAGGCCGGCGCGGGGGAGGATGCGCACGTGCACGCGCCAGGTCATGGGGTACCACCTCCGGCGGTTGCGGGCTCGTCGCGGCTGATGAGCGTGAGGATGAAGTGGCGCAGGATCCCGAAGGTCATGTAGGCGACGCCGACCGGAAAGAGCACGGACGAAGGGGCGATGACGGCGCCCACGAGGATGCCGAGCTGCAGCACGAGCCCGATGACCCCTCCGGTGGTGCGCAGGTCCACGGGCGCGTTCCGCGGGTACATCACCTTGCTCACCATCAGGACGGCGAGGAGCAGGATGAGAAACACGAGGCCCTGGTGCTCGAGGTCGAGATACGCGACCGAGCGCCGGTACCACTCGGTCTGGCTGAACGGATAATAGGCGGCGAGCGTCATTCCGGCCGATGGCGACGGCATCCCGACGAACCACCCGGGCGTGGGCTTGGTCGCGGCGAGCACATTGTACCGGGCGAGCCGCAGCGTCGCGGCGACCACGTAGAGGTAGCAGACCACCCAGCCGAAGCGGCCCGTCGTGCTCAGCTCCAGCAGGTACATCAGCAGGGCGGGCGCGACGCCGAAGGAGATCACGTCGACCAGCGAATCGAGCTCCGCGCCGAACCGGCTTCCGGTCTTCGACATCCGGGCGACCCGGCCGTCCAGCATGTCGAGAATCGCCGCATAGAAGATGAACCACGACGCCTGCCGGAAGTTGCCGTTGAAGGCGGAGACGATCGACCAGAAGCCGAAGAAGAGGTTCCCGAGCGTGAAGGCGCTCGGGACGACCACGACCACGCGGCGGATCCCGGTTTTCGGCCGGGTCGGCGTCACGTCCATCGCGCTACCACCGTGAGGCCCGCCCGGGTGGTGTCCCCGGGCCGGACCGATACGGTCGCCTGGGGCGGCACGAAGACGTCCACCCGCGAGCCGAACCGGATGAGTCCCATGCGCTGGCCTTGCGCCACCTCGGTGCCCTCGCCGTGATCCGTCACGATGCGGCGGGCGACGAGGCCCGCGATCTGGCGCACGAGGATGCGGCCGCCCCGCGTCTCCAGCCCGATACTGCACTGCTCGTTGTCCGCGGACGCCTTCTCCGCCATCGCGTTGAGGAACCGCCCCTGCATGTAGTGGCGGTAGACGATGCGGCCGCCGGCCGGATAGCGGTTCACGTGCACGTCGAAGACGTTCATGAAGATGGAAACACGGGTCGCCTGGCCCCGCAGGAACGCCGGCTCGTCGATCGGAATCACGCTCACGACCTTCCCGTCGGCGGGGGCGATCACGAGATCGTCTCCACGGGGCCCGTTCCGCACGGGATCGCGAAAGAAGGCGAGCACCCAGATCGCCGCGGGAAGCCAGAGCGCGAAGGCGGGCCAGACCTGGAGCCAGGCGAGCACCGCCGCCACGATCCAGGCTCCGAGGATGAACGGCCAGCCCTCGGGGGCCACCCGCATCAGCCCGCCTCCGGCAGCTCGGAGCCGGTGATCAGCCGATACGCTTCGACGTAGCGTGC
Source organism: Gemmatimonadales bacterium (assembly GCA_050733195.1). GTDB lineage: Bacteria > Gemmatimonadota > Gemmatimonadetes > Gemmatimonadales > GWC2-71-9 > JABFSM01. Next base: position 77,959 of record JBOHSH010000045.1, read on the forward strand.
CGTCGTGGCGGAGACGACGTCCGCCGGCAGCGCGGGCGGCGGCGCTTCACCGTTCCAGCGACCCTCGGCCCTGAGCCGGGCGAGGAAGTCCCGGAGCGGCTGCTTGTCGAAGCTCGGCTGGGGTCGGCCCGGGCGATAGCCGTCGCTCGGCCAGAAGCGGGAAGAGTCGGGCGTGAGGACCTCGTCGATCAGGACGAGCTCGCCCGCGCCGCCGATCCCGAACTCGAACTTGGTGTCGGCGATGATGATGCCGCGCGACTCGGCGTGGGCGCCGCCCGCGGCGAAGAGCGCCAGGGACCGGCCGCGGAGCTCTTCGGAGAGCCGGTCTCCCAGCGCCGCGCGCATCGTGTCGAACGTCACGTTCTCGTCGTGCCCGCTCTCCGCCTTGGTCGCCGGCGAGAAGATCGGATGCGGGAAACGGTCGCTTTCCCCGAGACCCGGGGGCAGCCGCTCCCCCGCCAGCGTGCCGGTTTCCCGGTACTCGCGCCACGCGGAGCCGGAGAGATAGCCACGGACCACGCACTCGAAGGCGACGGGCTCCGTGCGCCTGACGAGCGTCGCACGGCCGGCGATCGCCTCGCGGTGACCGCGAAGCGCGGGGATCCGCCCGAGGATCTCGTCGGTATCCGCGGTCAGGAAATGGTGAGGGCCGAGGTGTCCGAGCCTCCGGCCCCAGAAGGCGCTGAGCTGCGTCAGCACCCGTCCCTTTCGCGGCACGGGCTCCGCCATGACGACGTCGAAGGCGCTCACCCGGTCGCTCGCGACGAGCAGGAGATGGGCCTGGTCGACCTCGTAGACCTCGCGGACCTTCCCCCGCCGCCAGAGGGGCAGGGGCAGCCGGCTCGCCACCATCACGGTCATACGCTCACCTCCGCACTCTCCGCCGCCGCCGCGAGCCTGCCCGCGCGCTCGAGCGCCGGCGCGAGGGTCTCGCGGAGAAACTCGCCGACCTGCGCCTCGGAGCGGCCCGTGTAACGGGCGGGCTCGAGCTCCGCGGCGAGGGCGGTCGCCGGGACGCTCCGGAAGGCGGGATGCGCGGCCATCCGTTCGAGCAGCACGTTGGGCTTTCCCGCGCTGACCTCCTCCGCCGCGCGCAGGCTCTCCGTCCGGATCACCTCGTGCAGCCCCTGCCGGTCGCCCCCGGCCTGCACGCCGAGCATGAGCCAGCGCTCCGTCGCCATGAACGGCATCTGCTCCTCCACGTGACGGGCGATCACCGCCTCCCGCACCTCGAGCCCGGTCGCGACGTTGGTGGCCAGGATCAGGATGGCGTCGGCCGTCAGAAACGCCTGCGGCAGGACGAGCCGCCGGTTCGCGCTGTCGTCGAGCGTGCGCTCCAGCCACTGCGACGCCGCGGTCTGCGCCGTGTTCTGCTGAAGAGAGATGAGAAACCGGGCCAGTCCGGAGATCCGCTCCGCCCGCATCGGATTCCGCTTGTACGCCATGGCGCTGGAGCCGATCTGCTCCGACTCGAAGGGCTCGAGCAACTCGCCCTCGTGCTGCAGGAGGCGGAGATCGCCCGCCAGCTTGGCGGCCGACTGGGCGAGGCCCGAGAGGGTGTCGAGGATGGCGCTGTCCTGCTTCCGCGAATAGGTCTGCCCGCCGGCCGCGAACGACCGCGCGAACCCCATGCGCTCGGTGACCCGCCGGTCGAGCTCGCGAACCCGGGCATGATCGCCGCCGAAGAGCTCCAGGAACGACGCCTGCGTGCCGGTCGTGCCCTTGCAGCCGCGGAAGCGCACCGTCTCGAGCCGGTAACAGATCTCCTCGGCGTCGAGGAGAAAGTCCTGGGCCCACAGCACGGCTCGCTTGCCGACCGTCGTGAGCTGCGCGGGCTGGAAGTGGGTGTAGGCGAGGCAGGGGAGGGATGCGTGACGTTCGGCGAACCCGGCCAACGCGCGAAGCAGCGCGATGAGGCGGCCCAGCAGGAGGCGGAGGCCGTCACGCATCACGAGGAGGTCGGCGTTGTCGGCCACGAAGGCGCTGGTCGCGCCGAGGTGCAGGTACGGCCTCGCCGCGGGCGCCTGATCGCCGAGGGCGTGGATGTGGGCCATGACGTCGTGCCGGAACCGCCGCTCGTATTGCGTGACCGCCGACAGGTTCGCGTCGTCGAGGTGCTCGCGCAGCGCGGCGACCGCTTCGTCCGGGATCGCGAGGCCCAGCTCCTTTTCGGTCTCCATCAGCGCGAGCCAGAGCCGGCGCCAGAGCGCCGCGCGGTGCGCGTCGCCCCAGAGCGCCTGCATCGCGGGCGAGGCGTAACGGGTGGACAGCGGCGACTGGTACCGCGCGCCGCTCACCGGAACACCAGATCGGTGGAGATGTAGCCGCCACCGCGCTCGAGCCAAATGCGGAAGAGCTGGCCCCCGCCGAGGGATTCCAGAAGATCCGCGAGCTGGCCGGCGCTGGTGACCGGGGTCCGGTTGATCCCGACGATCACGTCGCCTTCCTGGAGGCCGGTCTGCCGGCTGACGTCGGCGGTGATGCGCACGATGAGGGCACCGCGGCCGGTGCGGAGACCCCGTTCGGTCTGGATCGCGTTGGTCACGGTGACGGCCTCGATCCCGCTCAGCACGGTGACCTTCGCCGCCGTGGCGGTGGGCAGCTCACCCGTGACGAGCGTCCGGCTGTCGTCGCGGCCGCGCTGCCGGATCCGGAGCGCGATCTGATCCCCGACGTGGAGATCCAGCTTGACCGCTTCCCAGTCGAGGTAGTTCCGCAGCCGGCGGCCGTTCGCCTCGAGGAGAATCGCCCCCTCGTCGATGCCCGCGCGGGCGGCGGGACCGCCCGGCGCGACCCGGACGACGGTGACGCCGCCCTGCCGCTTCCAGTCCTGCATGGCCCTGGGCCCCGCCACGTCGAGGCCGGTCCAGGCGCGCCGTACCGTCCGATTGCGGAGGATCTCCTCGGCCACCCGGACGGCCCGCTCGATCGGAATGGCGAAGCCGAGGCCGATGGAGCCCATGCTGCCGCCGCCGCCGGTGAAGATCGACGAGCTGACCCCGACCACCTGGCCGAGCGCATTGGTGACCGGCCCGCCCGAGTTGCCGGGGTTGATGGCCGCATCGGTCTGGATCATGTCCAGGTACAATCCCGGCTGCTGCTCGCTGGGCAGGATATTCCGGTGAACGGCGCTCACGACGCCCGCCGTGACGGTCGGCTCGGTGTTACCCAGGTAATACGCGTAGGGGTTGCCGAGGGCGACCACCCATTCCCCGATGAGGAGGTCGGTGCTCCGGCCCAGCTCGACGACGGGCAGGTTGTCCTTTGCGACCCGCACGACCGCGATGTCGGTCGTCGGATCCTCCCCGACCAGCGTCCCCTCCAGGTCGGTGCCGTTCGCGAGGGTGACGGTGATTCGCTCGGCGCCCGCCACGACATGCTGGTTGGTGATGATGACGCCGCCGGGCCGCAGCACGAAGCCGGTCCCGGAGGATTCCACCAGCTGCTCCGACTCGCGCGGAATGAAGAAGAAGTCCCACATCCCGCGCTCGGCGACGCGGCGGCGGGAGGTGACGGTGATGGAGACGACCGCGGGAGCGACGCGGTTGGCCGCGTCGACGATGGCGGTCCGCCGGGAGTGATCGAGGTTCGCGCTCGCGGAGCGCTGGGCATTGGCCGGGGCGAGGAGGCCGCGGTCGGACGAGCGCTGGCAGGCGGCTGCCGCGAGGAGCAGCACCACGCACGCGGGCCGGGCGCCGGTCATGCGCCGTCTCCGTCGACGAACCACTCCGCGGGGTAATCCGCGCTCACGAAGAAGAGGCCCTCCGGGGGCGCGGGAGGCGACGTGCGCACCCCGGGGTCCATGGCAAGAAGTCGTGGCATGTCACTCGCTGCGCGCCGTCCGAGGCCGATGTCGGTCATCGTGCCCACCAGCATCCGGACCATGTGGTGGAGGAACCGGTCCGCGGCGATGTCGAAGCCGACACCGCGGCCGTCCGGCCGCTCCCGCCACACCGCTTCCTCGATGCGGCAGCGCTTGTGGGCTCGGGGAGAGCTCCGCACGCTGAAGGCGGAGAAATCGTGCTCTCCCGACAGGGCCGCCGCCGCGGTCGCGAGCGCGGCGAGGTCAAGGGGCCGCGAAAGCGCCCATTCCCACCGGCGGCGGAAGGGAGACCCCGACTCCGCATCGGTGCCGATGACGTACCGGTACCGGCGCCTCGCTGCCCGCGTCCGGGCGTGAAACCCCGGCTTGGCCTCGCGAACCGCGGCAACCCAGCAATCCTCGGGCAGCAGGGCGTTCACCGCTTTCCGAAACGCCGCCGGGGTCCACCGGTCCGGGAGGGTGCAGCTCACCCCCATCCCGATCGCATGCACCCCGGCATCGGTGCGGCCCGCGGCGTGCGCTCGAAGCGGCCGCCCACAGAGCCGCTCGAGGACGCGCTCGAATTCGGCCTGCACGGTGCGACCCTCCGCCTGCCGCTGCCATCCGACGAACTCCGCGCCGTCGAACTGGAGCGTGGCGAGAAAGGTGCGCGCCATCAGGGCGCAATTTAGCCGCGCGAGGCAGGTGATTGAAGGGAGCTAGGGCTCTCGCTCCCTAGTACCTCCGAATCACCCCGATGACGACGCCCTGGATCAGGATCTCGCTCTCGGGGAACCGGAGCGGCTGCATGGAGGGGTTGGCGGGTTGCAGGCGAACCCAGCCGCCGGGCTCGCGATAGAACTTCTTGACCGTGGCCTCCGAGCCGTTGACGAGCGCGATGACCATCTCGCCGTTGTCGGCGGTCTGACGGCCGTGGACGACGACGCAGTCGCCGTCGAGAATATGCTCGTCGATCATCGAGTCGCCGCGGACCCGAAGCGCGTAGTTGGGCCCGCGGGCGGGGAGCATCGCGTCCGGTACAGCCAGGGTCTCCTGGTGCAGGACCGCCTCGATGGGCATGCCGGCCGCGACCACGCCGAGCAGGGGCAGCTCGGTGGCGCCGCTGATGCCGCGGGGCGGGAGCACTTCGATGGACCGGCTCTCGTTGTACGAGCGCCGGATGCAGCCCTTGCGCTCCAGGTTGGTCAGGTGTTCGTGGACGGTGGCGAGCGATTGAAAGGCGAAGTGCTCGGCGATCTCCTCGAAGCTCGGCGCGTAGCCGTGGCTCTGGATGTGCGACTCGAGATAGGTAAGGATCTCGCGCTGGCGTTTCGTGAGCGGCATGGCGGCGCCCGGATCGGGAGGTGACCCCAAAGGGACACCATAGCCTAACCGAAGAAGTGCCGAAAGTCAATCGGAAGCTCCGAGACCCTTCCCGCGAGCGTGCCGCGTGCAGGATGGTGCGATAAGCTCCAGCCCGATGCTATTTTGCATCGACCCAGCCGTCCTCGGCACATCGACCGTCGAGGTGCGCCCGTGACCCTTCCCGCCGGATCCGAGCTCGCACTCCCCGTCCAACAGGTCGAGGAGCTCTATCGGACGCTGGTCAAGGGCGTGTGGGCGTTCCAGATGTATCTCCCGAACAATCCGATCTATCAGCGCTCCGAGCTGGCCATCCGGGAGGCGTTCCTGCCGATCTGGTCGTCCACTCCGGCGCTCACGGTCACCGTGGTCGAAACCGATCTCGTCTGGGACGAGCGAGTGGTGTATCACCAGGCGCAGAAGCACGAGAGCTTCGCCTGGATGCTCTACAAGGACGGCATGCGGCTCCTCACGCTGCGGCCGGGGGTGGAGGAGGAGGAGATCATCCGCTTCCTGCATGTGGTCTCCCGGGCCCGGCTCCTCGCGCAGGATGCGGGGGACGACCTGCTGACGCTGCTCTGGGAGCAGGATTTCCAGCATCTCGAGTACCAGTTCGCGGAGATCATCACCGACCTCACCGTGCTCGATCCGCAGATGGCGGATCTCGCGCTCCAGGACGACGCGAGCTCGCGGGTGGCCGTCACGGAACAGGTCCGCGAAGACGTCGCCGAGCGGCCGGTCGCGGCCGTCGACCCGGAGGACTTCGACTCGACGCTCTATTTCCTCGAGGAGCAGGAGATCCGGAACCTCAAGTCCCAGGTCGACGAGGAGTACACGCGGGACGGCCGGCGGGCCGCCCTCGAGGCGCTGCTCGACACGTTCGAGCTGCAGCCGGCGTCGGCGGTCCGGCAGGAGATTCTGGAGCTGTTCGAGATGCTCTTTCCGAATCTGCTCAATCGGGGCGAGTTCCGGGCGGTGGCCTGGCTCCTGCGCGAGCTGCGCATGGTATCGGCGCGGCTCACCGTGCTCGAGCCGGCGCAGCGGCAGCATCTCGAGTCCTTCCAGACCCGCCTGTCGGAGCCGGCGATCCTCTCCCAGCTGCTGCAATCGCTGGAGGAAGCCTCGGCGCTGCCCGACGATGAGGACATCGGCCAGGTCCTCGGCGAGCTGCGTCCCGAGGGGCTCGAGACGATGCTGGTGTTCCTCCCGAGACTCAAGCGCCCCGCCATCCGGCAGATCCTGGAGGCCTCGGTCGATCGGCTGGGCGCGGCGCACCTCGATGCGGTGCTGCGGATTCTCTTGCGCCGCGACTCCGAGGCGCTCCCGGGTGCGGTGGCATTCTGCCGGCGGCTGCGGCTCCAGCCGACCGTTCCCGCGCTCGAGCAGCTGGTGACGCACGAGGACGCCGAGGTCCGGCAGGCCGCGGTCGAGGCGCTCGGCGCCATCGGCTCTCCGGGCGCCCTCACCGCGCTCGAGCGCGCGCTCGACGACGCGGAGCGGAACGTGCGGCTCGCCGCCGTCCAGGCCGTCGCGACGTCCGGCCACAAGGGCGCCCTCCGCCGGCTGGAGACGGTGGTGCAGGGGAAGTACCCGCACGAGCTCGAGCGCGGGGAGAAGCGGCAATTCTTCGAGGCCTACGCGGCGATCGCCGGCCCGCCCGCGCTCGTCGCGCTGGCGGACATTCTCGAGCCGCGGGGTCTCTTCCGGCGCAGGGAGACGGCGGAGACCCGCACCTGCGCGACCTATGCGATCGCCCGGCTCGGCACGGCGGAGGCGCGGACCGTGCTCGAGCGGATGCAACAGGACAAGGAGCTGTCCGTCCGGAACGCGGCGATCCGGGCCCTGCGCGAATGGCCGGCGTGAGCGAGGACCTGAGCGGCCGCCCGACCACGGGTGACGAAGGCTTCATCCGTCATGCCGGGCGGGCCTTTCTGCTCACCTTCTACGCGGCGCTCCGGGCCCTCAAGCTCTATCCGGTCGAGAACGCCGCCGTCCAGAAGGCGCTCGACGAGCTCCAGCACTCCGCGGGGACCCTGCTGGCGCGCGAGCACGACGTCGAGCTGCGTCTGGCGGGCGACTTCCTGTTCATCAATTCCACCCGCCTGCGTCTCGAGCTCGACAACTTCGCCGCCTTCAGCAATCTGCTGACGCTGCTGCGCGCCTTCGACATCGGCGTGTTCCGCGCCGACGAGGGGGTGGAGCGCCGGGAATGGCAGGCGCTCCTCAGCATTCTGCTGAGCATCACGGGCGACACCACGGTCGAGGACCGCTTCGCGACGCTCGTCGAGCGCCTCGGCTCGGCGCACTGCCCGCATCTCGACGTCGAGCCCGCGAGCTCCGTCAACGAGGAGATGACGGCGCAGGAATCGCGGGAGGTGGCGAAGCGGACCTACGCGCAGGGCGTGGCGGTCACCAAGGAGGTCGTCAACAGCATCCGGATGGGCCGGACCAGCAGCGTCAAGAAGGTGAAGCGCGCGGTCCAGATGATCGTCGACCAGGTGCTCACCAACGAGACGTCGATCATCGGGCTCACCACGCTTCGGGACTACGACGAGTACACCTTCACGCACTCGGTGAACGTCTGCATCTTCGCGGTGGCGCTGGGCCGGAAGATCGGGCTGACCAAGCTGCAGCTGTACGACCTGGGAATGGCGGCGCTGCTGCACGATATCGGCAAGGCCAAGATCCCGATCGAGATCCTGAACAAGACCTCGGGGCTCGCCGAGGAGGAATGGCGGGTGATCCAGGCGCATCCCTGGCGCGGCGGGGTGACGCTCTTCGGGCTCCGGGCCTACGACGAGATCCCGTACAAGGCGATCCTCGTGGCCCACGAGCACCATATGAAGACCGACCTGACCGGGTATCCGCGGAGCATCCGGCCCAGGATGCTCGGTATCTTCTCGCGGATCGTGGCCGTCGCGGACGGCTTCGACGCCGCGACGACGCGGCGGGCGTATCAGACCGTGCCGATCGAGCCGGATCAGGTCCTGCGGGAGATGTGGACCAACCCCCGGCGCGGATACGACCCGATCGTGGTGAAGGCGCTCATCAACCTGATCGGCGTCTATCCGATCGGAACCTGCGTCATCCTCGATACCTTCGAGGTCGGGATCGTCGCGCAGGCGAATCCCGATCGGGACTACCTCAACCGTCCCATCATCCGGATCGCCATCGATCCGTACGGTGCGGTGCTGGCTTCGCCCGGGCTCGCGGTCGATCTGACCGAGCGGACCGCCGAAGGCCATTTTGCCCGCTCGATCGTCAAAGTCACGAACCCGGAGCGATACGGGCTCGTGGTCGGCGACTACTTCCTTTGATCGGAGCCAGAGCCCGGCCGATGACCGAGGATTCCTCCACGCTCCTGCTGGAGCGCTACGCCCGGATCCTGATGCTGCTCGGCCCCCTGCTCGCCGCGGGAGCCGCGGTGGCCGATCCGCGGTGGCTCGAGCACGGCACGGCGACGCTGTTGCTGCTGGCCGGCGTCGCCATCATGCGCTCGGCTCCGGTCCGGCTCAGCAAGTTCTCGTATCTCACCCAGACCGGCGTCCCGGCGCTCGTGGCCGCGCTGGCCGCCCCCGCCTCGTCGGGCGTGCTCGCGCTGGTGGGCGGGGTGTATGCGGCGGACGTCGGATGGCTGCGCAAGCCGGTGAAGGCGGGGGCGGTCAACGCGGGGCGCGAGGCGCTCGCGTTCGCCGTGGCCTACGGGTTCTACGCGCTCGCCCTGCGGCTGAGCGGCACGACGGGACTCTCCCTCGAGTTCCTGGCGCCCGCGGTCATCCTCGCCGGGACGTATTTCGCCGCCACGCGCGTGCTCTTCTATCTGTCGCTGCTCCTGCGCCAGAAGCTCGAGGTCGAGGAGCGGATCTTCATTCTCCGCTGGGAGGTCGTGTCCTACCTCGTGACGATCCTCGCGGCGGGCGTGGTCGTCTGGGCGCTCGAGTCGCTGGTGCCGGCCGGCTGGATCGCCGTGCTGCTGGCGCTCACCGTCTCGGGGCTGGTGATTCGCACCCTGCTCGAGGAGGCCATCTCCGCCGAGGACCTCAACAAGGTCCACACCATGCAGGGGGCGCTCACCAGCAACATGAGCCTCCGGGTGTCGTTCGAGGAGATCGAGCAGCTGGCCTATCGCCTGCTCGACTGGGGCGATTTCCGGATCTTCCGCGTCGAGGAGGGCGGCCCGGTGCTGACGTACCGGGCGGCGCAGGGGCGTCCCGACCGCGGGGAGCCCGACGCCGGGCTGGCCCGGTTCCGCGCGCGTGTTCTCGCGTCGGGCGAGCCGGTGGTGATCGACGATACGCTGGCGGAGGCGGCGCTGCTCCAGCCGGATTCCGCGGTCCGCACGGTCGTGATCTGGCCGCTCCGCTTCGCGGACCAGATCATCGGCACGCTCGAGCTCGAGCATCACAAGCGCTACCACTACCGGGCGCGCGATCGCTCGGGGATGGCCGCGATCGCCAATCAGGTGTCGACGGCGATTCACATCGCCGAGCTGCGGCGTCCGCTGCTCGCCACCGTGGAACAGATCGGCGGACAGATCCACGCCCTGGCCCGGGCGGCCAACTCGCTCCGTTCCTCGGCGATCACGCTCTCGGCGGCCTCCGAGAACATGCGGCGCGAGGCCTCGAGCCAGGAGTCGTTCGCGCAGTCCGGGATGGAAGTGACGGTGGAGATCGGCCGGCTCGCCTCGACCGCGAGCGCGGCGGGATCCCGGGCCGCGGCGGTGAGCGCCCAGGCGGCGCACGCGGCGTCGAGGCATCGTGTGGAGATCGAGGAGACGGTGGACCGCCTGGTGCGGGTGAAGACGTTCGTGGCGGACAGCACCCGACAGGTGACCGCGCTCGGCGCGGTGACCAACCGTATCCGCGCCTTCCTCGCCTCGATCCAGGAGCTGGCCGAGCTCACCAACGTGATCGCGCTCAACGCCTCGATCGAGGCGCACCGCGCCGGCGAGGCGGGCCGGGGCTTCGCGGTGGTGGCCGAGGAGATCCGCCAGCTCGCGATGCAGAGCGCGGACGCGAGCGCGGACGCCACGCGGCTGGTGGCGGAGATCTCCGGCGAAGTCGGCGGCATCTCGGCCCAGATGGCCCGCGGAGAAGAGCTCGTGGCGGGCGTGGGCGAGCTCTCGGCGAGCACGGCGGTCGCCCTGGACGAGATCGTCGCGGCGACCAGCCAGGCGGGGCAGGAGGCGCGCGCCATCGAGCGGGCGGAGGTAGCCCACACCTCGGCCAGCCGGCGGCTGGCCGAGCAGATCCGGGCGATCGCCGAGACGGCGGAACGCGCCCGGGGGCAGACCGAGCTGCTCACCCGCGAGGCGGGCGAGGCCACCCGGGGCCAGTCGGAGCTCGAGGTCGCCATCCGGGAGCTCGAGCGGGTCGCCGGCGAGCTTCGCGACATCGCCCGGCACTTCGCGGTGGAGTCGTGAGCCCGCGGGCGTTCGTGGCGCTCGGAAGCAACCTGGGCGATCGCGCCGCCCACCTGGCGTTCGCGCGCCGCCGGCTCGCGTCGCTTCCCGATTCACGGCTTCGGGGGGCCTCGATGGTGGAGGAGACGCCGCCGCTCGGCGACCGGCTCCAGCCTCGATACCTGAATCAGATGGTTGCCGTGGACACGACCCTTCCGCCGGCTGCGCTCCTCGTCGCGTGCCACGAGATCGAACGGGAGGCGGGCCGCGAACGGCGCGAGCGCTGGGCGCCGCGTACCCTCGACCTCGATCTCGTCGCTTACGGAGACCTCCAACTGGACACCGGCGACCTGCGACTCCCGCATCCCGGTCTCGCCGACCGGTCGTTCTGGCAGCGGGAGCTCGACGAGCTCCGCCGCCTCGGGCTCTGAGGCATGAGCGAGCCGCTCCGATCCATGCCGACGCCCGGGACCGGCGGGATCCGCTCGGAGCTTCGTCCCACGCCTCCGGATTGGGCGGTGGTGACGGAAAAGCGGTTACACCACATCCAGCGCGTCGCCGAGCTCACCGTGGAGTGGGCCGGAGCGCTTCTGGTGCCGGATTCGGAGCGGAACCGCTGGCTCAAGGCCGTCTGGCTCCACGATGCCCTCCGGGATGCCGAGCCGGCGGAGCTCGCGCGGTGGGCTCCTTCGGTCCAGGGACCCGTCGAGCTTCACCACGGTCCGGCGAGCGCCGCACGGGCCAAGGCGGAAGGGGAAACCGATCGCGGCGTGCTCGACGCCGTACGCTATCACTCGGTCGGGCTCGCGGAATGGGACATGGTGGGGCGAGTGCTCTACTGCGCCGATTTTCTGGAGCCCGGCCGGCGATTCGATCGTGAAGCACGGGCCGCGCTGGCCACGCGATTCCCGAGCGACCCGCCCGGAGTGCTCCTCGAAGTCGCCCGCCGCCGCATGCTCTACATCGTGCACTGCGGCTGGACCATTCCCGAACCCACGCACCGGTTTTGGAACAGCCTCGCCGCCGGCTCGCGCTGATCATCATCGTCGTCGTGGTCTCAGTGGCCCTGTTCGGACTGTCCCTCCGGCGGGGTGGCGATCCCGGGGAAGGCGCCGATCCCGACCTGCCCCGGCTGGTGCCGGAGGGTCGGATCGTCGTTGCCGAGGTGCTCAACGGCACGCCGCGCCGGGGACTCGCGCGGCTCGTCACCCGGCTGCTTCGCAGCGGCGGTGTCGACGTCGTGTACTTCGGGACCGCCGGCGGTCCTCCCGTGGCTCTGACCGAAGTGCTGGTGCGGCGCGGGACCGATACCGTGACGGCCGCTCGGGTCGCCCGCGCGCTCGGTGCGGGGCGGGCGCGCATCGCGGCGGATGCCTCTCGGCGCGTGGACCTCACCGTGGTTCTCGGCGCGGACTACCAGCCGCCCCCCACGCGTCGACCGTGAGGACAGGCGGCCGGACGGCCGGGGCGCGAGGCGGGTTAGGCTTCCGGCTCGCTGCCTCTGCCCGTCTGCCCGTCTGCCCGTCTGACAGGAGTTGTTTATCGGCTGGTTGCGGTCTGCTGTCGCCCGGGGATAGGCTAGGGACATCGCCGCCGGTCGGCGGCGACCCAATCCGCTCCGCAGGAGGATTGCATGCGACTCCCTCGCCGCTCCCGGTCCGCGCTCGCCTGGCGGGTCCTGTTCTCCCTGTCCTCGCTGGGCGGCGCCGCCTGCGGCGCGCCCGAGCCCACCGCCACCTCGACCGGATCGCCCCAGCTGGCGCACGTACCGGACCTCACCGGCCTGCCGGACCTGATCGTGGACCGGGCGACGCTCGCGACCTCCTGGGTGATCTATGAGGAGTTCCTCTCCGCGACGGCGTGCGACGTGATCGAAGGCGACGTGACTCCCGGCCCCCACCGCACGCTCCGGATCACCGTCAATACGCCCAACATCGGGGACGCGGACCTCTTCGTGGGCGATCCCAACGCCCACTGGGACCCGAACGGCGACGGCAGTGGCGCCGACAGCGACGGCCTCTTCGAGCTCGCCAGCTGTCACCGGCACTTTCACTTCCGGAACTACGCCACGTACGAGCTCTTTCCCGTCAATGCCGATGGGTCACTGGGCGACGTGGTGGAGTCGGCGAAGCGCGGCTTCTGCATGATCGACGTGGCCCCATATCAGGTGCCCGGTCTCCCGCCCAAGGCATGGGTCTACCGGTCCTGCGGAGCGATCGGCCGCCGGGGCAACCAGGGCATCGCCACCGGATGGGCGGACCAGTACTTCAAGTGGCTCCAGGGGCAATACTTCGTGATCGACGGGTTGCCGGCCGGCAAATACATGATCCGGATTCACGTGAACCCGCCGTTCACGCCGGCGGGCGGCGAGCCCTGCCCGCACGTGGACGGCGACGGCTTCTGCCATCAGCTGCCCGAGAGCGACTTCACCAACAACGTGGCGGAGATCTTCCTGCAGATTCCGGCCGGCCGGCCGGGGAAGACCGGGTTCGGCCCGGGCGGCGGACAGGAGCTGCCGCCGAACAAGGACGCGCTGATCGACGACGAGAAGCGGGTGACGAAGTAGACGGGCAGACCGTCTGTCCGTCTACTCCACGAGCCCAATCACCACGTCCATCACGTTCGTACCCGTCGGGCCCGTGCGGATGAGGTCGCCGGCCGCGTCGAGCGCCGGATAGGCGTCGTGGCGGGCGAGGGCAGCGAGGGGGTCGATCCCCCTGGCGCGAATGCGCCCCCAGGTCTCCGCATCCACGATCGCCCCCGCGGCCTCGGTCGGGCCGTCGCGGCCGTCGGTGGACCCGGCCAGGAGGACGACCAGTCCGCTGCTCGGCCGGCGCTCCAGAAGGCCCGCCGCCGCGAGCGCCAGCTCCTGCGCGCGGCCGCCGAGCCCCTGTGATCCGCCGTCACCGAGGCGGACGACCGGCTCGCCTCCCCAGAGACGGCACAGCGGTCCGGGCGACGCGCCGGTGAGCAGCTCTTCGGCCAGGCGAACCCCGCAGGCGCCCGCCTCTCCCGCCAGCGGCCGGTCGGAGGTTCGGACCGGGAGCCCCATTCCCCGCGCGAGCGAGGCGGCGCCCTCGAGGGCGCCGGCATTACCCGCGATGATCCGCGCGCGGCTGGTGCGGAAGACCGGCCGGTCCGGCTTGGGGGTCTCGGGGCGCTCGCCCCGCTCCTCGGCCTGAAGGGCGTCCCGCACCCCGGGAGGCAGGGCGGTGAAGAGCCGGTGGAGCGCGAGCAGCCGGCGGACGTCGCTCGCCTTGGAGGGATCGGGGTCGCAGGGACCGCTGCCGATGGCCGAGGGATCGTCTCCCGGAACGTCGGAGAGCGCGAACGTCCGCACCGTCGCCTGCTCGAGCGCCGTCGCGAGTCGTCCGGCCCCCCAGCAACTGAGCCGTTTCCGCACGAGATTGAGCTCCCCGATGGGCAGGCCGGCGGCGTAGAGCATCCGCCACGCCGCTTCGACGTCCTCGCGGGTTAGGCCCTGCGCGGGCGCGCCGACCAGGCTCGAGGCGCCGCCGGACAGGAGCACCCAGACGTCGTCGCCCGGCGCGACCGCCTCCGTGATCCCGGTGAGCGCCCGGGAGGCTTCGAACGAGCGCCCGCCCGGAATCGGGTGATCGCCGGTGAGGGACAGGAGGCCCGGAGCCGGACCGGTCGCTTCCGCGCCGACGACGATCCCCCCGGCGACGCGCCTCTTCGACCGGGCCGCGGCGGCCGTCGCGGCGCCGGCCATGCGTCGCGCAGCCTTGCCGATCGCCACGATCCAGAGAGGGGCCTCGGACGCCTCGAGTTCCGCGAGCACCGCCAGCAGCGGAGGACCCGGGTCCGCGCCCGCGAGCGCCGCGCGATACAGGTCGAGGGCCCGTGCACGGAGGACGGCGACGCCGGTCATCTGCCCGGAAGGTCGGTCATGGCGGCCGGCCCTCCCGCCTCAAGCTCGGCCGCCACCCCGCGAAGCTCGTCGCGGAGGGCGCGCCGCTCGACCTGCAGGTGCACGAACCGGCGCCGTCCTGCCAGAAAGAGCACCAGTCCCCGTGCCGCCCCGACGACCCGATCCCAGAGCTCGGTCAGGCGCAGCGCCATCCATCCGGTCACCGGCGCGAGCACCAGGGTGACAATGGCCCCCGCGGCTCCCCACCAGCCCGCGGCGAGCACCGCCGCCGCCGCCCAGGTGAGCGGAAAGAGGAAGAACGCGGTGATCGCCTTGGCCGTTGCCCGGACCTCGCGCTCCCGGGATCCGAGCCGTGCGGCGAGCAGGCCGGTTGCGCGATAGGCGGGGTAGTGGAGGAGGAGCCCGATCAGCCCGAGGGGAAGCAGGAGGGCGAAGCGGGCTGCGAGGAGGAGGGTCGCCACGATCACCATGCGAGGGGAATACTCCTCGACCGGCACGTCCCAGGGATCGACCCCGGCACCGGCGCGCCGCGCTTCGTACCGGAGGACGCGGCGCCGCAGTCGCTCGAGCCGGAGCGGCGCGCTCGCCTGGAGCGCCCGGTACCCCGAGAGGAGGCGGCGTCTCCGCTCGACCCGCTGACCCAGGCCGGCCTCCGGCGTGTCGGCGCCGGCTTCGGCGCTCGTGAGGATCGCTTCGGTGCGCTCGACCAGGTCCAGGACTTCCGCCTCGTCCGCCTGGAGCGTCACCGCGCCGAGGGCCGCCGCGATCCGCGCGGTCAGGGCGTCGACACGGTTCCCCGGCGGCTCCCCCTGCTCGTCGAGCTCCGCCGGCTCCACGAGAAAGGGCTCGCCGAACGCGACGAGCGCGGAGCTGCGAAACGTCTCCTTGGCGGTGTAGACGAGACCGACGGCCTGGATCCTGAGCGGCTCCGCCGACCGGACGCCGAGCGCGATCCGGGCCGCGCCGCTCTTCATCGGCTTGAGCCGCGGATCGCTGTGGCTCATCCCCTCGGGAAAGAGCGCGGCCGCACCGCCGGCGCCGAGATGCTCGCGCACCCGGGCGAACATGAGCCGGTTGCGCGTGAGGTCCGCCCCGGGGTCCTGCCGCCGCTCCACGGGGATCGATCTCGCAGCCCGCACGAACCAGGCGACCACGGGTGTGCGAAAGAGCGGCGCTTTGGCGAGGAACGACACCGGGCGAGGGGCCAGGCAGAGCACGAACAGCGGATCGATGAGGGAGTTCGGATGATTCAGGACGAGGAGCAGCGGTGCCTGAGCCGGCACGCGCTCGGCGCCCACGATGTCGATGCGGCGAAAGAAGATCCGGAGAAACAGCCGGAGCAGGAGACGGAGCGGGGTGGGCATCGCGTCTCCCGAGGTCAGACTGAGCGGGTGCCCCGGGCGCGCCGGCGCTCCATCTCCACGAAGAGCTGGCCGCAGGCGGCATCGATGTCGAGTCCGCGGCTCCGGCGGACCACCGCTTCGATGCCCTGGTTCCGCAGGCGGTCCGCGAAGGCCCGGATGCGGTTGCCGGACGAGGGTGTGAGGCCGGGAGCGCCGCCCGGGTGCAGGGGGAGGAGGTTCACGTGGGCGCCCATCTCGCGCGCGAGCTTGGCGAGCCGGTCGGCGTCCGCGTCGGAATCGTTGCGGCCGGCGATCAGGACGTACTCGAAGGTGATGCGGCGGCGGAACGCCCGCGCGGCCCGGAGCACATCGTCGAGCGGATACTTCTTCTGGATCGGCATGAGCGCGAGCCGGCTCTCGGGCGCGGCGGCGTGCAGCGAGATGGCGAGCCGGAATTGCTCCGGGCGCCGGGCGAGCTCCTCCATGCCCGGGATGATGCCCACGGTCGAGACCGTGATGTGGCGAGCGCCGATGCCGAAGCCCTGCGAATGATTGAGGATCGTGAGCGCGGTGCTCACGGCGGGCCAGTTGAGCAGCGGCTCGCCCATCCCCATGAACACGATGTTGGTCGGCTTCGCTTCCGGATTCTCGAGGACGATCTCGCGAATCTGCCCCGCGATCTCCGACGGAGAGAGGTTTCGGCGGAAGCCCATCCGCCCCGTCGCGCAGAAGGTGCATCCCAGCGCGCAGCCCGCCTGCGACGAGACACAGAGCGTGCGCCGCGACCCCGAGGGAATCAGCACCGATTCGATCGCTTCCCCGTCGGCGAGACGCCAGAGGAACTTCCGCGTCCCGTCGGCGGACTGCTGGACGGTCTCCGCGGTGAGCCGGGGAAGCGGCAGCTCCGTCTCGAGGTCACGACGCAGCGCGGCGGGCAGCTCCGAAGCGTCGGCCCACCGGGCCACCGGAGCCTCCCAGAGCCGCCGGAAGATCTGCGCGGCGCGGTACGCCGGCAGGGCTCGATCTCGAGTCCAGGCCGTGATTCGCGCCCGCGCCTCGTCCGGTGTCAGGTCGAGCAGGCTGGATGAATCCGGCGTCTTCACCATGCGCAAAAATACCGGGGGATGGATCGCCGTGCTGCGTCCCAAAGCGGCGAGCGCTTGCTTGCTCCAACTATCGGCGGCCGTTACGTTTGCGCGATGCACCCCACCTCGATGCGCAGCCACGACGCCGGCCTGCTCTCCCGGGCCGACGTCGGGCAGACGGTGCGTCTCGGCGGCTGGGTGCACCGTCGCCGGGATTTGGGCGGGATCGTCTTCATCGATCTCCGCGACCGGCACGGTCTCGTCCAGCTGTCGTTCGATCCGGACTTCACCCCGCCGGAGAACATCGCCCGCGCCGCCGACTGCGGCGTCGAGACAGTCATCGGGGTCGAGGGTATCGTCGCGCTCCGCCCGCAGCCGGCGCGCGACGAGTCCCTCACGTCGCGCGAGGTGGAGGTGCACGTCCGGCGGCTCGAGGTCCTCGGGCCGGCGATGACTCCGGCGATTCCGGTGGCGCGCAAGGAGAACGATGAGCTGCCGGCGGAGGAGCTGCGCCTCAAGCATCGCGTCCTGGATCTCCGGCGCCCCGAGCTGCAGGCGAACCTCGAGCTCCGCCACCGGCTGCTGCAGCGCGCGCGCCGATCGCTCTCGGAGCAGGGATTCCTCGAGCTCGAGACCCCGATTCTCACCAAGCCGACGCCCGAGGGCGCGCGCGATTACATCGTGCCCTCGCGCCTCCATGCCGGCGAGTTTTACGCGCTCCCGCAGTCGCCGCAGATCTACAAACAGCTGCTCATGGTCGCGGGGTTCGACCGGTACTTCCAGATCGCGCGCTGCTTCCGGGACGAGGATCTCCGAGCCGACCGGCAGCCGGAGTTCACGCAGATCGACATCGAGGCCTCGTTCGTCGGGCAGGAGGACGTGCTCGCGTTCGTGGAGACCGTCCTGGTGGCGCTGTGGGAGGAGGCCGGCCACGCGATCCCGCATCCCTTTCGCCGGCTCTCGTGGCGCGACGCGATGGAGCGGTACGGGATCGACAAGCCGGACCTGCGGTACGGGCTCGAGGTCCGGGACCTGACCGGCGCCGTCGCCGCGGGAGCCGCGGAGTTCGTTCGCGAGGCGGTCGGCAACGGCGGTCGTCTCCGCGGCCTCGTGGCTCCGGGAGGGAGCACGCTGTCGCGGAAGGACCTCGACGGGCTGACGGCCGCCGCGAAGGAATCGGGCGCGGGCGGCCTGCTCTGGGCGCGGCGATCGGCGGCGTGGGAAGGCCCCGGGGTCAAGGCGCTCGGTGAGCAGATGCTCGACGGCCTCGGTGGAGCGGAAGGGGATCTGCTGGTGGCCGTCGCGGCGCGGGACGCCGTGGCGTCGCCCGCGCTCCACGCGGTGCGCACCGCGCTCATCCGGCGGCTCCGCCCGGCGCCGGTCGAGGCGCACGCGTTCTGCTGGGTCGTCGACTTCCCGCTCTTCGAGCCCGATCCGGAGACCGGACAGCACGTCTTCGTGCACCATCCCTTCACGGCGCCGCACCCCGAGGACGCGGACTTCCTGGAGAGCGATCCGGGCCGGTGTCGTGCGCTGCATTACGACGCGGTGTACAACGGCGTGGAGCTCGGGAGCGGATCGGTCCGGATCACGACGCCCGCGTTGCAGGAACGGGTCTTCCGGCTGCTGGGCCTCTCCGCCGAGGAGCAGCGGCGGCGGTTCGGCTTCCTGCTCGACGGCCTGGCCTCGGGAGCCCCGCCGCACGGGGGATTCGCCGTGGGATTCGACCGCGCGGCGATGCTGCTCGCGGGCGCCGCGTCCCTCCGGGACGTGATCGCGTTTCCCAAGACCACGGCGGCGCGGGCCCTCTACGAGGGCGCTCCGGTGGCCGTGAGCCCCGCGGATCTCGCGGCGCTCCACCTCACGGTCTGCGACTAGGCGGCGGCGATGGCGGACGAGCTCACCCAGCGGCTCAGCATCGAGGGGGCGGATCCCCTGCTCCTGGCGGGCGTGAACGACGCGAACCTCCTCGAGCTCGAGAAGGCCACCGGCGTCCGCGTCTCGCTTCGGGGGGAGACGCTGACGCTGAACGGGTCGCCGGTGCAGCTCGACCGCGCCGCCGGGGTCGTCCAGGGCCTGCTCGACCTGGCGCGGATCGGCGAACAGGTGACGACCGAGGATGTCGCTCGGTTCGTGCAGGACGGCGTGCCGGCGGACGGGCCGCTCGCGGGCGGCGAAGGGAAGATCGTGCTGCCGGGACTGCGGCGCGCGATCTCGCCGAAGACGCAGGGTCAGCGGGAGTACGTGCAGGCCATCAGCGCCCACGACGTCGTCGTCGGCATCGGGCCGGCGGGCACCGGGAAGACGTACCTCGCGGTGGCCAAGGCCATCGAAGCGATGGCGCGGAAGCGGGTGCGGCGCATCATCCTCGCGCGCCCGGCCGTCGAGGCGGGCGAGTCGCTCGGCTTCCTCCCCGGCGATCTCCAGGCCAAGGTGGATCCCTATCTCCGGCCGCTCTACGACGCGCTCGAGGACATGATGCCCCACGAGCGGGTGCAGAAGGCCCTCGAGACGCGCACGATCGAGATCGCCCCGCTGGCCTACATGCGCGGCCGCACCCTTTCGGACGCGTTCATCATCCTCGATGAAGCGCAGAACGCCACCGGGGCCCAGATGAAGATGTTCCTCACCCGGCTCGGCGTGAACAGCAAAGTCGTGGTCACCGGAGACAAAACCCAGATCGACCTGCCCAAGCGGGAAGAGTCCGGGCTGATCCAGATCGAGCGGGTTCTTCCGGGGATCGACGGGATCGTGTTCTGCTATCTCGGCGACGCCGACGTGGTGCGTCACCGGCTGGTGCGCGAGATCATCCGGGCCTATGCCGAGGACCAGAACGGCTAGGCCCCGACCGGCGGCCTCGGTCCAGGTGGCCGGCCGCGCGCCGCCGCTCAGCCATCGTGC
>JBOHSH010000046.1:0-30833 GCA_050733195.1 Gemmatimonadales bacterium
GCCCTGGTCGCAGCGCTCGCCGCCTGCGCGCGGGCCGCCCCGGCCGACACGCTGCGGTTCTGGGCGTTCGGCCGCGAGGGTGAGGTCGTGGCCGAGCTGGTCCGCGGCTTCGAGCGCGAGAACCCCGGCATCCGGGTGCGGGTGCAGCAGATTCCCTGGAGCGCCGCGCACGAGAAGCTCCTCACCGCGATCGTCGGCCGCGCGACCCCCGACCTCGCGCAGATGGGGAACACCTGGGTCCCGGAGATGGCCGCGCTCGGCGCGCTCGCGCCGGTCCCGCCGCCGCCGGCCGAGAGCCAGTTCCCCGGCATCCTCGCCACCAACGTGGTGAATGACACGCTGTACGGGCTTCCCTGGTACGTCGATACCCGGGTGCTCTTCTACCGGCGCGACATCCTGGCCGCCGCGGGGTACGACTCGCTGCCCGGCACCTGGGCGGAGTGGCGCGAGGCAATGCTCGCGATAAAGCGCGCGGCCGGGCCGGGGCGGTATCCGATCTTCCTCCCGACGAACGAGTGGCCTCCGCAGGCGATCCTCGGCCTGCAGCAGGGCTCGCCCCTCATCACGCCTGAAGGGTTCGGCGCTTTCCGCGCGCCGGCGTTCGCGCGGGCGTTCGATTTCCTGCTCTCGCTCTACCGCGACGGTCTCGCGGCGCCGGTGAGCAATAACGCGATCGCGAACCTCTACCAGGAGTTCGCGCGGGGCACGTTCGCGATGTACATCACCGGCCCCTGGAACCTCGGGGAGTTCCGCCGCCGGCTCCCGCCTGAGCTTCGGGATTCCTGGGGCACCGCTCCCCTTCCCGGCCCCACGGGGCCGGAGTCGGGGGTCTCGCTCGCCGGCGGGTCGAGCCTCGTCGTGTTCCGGTCGTCTCCGCGCCGGGCGCTCGCGCTCCGCCTGATCGAGTATCTGACCCGGCCCGAGCAGCAGGTCCGCTTCTACCACCTCACCGGCGACCTGCCGGCGCGCCGGGAAGCGTGGGCCGATTCCGCCCTCGCCACCGACCGCGAGGCCCGCGCCTTTCAGGTGCAGCTCGCCCGCGCGGTGCCGACGCCGATGGTGCCCGAGTGGGAGCTCGTGACGACGAAGCTCATGGAGCAGACGGAGGCAGCCGCGCGCGGTGCCCGACCCCCGGCCGCCGCGCTCGCGGCCCTCGATGCCGACGTCGACCGCCTGCTCGAACGGCGGCGCTACCTGCTGGCCCGGCGGCGCGGGGCCGCGCCATGACCGCCGCCGAGTCGTCCGCGGAATCCCGCGCGGGGTGGACCTTCGTCGCGCCGGCGCTCCTCCTCATCGGCGTCTTCTTCGCCGTCCCCGTCGCGGGCGCGTTCTTCCTCTCCTTCACCGATTTCGATCTCTACTCGATCGGCGATCCAGGCAGCACCCGTTTCGTGGGCCTCGACAACTACCGCCAGCTCCTCGAGACCCCGCTCTTCTGGAAGGCCCTCCGCAACACGCTCTACTTCGTGCTGGTCGGCGGGCCGCTCTCGGTGGCGGTCTCGCTCGGCGCGGCGCTCCTGGTGAACGCCAGGCTGGTGCGCTGGAAGCCCCTCTTCCGGAGCGCCTTCTTCGCGCCCTGGGTGACGACGCTCGTCGCCGTCGCGCTCCTCTGGCGCTACATCTACCACCCGCAGTACGGCCTGCTCAACGGGGCTCTCGGCATTCTCGGCCTCGGACCGGTCGACTGGCTCGGCGACCCGCGCTGGGCGATGCCTTCCATCATCCTGCTGTCCGTCTGGAAGAACTTCGGCTACAACATGCTGATCTTCCTCGCAGGGCTGCAGGCGATTCCCGAAGAGCTCTATGAGGCGGCGTCGCTGGACGGGGCCGGCGCGTGGCACCGGTTCCGCCACGTCACGCTGCCGATGCTCGGCCCCACCCTCGTGTTCGTGGGGGTGGTGACGATGATCACCTCGTTCCAGATCTTCAGCGAGCCCTACGTGATGACGCAGGGCGGCCCGCTCCGCAGCACCACCACACTGATGCTGTTCATGTACGAGGAGGGATTCCGCTGGTGGCGGCTCGGCCAGGCCGCCACGATCGCCGTGGTGCTCTTCCTGCTCACGCTGCTCGGCACGCTGATCCAGCTCCGGCTCCGCCGCGGGGAGTCGGCATGAGCCGGCGGTGGCGCTCCTTCTGGCTGCATCTCGCGCTGATCACCGGCGCGGTGCTGGCCGCCACCCCGCTTCTCTGGATGATCTCGGCATCGCTGATGCGGCCGGGAGAGGCGAACACGTCGCCCCCGCCGTTGCTGCCGAGCCGGCCGACCCTCGAGCACTATCGCGCGCTGTTCACCAGCCTGAGCGTGGGCCGCTACCTGATGAACAGCCTCATCATCTCGATCGGCGGAACGGTGCTCGCGATCCTGATCACGGGCATGGCCGGCTACGCCTTCGCGAAGCTCCGCTTCCGCGGGCGGCGGCCTCTCTTCCGGGCGCTCCTCGCCGGGATGGTAATACCCGGGCAGGTCGCGATGCTCCCGATGTTCATCCTCCTACGCGAGATGGGGCTCATCAACACCCTGCTCGGCGCGATGATCCCGGTGCTGGCGCCGGTGTACGGGATCTTCCTGGTCCGCCAATACGCCCTCTCGATCCCCGACGACCTCCTGCACGCGGCGCGTCTCGACGGCGCGAGCGAGCTCCAGATCTTCCGCCTGGTCGTGCTGCCCAGCATCGCGCCGGTGCTCGCCACCCTCGGCGTCTTCACGTTCCTGAGCGCGTGGAACGACTTCATGTGGCCGCTGATCGTGCTGAGCGACGACGCGAAGTACACCCTGCCGGTGGCGCTCGCGAACCTCACCGGGGAGCACGTGCAGGACGTCGAGCTCATGATGAGCGGCGCCGTAGTGACGATTCTGCCCGTCTTCGTCGCGTTCCTCTTCCTGCAGCGCTACTACATCCAGGGCATCATGGCGGGGAGCGTGAAGGGGTGACGGCCGCCCTGGCGCTCGCCCTGGCCGCGCTCGCGCAGGATTCCGCGCGGGTGATCGACGCGTTCGAGCGGCTCGATGCCTGGAGCGCGCATCCCGCCGACGGAGTCGAGCTTGCCATCCGGAGCGACCGCGGCCGCGCCGGCCGGGCCATGCGGCTCGATTTCGCGTTCCGCGCCGGCGCCGGGTACGCCATCGCGCGGCGACGAACGGCCATCGACCTCCCGGCGAATTACGCGCTCACCTTCTGGATCCGGGGCGACGCGCCGCCCAACACGCTCGAGTTCAAGCTGGTCGACGCGAGCGGCGAGAACGTCTGGTGGTACACCGAGCGCGACCGGGTGTTCGACCCGGAATGGCGGAAGGTCACCATTCGCCGCCGCCAGATCACCTTCGCGTGGGGCCCCAAGGGCGGCGGCACGCTCGACCACGCCGCGGCGCTCGAGCTGGTCATCACCGCGGGTCGGGGCGGCGGCGCCGGGAGCGTCTGGATCGACGACCTACGCCTGACACCGCTGCCCGAGACCGGTCCCTACGCGCGGACCCCCGCGATCCGCGCGTCCGCGTCGCGTCCCGGTCATCCGCCCGGAGCGATGCTCGACGGCGACCTCGGCACCATCTGGCGGACCGAGACCCCGACAGCGACGGTGACGATCGACTTTCTCGAGCGCCGGGAGTTCGGGGGTCTCACGCTGACGTGGGAGCCGGACCGGGCCGCCCGGCTCTACGCGGTGGAGGCCTCGCTCGACGGCCGGGCCTGGACCGAGCTCGTTCGCCGGGCCGCGAGCCCGATCGGCCGCGACTACTTCTTTCTCCCCGACTCCGAAACGAGGTACCTCCGGCTCCGCCTGCTGGCGCCGCGAGGCCGTTCCGGGTACGGGATCCGTGAGCTCGAGGTCGAGCCGCACGAGTGGGCGGCATCACGAAACAGCTTCTTCGCCGCCGTCGCGCGGGACGCTCCCCGCGGCATTTACCCCCGGTACTTCCACGACGAGCGCGCCGACTGGACGGTGATCGGCGTGGATGGCGCCGAGGAGGAGGCGCTGCTCGGCGAGGACGGAGCAGTCGAGACGGGGCTGGGCGGGTTCACCCTCGAGCCCTTCCTGCAGCTTGGCGACCGATTCCTCTCCTGGAACGATGTCGCCCACAGGGTGTCGCTGGAGGAGCGACGGCTCCCGATCCCTTCGGTCGAGTGGCGCAGCGGAGCGGCGAGTCTCCTGATCACCGCCTTCGCAGCCGGCGAGCCCGGGCGCTCCAGCGCGGTCGTCCGCTACCGCATCCTGAACCTGGGTGAGGCCTTTCTCGGCGGCATGCTGTACCTGGCCCTGCGGCCGTTCCAGGTGAATCCACCCTGGCAGTTCCTTGGCGTCCCCGGCGGAGCGGCCCGGATCGACTCGCTCGCCTGGGACGGACGCCGCGTGCTGGTGAACGGCGACCGGGCGGTGGTCCCGCTCGTGCGCCCCGTGAGGTTCGGGGCGACGCCGTTCACGGGTGGGGACATCGTTGCTCAGCTCCGTCGCGGCGTCCTCCCGGCTGACCGCGCCGCGCGCGACCGCCTGGGCGCCGCCTCCGGCGTGCTCGCCTGGCCGCTGGCGATCGCGCCCGGCGACTCGACCACCGTCGCGATCGAGATCCCGCTCCGTCCCGGCCGGCCCCCGCTCCTGGTGGCCCGCGGCCTCCGCAGCGCCGACAGCGCACTCCGGGCGACCGCAGCGAAGTGGGCGGCGAGCGTCGACCGCGCGACGATCCGGCTGCCGGCGTCGGACGACCGCGTGTCGAGGGTCATCGCGAGCACGATCGCCTACATCCTCGTCAACCGCGACGGGCCGGCGATTCAGCCGGGATCCCGTTCCTACGAGCGCTCCTGGATCCGCGACGGCGCCCTCACCTCCGCGGCGCTGCTCCGGTTCGGGCACCACGATGAAGTGCGCGACTTCCTCCGCTGGTTCGCGCGGTACCAGTACCCCAACGGCAAGGTGCCCTGCTGCGTCGATCGTCGCGGAGCCGACCCGGTGCCGGAGCACGACAGCCACGGCGAGCTGATCCATCTCGCGGCCGAGCTCTACCGCCATACCGGCGACCGCTCGGTCCTCCAGGAGGTCTGGCCCGCCGTCTCGAAGGCCGCCGGCTACATCGACTCTCTCCGCCAGACCCGCCGCACCCCGGAGTACCGGGCTCCGGACAAGCTCCATTTCTTCGGTCTCCTGCCGCCGTCCATCAGCCACGAGGGGTACTCGGCCAAGCCGATGCACTCCTACTGGGACGACTTCTTCGCGCTGCGCGGGCTTCGCGACGCCGTGATGATCGCGAGCACTCTCGGCCATGCGGCCGACGCCCGGCGGCTCGACTCGATCGCCTCGGAGTTCAGCCGAGAGCTGCACGCTTCGATCCGCCGGGCGATGGAGCACCACCGGATCGACTTCATCCCGGGCTCCGCGGACCTGGGCGACTTCGACGCCACGTCCACCACGATCGCCGTGTCTCCCGTGGGCGAGCTGGACCGCCTGCCGCGGGCGGCGCTCGAGCGGACGTTCGAGCGCTACTGGACGCAGGTCGCCGAGCGGCGGAGCGCCGGCGCGCGCTGGGACGCGTACACGCCCTACGAGCTTCGGAGCGTCGGGACGATGCTCCGGCTGGGCTGGAAGGAGCGGGCGCTCGAGCTGCTGAAAGGCTTCCTCGAGGACCAGACTCCGCCCGAGTGGAATCAGTGGCCCGAGGTGGTCTGGCGGGAGCCGAAGGCGCCCAAGTTCATCGGCGACCTGCCTCACACCTGGGTCGGCTCCGACTTCCTCCGCTCGGTCGCCGATCTCGTCGCGTACGAGCGCGAGAGCGACAGCACGCTGGTGATCGGCGCGGGAATCCCGGAAGCCTGGCTCGAGGGCGGAGGGCTCGCGGTCGAGAACTTGAGCACCTGGTGGGGCCGCTTGAGCTACCGCGCCCAGCGTGCCGGGCCGGCGGTAACCGTCTCCATCGCCGCGGGCCTCCGGATGCCGCCCGGCGGGCTCGCGGTCCATCCACCCGGCTCGGCCGCGGCGACGCGGGTTAGGGTCAACGGCGCTCCGGTCGCGCCCGACTCCGCCGGCGTGGTGAGGATCCGCTCGCTCCCCGCGGCCGTAACGTTCGAGCGATGACCTCCGTACGGTCTCCCGCGCAGGCCCTGGAGCGTGGCGTGCTGACCAACGGCCGATACCGGGTGCACGTGTCCGTGGCCGGCGCGGGCGGATCCCTGCTCGGACCATGGGCCTTGAACCGGTGGGCGGGCGACGCCACCGTCGACGGCGACGGCTGGTTTCTCTACGTGCGGGACCTCGAGTCGGGGGCCTGCTGGTCCGCAGGCCATCAGCCCGTTCAGCACCCCGCCTCGCGCTATGAAGCCAGGCTCGGCGACGATCTCGTCACCATCGTCCGTGAGGATGAAGGCATCGAGACTCGTACCGACGTGCGGGTCGATCCGGCACGGGACATCGAATGGCGGCGCTACACCTTCACCAACCGGAGCGGGCGCACGCGCCGCCTTTCGGCGACCACGTGCATCGAAGTCGCGCTGAACATCCCGGCGGCGGATGCGGGGCATCCCGCGTTCTCGAAGCTCTTCCTGCAGACGGAGCTCCTTCCGGATCTGGCGGGCGGCGCCCTCCTGGTCCGGCGCCGGCCGCGTTCCGGCGACGAGGAAGCGCTGGTGATGGTCCACGCACTGCTGGCCCCCGGAGCCCCGGGCGACCCTCAACTCGAGACGGATCGAGCCCGATTCATCGGCCGGGGACGGACGCTCGCCCACCCTGCGGCGATGGAATCGACAAGGCTCTCCGGGACTGTCGGCAACGTCCTCGATCCGGTGCTCTGCCTCCGGCGTGAGCTCGAGCTTCCGGCCGGCGCATCGTTCACCGTCGACGGTCTGTTGTCGGCCGGCACCGATCGCGATCTGCTGCTGGAGGAGCTGACGGCCGCGCTCGAGAAGAGACCCGCCTTCGACGAGGCGGCGGCCGATCCGGCTCCGGTGGAGACGCTCCCGCCGTCGGCCCCGGTGCGATACCGTGCCGCCGACGGCGGGCGCTTCCCGGCGGACGCGTCAGAGCCGCTTCTCTTCTTCAACGGCTACGGCGGATTCTCGGAGGCGGGCGACGAGTACGTGATCCGCCTCGATCGCGATGAGCTCGGCCTCCGGCTCCCGCCGCAGCCGTGGACCAACGTCGTGGCGAGCCCGCACACCGGATTCGTCGCGTCGGAGCAGGGCCTGGGATTCTCCTGGCACGGCAACAGCCGCGAGCGGCGTCTCACGCCCTGGCACAACGACCCCGTTTGCGACCCGCAAGGCGAGACGCTGTATCTCCGCGACGAGGATGAAGGCATCTTCTGGTCGCCGACGCCGGGCCCGGTGCCGGGAACCGGGAGCTACGAGGTGCGCCATGGCTTCGGCTCCACGACCTGGCGACATGGGAGCCGCGAGCTCGAGCAGGAGGTCACCGCGTTCGTCCCCATCAATGATCCGCTCAAGGTCGTGCGGCTTCGGGTCACGAACCGGGCCTCGCGGCAGCGGAGGCTCTCGGTCTTCTACTGCGCCGATTGGGTGCTGGGATCGATCCGCGGGCCGGGAACCGTGACCATGGAATCCACCGCGGGTGGCCGGCTGATCCTCGCGCGGCGGACCGGCGATCCATCCGGATCGACGGCGTTCGCGGGCGTGGCCGTCGGAGCCGGCACCGAGGTGTTCCTCTCCGGAGACCGGGCCACGTTCCTGGGGCCCTACGGCACGGCGGCACGGCCCAGCGCGGTGGTGACCGGAGACCGGCTCGACGGGCGGACCGGTCCGGGGCTGGATGCCTGCGCGGCGTTCCAGATTCCCGTGCGGCTCGAGCCCGGCGAGACCCGCGACCTGGTGTTCCTGCTCGGAGAAGCTGCCGATCCCGACACCGCGACCGTCCTGCTCGACCGGTTCGCGGGCGCCGGGGCGCTGAGCCTGGCACTCGACGCCGTTCGCCGCTGCTGGACGATCCTCGGCTCCGGGGTCCACATCGAGACGCCCGCGAAGGCGCTCGATCTCCTCGTGAACGGCTGGCTGCCGTATCAGACGCTGAGCTGCCGGATGTGGGCGCGATCGGCGTTCCATCAGTCGGGCGGCGCCTTCGGGTTCCGCGACCAGCTCCAGGATGCCGCGTCGCTCATCCACCTCGCGCCGGTTCTCACCCGCGAGCAGATCCTGCTGCACGCCGCGCACCAGTTCGTCGAGGGAGACGTGCTGCACTGGTGGCATCCGCCGGAAGCCCGCGGCATCCGCACCCGGTTCTCGGACGACCTCCTCTGGCTCCCGTACATCACGCTCTTCTATCTGGAGACCACGGGGGACGAGCGTGTGCTCGATGAGGAGGTGCGGTTCCTGTCAGGCCCCGAGCTCGAGCCCGGCCAGGACGAGCGGCTCATCATCCCCGAAGACTCAGGGATATCGGCCAGTCTCTTCGAGCATTGCTGCCGGGCCGTGGACCGATCGCTCACCCGGGGCGACCATGGTCTCCCCCTCATCGGGAGCGGCGACTGGAACGACGGCATGAATCGGGTCGGGCACGAAGGGCGGGGCGAGAGTGTCTGGCTGGGCTTCTTCCTCTACCGGATTCTCCGCGAGCTGGGCCCGCTGTGCGCGCGCCGCGGCGATCACGGGCGGGCGCGCCGCTACGGCGAATACCAGGCCGCCATCCTGACCGCGCTCAACACGGACGGATGGGACGGGGGCTGGTACCGGCGCGCATTCTACGACGACGGGACCCCGATCGGTGCCGCCTCCTCCGATGAGGCCCGCATCGACGCGATCGCGCAGGCCTGGGCGGTGCTGTCGGGCGCCGCTCCCCCCGACCGGGCGGCGCTCGCGCTCGACGCGATGGAGGCGCACCTGGTCGATGAAGCGGCAGGGGTCATCCGCCTGCTCGCTCCGCCGTTCGACCGGACGCCGCACGATCCCGGGTATATCAAAGGCTATCTCCCCGGCGTGCGCGAGAACGGCGGTCAGTACACCCACGGCGCGCTCTGGGCTGTGCGCGCGTTGGCCGAAGCCGGCCGCTGCGAGCGGGCCGCGCCGCTGCTCGAGATGCTGACGCCGATCCGGCACACCGATGCCCCCGACGCCGTCGCCGTCTACCAGGGTGAGCCGTACGTGGTCGCGGCGGACGTCTACGCCGTCGCCCCGCACGTGGGACGCGCGGGGTGGACCTGGTACACCGGCTCGTCCGGATGGATGTTCCGCGTCGCCCTCGAGTCCATCGTGGGGCTCACCGTCGCGGGAGGCCGGTCGCTGGTGCTCCGTCCCTGCGTTCCCGTCTCCTGGAAGGGCTTCACCGTGAGCTACCGGCTCCCCGACGGCCGGACGGAGTACGAGCTGGTGGTCCGCCGCGGCGCCGACCGGACGCTGGTGCCATCGGAGGGACGGGTCGAGGACGGGGCCGTCGTCATCGACGTCATCGCCGACGGCAGGGCGCACCGGATCGAGATCGAGCTCGGAGCGGACGTGGGGCCCCGCTACCGCGCCGCCGAAGGGGCGGCTCAGTGATCGTCCGGCACCCGCCGCTCGTGAATCACCCGCGCGTACCAGCGGGCGCTCGCCTTCGGGGTGCGCGTCTGGGTCACGAAGTCGACGTGATAGAGACCGAACCGCGGGGCATAACCCGCGCTCCACTCGAAGTTGTCGAGCAGCGACCAGGCGAAGTAGCCCCGGACGTCCACGCCCCGGGCGATCGCCTCCTCTACCGCCAGCAGATGATCGCGCAGGTACTCGACCCGGAGCGGATCGTCGACCAGGCCTTTCTCCGGCGGCGGATCCTCGAACGCCGCGCCGTTCTCGGTGACGTAGAGCGGAATCGGCCCGTAGCGATCCCGCACCCAGGTGAGCACCTCGGTCAGCCCGGCCGGATAGACTTCCCAGCCGAGCGTCGTGTGGATCCGGCCTTCCTGGCGCACGGGCGCGGCGCGCATCGGCGGCGCCCCCGCCCCCGGATCATCCCGGGTGACCGAGCGGGTGTAGTAGTTGACGCCGAGGAAGTCGATCGGCTCGCGGATCAGACGGAAGTCTTCGGGCGGCAGGGCGGGCCAGTCGGCGCCGAACATCGCGGGCAGCTCCTCGGGGTAATGTCCCAGAAACACCGGATCGAGGAACTGCCGGTTCATCTGCGCGTCGGCGCGCCGCACGGCGTCGAGATCGGCGGCGCTGCCGGACGCCGGGTGCTTGGGCTCGAGGTTCACGACGAGGCCCGCCTGCTTGCCGCCTTCCGCGCGGATCGCCGCGATGCCCGCGCCGTGCGCGCGCAGGAGATTGTGGCTCGCGACCGGGGCCTCCGCGGTGCTCCGGTGCCCGGGCGCGTGGACGCCGGTGAGATAGCCCGCCGTGCTCACCACCCACGGCTCGTTGAGCGTCGCCCAGAGCGCAACCCGGTCGCCGAGAGCCCGGACCACGACGCGGGCGTATTCGGCGAACCACCAGGCGACGTCGCGATTGAGCCAGCCGCCCCGATCGTCGAGCGCGGCGGGGAGGTCCCAGTGATAGAGCGTGGCCACCGGCACGATCCCATGCGCGAGCAGCGCGTCGACCAGCCGGTCGTAGAACGCGAGGCCCTTCGGGTTGACGGCGCCCCGACCCGCGGGGAGGACCCGCGCCCAGGCGATGCTGAAGCGGTAGGCCGGAAGGCCCAGCTCGCGCATGAGCGCGACGTCGTCCTCGTACCGGCGATAGTGATCGCAGGCGACGTCGCCCGTCTCGCCGCCGGCGGTCCGGCCGGGCGTGTGGACGAACCGGTGCCAGATGCTCTCGCCCGCACCGTCCGCGAGCGGCGAGCCCTCGATCTGGTACGCGGAGGTCGCCGCGCCCCACAGGAATCCGGCCGGAAACGATCGCATCACGGACCTCGGCCCACGGTGACGGGATGGCTCGCGTAGTCCTCGAGCGGGTCCGAAAGGTATACGAAGAGAGCGGCGTCACTCACGTCGCGGTCCACGCCATGGACCTCCTGATCGCCGACGGCGAGTTCCTGGTCCTGGTGGGGCCGTCCGGCTGCGGGAAGAGCACGACGCTCCGGATGGTGGCGGGCCTGGAGAGCGTGACCGACGGGATCATCCGCATCGGGGACCGGGTGGTGAACGAGGTCCCGGCGCGGGACCGGGACATCGCGATGGTCTTCCAGAATTACGCGCTCTACCCGCACATGACGGTCTACCAGAACCTGGGCTTCGCCCTCCGGCTCCGCCGCGAGCCGAAGGAGGTTATCGACGCCCGGGTCCGGGAAGCGGCCACCCTCCTCGGCATCGAGACCCTGCTCGAGCGGAAGCCGCGACAGCTCTCGGGCGGACAGCGGCAGCGGGTCGCCGTGGGCCGCGCGATCGTGCGGCATCCGAAGGTCTTCCTCTTCGACGAGCCGCTCTCCAATCTCGACGCCAAGCTACGGGTCCAGATGCGCCGGGAGCTCGCCGCCCTCCACCGGCGTCTCGGCGCCACCACGATCTACGTCACCCACGACCAGGTCGAAGCGATGACGCTCGGCGACCGCGTCGTGCTGATGCGCGACGGCGTCGTCCAGCAGGTGGGGCCGCCCCTCCTGGTCTACCAGCGGCCGGCCAATCTCTTCACGGCCGCGTTCCTGGGAAACCCGCCGATGAACCAGCTCGCCGGCCGCGTGCGCCGGGATGGCGGCCTCGGATTCGAATCGGAGGAGGGAGGGTTCCGGATTTCCCTACCGGACGAGGAGGGAGCGGCGGTCCTCGAGAATCGCGAGGTCGTGCTGGGCCTCCGGCCCGAGTCGCTCCTGCTGTCGAGCGAGGGATCGATGTCGCCCGGACGCTTCGACGCCCTGGTCGAGGAGATCGAGCCGCTCGGCCACGAGCTGCTGGTGACGGTACGCGCCGGGGGAACCACGCTGGTCCTCAGGACCGACGCGGGATCGCCTCTGGCGCTGGGTCAGGCCGTGGGCTGCCGGGTCGCCCCCGGCGGTTATCACTGGTTCGATGCGGTGACCGGGGAGAGACCGGCGGGCTGACGGCGCTCCCGCTGTTCCGCCCAGATCACGAGGGCTACCCCTGAGAAGATCCCGAGCCCCGCGAGAGCGATCCTGAGCGTGAGCGACTCGCCCTCGAGCACGAGAGGGGCGACCGCCGTGGTGAAGAGCGGCTGGAGGTAGATGAACGAGGTGACGAGCGTCGGCGACACCCGGCGAAGCGACCAGAGATTCAGGAAGTACGTCACCGTGGTGGGAAAGACCACCATGTAGGCGAGCCAGGCCCAGAGTCCGGGCCCGAGCTGCTCGGTGCGCACCTCCGAGGCGGCCGCCACGCCGAGCGGCGCCACGCCGATGAGCCCGGCCAGCGTCAGGCAGAAGGCGACGGTGACGGGGGCGTACCGCTGCAGCATCTCCTTCGACAGCAGGAAGGCGAGCGCGTTGAACGCCATTCCCCCGAGCACGAGGAGGTTGCCGACGGCGACTTCAGGCGCGAGCGAGACCCGGTCCGGTCCGATCAGGTAGACCGTCCCCACCGCCGCGACCGCGACCCCGGCCCATTTGAGGGGCGAGGGCGTGAATCGCCGGAGCATCCAGCCGAAGATCACCGTGAAGATGGGGATCATCGGGATCAGGATCGCGGCGTTGATCGCCGTGGTCCGGGTGAGCCCGAGCAGCACCAGGAGCTGATTCCCCGCCCCGCCGAGTACCCCGAGCATCGCGAACCGACCCCAGTCGGCCAGCGAGCGCGGGGTCGCCGCGCCGATCGCTCGATGCGCGATGAAGAAGGCCAGCGTCGCGATCACCATCCGGATCGTGACGATGACCGGGGCCGGGACCAGCGGCAGCAGGAACTTCCCGACGATGACCCCGCTCGCGTAGATCACCTGGACCGTGACCAGAGCCGCGAGGACTGGCGCTGATCGTTGATCTACAATAGCTTGGGATTTGACTGTCTGTTCAGTCATAACAGCCGAGCGGAGGCCTCTGCCCATGAAGGACGCGATCCTCACCGCGGCCATCAGCGTCCTGGCCGACGACGGCCTGAACAACTGGACAATCGAGGAGGTCGCCGAGCGGGCCCGGTGCGCCAAGGGGCTCGTCAACTACCACTATCGCTCCAAGCTGGATCTTCTCACCAGGGCCGCCAATGCTCTGCGGGACGACCGTCACGCCAGGAGGCTGGCGGCCCTCCAGGCGCCGGGCACCGCGGCCCTCGATCGTCTCTGGCAGGTACTGCTCGCCGAGGTGGAGTCCGGCTGGTTCGCGGCGTGGCTCGCGATGGCGTCCGCGGAGGGCCCGCTCCGGCAGGGAGCCTCGGGGTGGGAGGGGCGGGCCCTTGCCCAGGCGGCGTCGAAGGCCCTCGGCGTCGACCTCCCGCCGGACTCGGCCTATCTGATCCCGGGATTGCTCGACGGCCTCGAGCTCCAGCTCCTTCTCGGAGTGGAGCCCGGGGCCGTCGAAGAGGCGTATCACCGGGCCTGGACGGTTGTTCTGGGTGCGGGGTTCTGAGTTCTGGGTTCTCGCAAGGCTGGCTCACACCAGCCCACGCGGAGCAAGAACCCAGAACTCAGCACTCAGCACTCAGAACCTCTACCGTATCCCCGCTCCCACCATCGGCGCCCCACCCTGCCACCACTGCGCGGACAGCGACCGCTGGCGGGGATAGACCTCGTTGAGGTTGTCGGCCTCGTAGAGCCGGCCGTTCTTCATCACGTATCGCAGGCTCGTGGTGTTCCGGAGATTCGCGACCGGATCCTTGTCGAGCACCAGGATGTCCGCGAGCTTGCCGGCCTCGATCGTGCCGAGGTCGGTCGAGAGCCCGATCGCTTCCGCGCCGTAGATCGTCGCCACGCGCAGCGCGTCGTGGTTGGAGAGCCCGCCCGATCCCATCGCCCAGAGCTCCCAGTGGTAGCCGAGACCCTGGAGCTGGCCGTGGCTTCCGACGCCGGCGCGGCCGCCGCCCTCGACGAGCTTCTTCACGAACTGCGCGTGCAGGGGGAAGACGTACTCCTCCTGCAGGAACCAGCCGGCCGGTCCGGGGCTTCCGCCCGAGCCGGTGCCGCGCCGCCGCGTGCGGGTGTCGAGCTGATCCTCCGGCATGAACCGGCGCAGCTTCTGGTCGTCGTGCACCTCTTCGGTGGTGTAGAAGAAGTTCTCGCCGAAGGGTCCGCCGTACGACACCAGCAGCGTCGGCGTGTTGGTGGTCTGTGACGCCTTGAAGAGCTGCACCACGTCCTCGTAGATCGGGCCCAGCGGGAGCGCGTGCTCGATGCCGGGATAGCCGTCGATCGCGTGGGTGAGGTCGAGCTTGTAGTCGAGCCCGCCCTCGGTTGTCGGCATGATCGACAGCTCCTTCGCGGCCTGGATGATCCACTGCCGCTGCTGCCGGTTGCCGCTCATGTACATCTTGAGCGTCTTGGTATCCCAGTACTGCGAGTACCGCCGCAGGATCGACCGCGCGTGATCGAGGTTCCGGACGTTCTCACCGGAGAACACGCCCGGCCCGGTCGAGTAGATCCTGGGCCCCATCATCCCGCCCGACTCCACCCGGTCCTGATAGCTCAGCACGTCCGTCCACCCGGTCTGGGGATCGCGGGTCGTGGTGACCCCGTAGGCCAGGTTCGTGAGGTACTGCCAGGCCTGGGTCGGGTGGATTTCCGGGATCAGCCACATGCTGTGATAGTGCGTGTCCACGAAGCCCGGCATCAGCGTCTTGCCGGACACGTCGATCACCCGGGCGTCGGCCGGAACCTGCACCGAGTCCCGGGGACCGACCGCGACGATCCGGTTGTCCCGGACCAGCACGTCCGCGTTCTCGATGATCTGCTTGTCCTTCATCGTGATGACGCGGCCGCCGCGCAGCACGACCGTGCCCCGGGGGATGTCCCGGGGAATCTGCACCTCGATGCGCCGCTCCTCCGGCTTGTACTTCGCCGTGTCGGGGCGGGCCCGCGCGGTGTCGAGACCCTGGGCAACCGAATCCGCCTTGGCCCGGAGGGAGTCGGCCTGCCGGCGGATCGAGTCCGCGCGGGCGAGGAGGGAGTCGGCGCGCACCCGAACGGAGTCGCCGCGGAGCCGGTTGAGCCGGTTCTTGAGCGAGTCGGGCACCGTCGCCTTGGCCCGGGTCAGGCTGTCGACCCGGGTCCGCACCAGGCGGAGGGTATCGAGCAGCGCCCGCACCCGCGTCGCGCTGTCCGCGCGGGCTCG
Organism: Gemmatimonadales bacterium; assembly: GCA_050733195.1. GTDB lineage: Bacteria > Gemmatimonadota > Gemmatimonadetes > Gemmatimonadales > GWC2-71-9 > JABFSM01. Next base: position 15,109 of record JBOHSH010000046.1, read on the forward strand.
CGCCGCCGCCTTGATGCTGTCGGCGATCGCCTTCACCCGGGGGAGATCGTAGCTGGCGAAGGCGTTGCCGATCGCCCAGTGCACCCGCTGGCCGTCGGCGCTCCACGACGGGAACTCGCCTCCCACGTCGGTGAGCTTGCGGGCCGGCGTCGGCGAGGCTTCAGGAGACGCAACCGAGATCGAGGGCGGGGGCCCGCCGACCTTCGGGATCGTGACCACGTAGATGTCCATGCCGACCTGCGCCAGGGCCTGATCACCCTTGGGCGAGATCATCACCAGGTCTGCCTGGGGCGGGCCGCCCAGCTCGGCCGGCTGCGGGTCCGTCGCGTCCGCGACGATCGGGAAGACCCGGCGCGGCAGCACGCGCAGCTCGTCCGGATGGGGGTTCGTCCCGGTCGGGGCGAACGGTCCCGTCACCTGCAGGTGCTTCTTGATGTCGGTGCCGTCCCAGCGGAACGAGACCAGCCCCTCGATCGGGCTGTAGGCGTAGATCCGGTTGGGCTCGTCCGAGCGGAAGTGCGCCACGTCGCGCGAGCCGGTCGGCGCGATGAGCGTCGCGTTGCCCGGCGTCGTCGTCGACACCCACACGAACTGCGCGCCGAGCGGGCCGGTGAAGATGCCGGTCGCCTCGCGCAGGTCGCGCGCGGCGGCCCGGGTCGCGACGATGCGCTGCCCGTCCGGCGACCACGCCAGGTTGTAGTAGAGGGCGGCCTGCCGGGTGAGCTGCACCGGCTGGCCCTTCCCCGAGAGCGGCGCCTTCCAGATGTGCCCGCCCTGCTGCTCGTGCCAGCTCACGAAAGCGAGCCACTGCCCGTCGGGCGAGAAGACCGGATGGAACTCGCCGACCTCGGCCGAGGTCACCCGCTTCGCGGTGCCGCTGGGCAGGTCACGGATCCAGAGACGGTCGAACGCCGTGAAGGCGACCCGCCTGCCGTCGGGTGAGACCACGGGGCTCCGGATCTGCCTGGCCGTCGTCATCGAGGTGGTGTCCACGCGATACGTGAACTTCACCTCGGGGCCGACGTCCACCTTCGCCTCGGCCTCGAAGGGAATCTTGACCGCGGCGGTCTTGTCGAGAGGGATCCGCCAGATCTCGCCGCCGTAGCTCGCCACGATCGACCTGGAGTCGGGCGTGAAGGCGTACCCCGGGAGCACGTCGAGTGGCGCCCGCGACTCCATGTCGTCGCGCTGGACCGGATAGGCGAGCCAGTCCTCGTCGCCGGACGCGAGGTTCCGCATCCGGAGACCGGTGCCGGCGTTGTGCCGCGAGCCGTAGACCAGCCACTTCCCGTCGGGCGAGACGGCCGGCCGGAACCCCGAGCCGTAGCGGAACGACGCGATCGGCTGGGAGCCCTTCTCCCGGTCGTAGGCGTACAGGTGATACGACGGGAAGTTGGAGTTGTACGTCCAGTCGCCGAACCGCCCCGAGAACCAGATGTAGCGCCCGTCGGGGGTGAACGCCGCGCCGAGCGTCTTGAGGCCGGCGGGAGCCCGGACCACGGGCAGCGGACCGCGGCCCTCGTGATGGTACATCTGGAGCTTGTGGGCGCCGCCCAGGCCGCCCGCCCGGCTCACGACGATGTACTGCCCGTCGGGCGTCCACTCGGGCGAGACGTAGAGGCTCCCGTTCCCGCGGGTGATCTGGGTCGTGTCGCGCTGGTCCACCGAGATCACCCAGACGTTGTCGCCGCCGCTCCGGTCGGAGACGAAGACGACCTTCTTGTCGTCGGGGCTCCAGCGCGGCTGCGCGTCGAACGCCATGCCGCTGGTGAGCCGGGTCGCCTTCCCCCCGCCGGCCGGCATGGTGTAGAGGTCGCCGAGAAGATCGAAGACGATCGTCTTCCCGTCCGAGCTCACGTCGAGAGAGATCCAGGTTCCCTTGGTGGCCGTGAACTCCGCCTTGCGGCTGGCCTCGAGGGGAAGCGGCGGGGGCGGCTGCCCCGGCCGTCCGGCGGGGGCCTGGGCCGCCGCCGGGATCGCACCGAGCCCCGCCAGTGCGAAGGCGAGCCGGGCCCGGGAGGAGAATGCGGAAAGCATGAGATCCTTCGCTGCGCTCAGGATGACGGTCGTCGAGAGGGAGGTGGTCATGGCGGGCCTCACCGGATGCCCGACTGGACGGCGGGGCCGACGTGCCGCCAGGGCTCGTCGGGGGCCTTCCGCTGGGTCGGCCAGATCTCGTTGAGCGTATCGCCCTCGTAGATCCGGCCGTTCTTCATCACGTACCGGATCGTGTTCGTGTTCCGGATGTTCTCCAGCGGGTTCGCGTCGAGCACCAGCAGGTCGGCGAGCTTACCCGCCTCGATCGACCCGAGGTCCTTGCCGAGCCCGATGGCCTCCGCGCCCAGGATGGTGGCGGTGCGGAGCGCGTCGTGGTTGCTCATCCCGCCGCTCTGCACCGACCAGAGCTCCCAGTGGTAGCTCAGGCCCTGGAACTGCCCGTGGCTTCCGACGCCCGCGCGGCCCCCGGCCTCGACCAGCTGCTTGAGCCAGGCCGCGTGCTTCGGGAAGGCGTACTCGTCCTTCCGGAACCACCCGCCCGGACCCGGCGACTGCTGCGAGTTCCGGCGCCGCGCCTTGTAGTCGATCTCTTCCTTCGGCATGAAGTGCGCGACCTTCTTGTCGCCCACCACGTTCTCGGTGGTGTAGTAGTAGTTCTCGGCCCACGGCCCGCCGTAGGAGACGAGGAGCGTCGGCGTGTTGGTGGTGCCCGACGTCTTGAACAGCTCCACCACGTCGTTGTAGGCGGGGATGATCGGCATCGTGTGCTCCACGCCGGGATACCCGTCCATCGCGTGGGTCATGTTGAGCCGGTAGTCGAGCCCGCCCTCGGTGGTCGGCATGAGCTTGAGCTCGCGCGCCGCCATGATGAGCCACTGGCGCTGACGGCGGTTGCCGCTCAGGTACATCTTGAACGTCTTGGTGTCGTAGTAGTCGCTGTAGCGCCGCAGCACGGTCTTCGCGTGCTCCAGATCGCGGATCCCGTCGAACCAGAAGACCCCCCGGCCCGTCGAGTACACCCGCGGGCCCGGAATCGCGCCCGACTCCACGCGGTCGGCGTAGGTCAGCACGTCCATCGTCGCGGTCTGCGGATCGCGCGTGGTGGTGACGCCGTAGGCCAGGTTGGCGAGGTAGATCCAGGGCCGGGTCCAGTGGACGCCCCAGAAGTTCCACATGTGCGCATGGGTGTCGACGAAGCCGGGCACGATGGTCTTGCCCGTGACGTCGACGATGCGGGCGTCGGCCGGCGCGGTGCCGCGCGGCCCCACGCTCACGATCCGGTTGTTCCGCACCACGACGTCGGCGTTCTCGATCGTCTCGGTACCGCGCATCGTCACGACGCGCGCGCCGCGGAGCACCACCGTGCCCTGCGGAATGTCGCGCGGCGCCGAGATCTGGATCCGGAGCTCCTCCGGCCGGTACCCGAGGCGCTGCCGGGTGGCGGAGTCGGCCCGCGCCTGCCGCAGGCTGTCGTCCACCGCTTCGGCGCGGTCGAGCCGGTAGCTCACGAACGCGTTGCCGATGGACCAGTGCACCGTGCGACCGTCGGCGCTCCAGGTCGGGAACTCGCCGCCGATGTCGGAGAGCTTCCGCACCGGCATCTGCGCGCTGTCGGGCTTGGTGACGACGACGCTGGCGCCGATCGCGCCGGTCTTCGGCACCGTGACGGTGAAGACCTCGTTGTTCGCGTACACCAGCGCGACGTCGCCCTTCGGCGCCATGATGATCGCGTCCACGGTGGCCGGGAAGGTCCCCGGCTCGCGGTCGTAGTTCTTCGGCATCACGAGGTCCGAGGTCTTCGAGAACTCGTACGGACCCGGCGTGATGGGGAGCCGCCAGTAGGCGCGCAGGTGCTGCTTGAGGTCGGTGCCGTCGAGCCGCGTCGAGATGAGCGCGAAGGGCGGCGGGGCGGGCACGCCCGGCGGCAGCGGCGGGGCGTCGCCGGTGTAGAAGCCGTAGCTGTAGACCCTCTCGGAGTCGCCGCCCGCGAAGTGCGGGTTGGCCCGGCCTTCGGTCGGGCCGATCACCGCGGCGTCGCCGCCCAGCGCCGGAATCCAGATGAACTCCGGATCCAGGCCGTCGAAGACGAAGGGATCGATCGACTCCTTGAGCTCCCGCGCCTGCGCCCGGATCGCGACGATCTTCCGTCCGTCCGGCGACCACACGGGCCGCTGGTAGTAGGCGGCGGCGCGGCTCAAGCGGGTCGGGGCGGCCGGAGCCGTGCCCGTCGCCGCCACCCGCAGGATGTGGCCGGTCGAGTCGTCCCACGTGGTGTAGGCGATCGCCGCCCCGTCGGGCGACCAGGCCGGGTGGTACTCACCCACGTCCTGATTCGTCACCCGGCGCGGCGTGCCCGAGGGCAGATCCATCACGTAGAGCCGGTCGAGCGCGGTGAACGCCACCCGCTTGCCGTCGGGCGACGGCGCCGCGTCGCGGATCTGCTTGACGGTGAACGTCGGCTCGTCGGTGATGCGGTAGTCGAACCGGACCTCGGGACCCACGGCCACCTCGGCGTCGACCGAGAAGGGGATCTTCCCCGCGGCGCCGCTGTCCACCGGCACCCGCCAGATCTCCCCGCCGTACGAGAGGACGATCGACTTCGAGTCCGGCGTGAACGAGTAGCCGGGGAGGAGGTCGGTCATCGCGACCGATTCCTGCTCGTCCCGCTGGATCGGATGCGCGAGCCAGCGCTCCTCGCCGGTCGCGATCTCGCGGATCCGGAGGCCCGTCTCGGCGTCGTGCCGCGATCCGTAGGCCAGCCACTTCCCGTCGGGCGAGAGCGCGGGCCGCATCGCGGAGCCGTACCGCGAGCTCATCGAGGTGCGGGTCCCCGTCTCCCGGTCGTAGACGCCGATCTGGTACTGGGGGAGGATCGCGTTGTAGGTCCAGGCGCCGTTCCGCTGCGAGAACCAGACGTACCGCGGATCGGCACCGAACGCCGGGCCGAGCAGCCGGAGCCCGGGAGTCCCGGGGGTCATCTCGAGGCCGCGGCCGCCCTTGATGTGGTAGAGCCAGAGCTTCTCGAGGCTGAAGAAGGTCTGCTTGGAGACGACGATATACTGCCCGTCGGGCGTCCACTCGGGGGACATGTAGGTGTTCTCGACGCCGTGCGAGATCGGCATCGTGTCCCGCCCATCCACCGAGATCACCCAGATGTTCTCGTCCCCGCTCCGGTCGGACACGAAGACGACGCGCTTGCCGTCGGGGCTGAAGCGCGGCTGCATGTCGTGCGCGATGCCGCCGGTGAGCCGCGTCGCCTTCCCGCCGGCGATCGGCATCGTGTAGAGATCGCCGAGCAGGTCGAAGACGATGGTCTGGCCGTCGGGACTCACGTCGAGCGAGATCCAGGTCCCTTTGGTCGTGGTGAAGCGGGCCCAGCGCGCCGGGGCGAGCGGAAGCCCGGTCTTGCTGGTGTCGACGGCCGGCATGCCGGTCGGCGGCGCGTTGCCGGTGGGTGCCACGGGAACGATCGCGGCGAGCCCGGCGAGAAGAGGAATCAGCGCCTTCATGCGGACTGCTCCAGGAGGGGAAAAGCCTCGGTGAGGGCAAATACCCGCCCCGGTCTCTCGACCGGCGCGGGCGAGCGTGTGTGCGTGGTGCGGCCGGCGCGGGACCGCCGCGCCTCGGGGTCTTACGGCCCAGTCGAGCCGCAGGATTCGACAAATATAGTTCTGGGTTCTGGGTTCTGGGTTCTGGGCGGTTGACGGTTGACGGTTGACGGTTGACGGGCCACCCCACGACCACCCAGAACTCTGAACTCAGAACTCAGAACTCAGAACTCAGAACTCAGAACACCCTTCCCTGAGACTCCCCCCGCCCTCCCACCGTTGCACCCGAACGGGCCGTTCCTTAGGTTGGAGACGGACCCGACACCCCAGGACTCGGATCTCCATGCGGATGCCCTACTGGATCGACTCCCCCAAGCTCGGCGCGATGGCGCTCCGGGGCGTAGTGTGCCCGTTCGTCTGGGCCCGCTTCGGTTCCGCGCGCACCGACGCTCCGCACGGAGGCGGCGCACCCTAGAAGTCCAGATCGCCATCGCGTGATCCACGGCCTTCCGGGTGCTGCCAGAGACCCGGAAGGCCGTTCTGTTTCGACTGTTACACGGGATCACGACGATGAGCCAGCACCTCGAATCTCTCGACCAGGCGATCATCCACCGCTACGCGGGCCAGCCGTCCCGGCTGCCCCGGGAGCTCCGCGAGCGCCTGGAGTCCCGGTGGAACGCCCCGGTCCAGCTCTATGCCCTGGCCGACCTCGATTCCTCGCTCCGGCTCACCGAGTCGTGGCTGACCCTCGGTCCCCGGCACCTGGCCCTGAGCCGTCCCGGACGGGAGGGCTCGGGCTGGGACATCCAGGACATCGACCTCGCCCGGCTCACCGCGGTGCGTGAGGCCCCCGGTCTGTCGGCCACCACCCTGACCCTCCTGGGCGCGCCGGGTGAGCCGGCCCTCGCCGTGGTCCGGTACACCCACCGGCAGCGCGGGATCTTCGAGAGCCTCCGGTTCGTGATCGAGGAGCGGCTCGCGGAGCGGTACGCCGCGCTCCCCGATCCGGACCGTGCATACGCGGAGGCGGTGGCGCGGCCGGTTCGTGAGGCGCAGGCGCTGGTGGCGGGCCGGAAGGCCGCGGTGCTCTGGAGGCTGCTGAGCTACCTCGGTCCCTATCGCCGGGAATTGGCGCGCGGCCTCGCCGCCGCGACGGCGATCACCCTGGTGAGCCTCGTGCCGCCGTATCTCGCGGGTTATGTGCTCGACCGCCTGGTGGGACCGGCCCGAACCGGCACGATCGCCATCGAGCGCGCGGCGGCGCTCGCCTGGATCGCGGTCGGCGCCATGGCCGCGGTGTACCTGCTCAAGCAGGGCGCCGCCGTCATCCGGCTCCGGCTCATGTCCATCCTGGGCGAGTGGGTGGCGCGCGACCTCCGGGCGGAGCTCTACGAGCATCTGCAGCGGCTGAGCTTGTCGTTCTTCTCACGGAAGAAGACCGGCGGGCTCATCACCCGGGTGTCGTCGGATACCGACCGCCTCTGGGAGTTCCTGGCGTTCGGCGTGGTGGACGTGTCGCTGTCGCTCGTGATGCTGCTCGGCCTGGGCAGCGTGCTGGTGGCGCTCGACTGGAGGCTCGGGCTCGCGATGGTGCTGCCGGTGCCGGTCTTCTGCTGGCTCATCTTCCGGCACGGCGAGTCCATCAGCCAGCTCTTCCTGCGGGCGTGGCGGAAGTGGTCGCGGGTGACCGACGTGCTGTCGGACACCATCCCGGGGATCCGGGTGGTGAAGGCCTTTCACCAGGAGGGCCGCGAAATCCAGCGGTTCGCGGAGCGGAACGACGACGTCACCGCCGAGTTCAACCGGATCCACCGGATGTGGACCGCGTTCTGGCCGGGCCTCATGCTGGCGGTGCATGCCACGACGGTGCTCGTGTGGGCGCTCGCGCTCCCGCGGCTCCTCGGCACCGGCGCGCCGGAGCTGTCGTCGGGAACGTTCGTCTCGTTCCTCCTGTACGCGACGATGTTCCTCGCGCCGATCGAGGTGATCGGGCAGATGGCCCGGACGATGAACCGCGCCACGACGTCGGCGCACCGGGTCTTCGAGGTGCTGGACACCGAGCCGGAGATCGTGGACGCCGCGGAGCCGGTCCGGCTCGAGCCGGTCCTGGGACGGGTGACGTTCGAGCAGGTGACGTTCGCCTACGACGGCGTCCGCCAGGTGCTGCGCGGCGTGAGCTTCGACGTGGCGCCCGGCGAGCTGATCGGGCTCGTGGGGCCGTCGGGAGGCGGGAAGACGACGGTCGTCAACCTGATCGCGCGGTTCTACGACGTGACCGGCGGCGTGATCCGGATCGACGGCGTGGACATCCGCGCCCTCGAGACCGGGCACTACCGCCAGCAGATCGGCATGGTGCTACAGGATCCGTACCTCTTCCACGGGACGGTGCTGGAGAACATCCGCTACGGAAAGCCGGAGGCGACGCTCGCGGAGGTGATCGCGGCGGCCCGCGCGGCCAACGCGCACGACTTCATCGTGAAGCTCACCCACGGGTACGACACCGTGGTGGGCGAGCGCGGCCACACGCTGTCAGGCGGCGAGCGCCAGCGGGTGTCGATCGCCCGGGCGATCCTGCACGACCCGCGGATCCTGATCCTCGACGAGGCCACGAGCAGCGTCGACACGGAGACGGAGCGGCACATCCAGGAAGCGCTCGACCATCTCGTCGCGGGAAGGACCGTGTTCGCGATCGCGCACCGGCTCTCGACGCTCCGGAAGGCGTCCCGACTGCTGGTCATCGAGGAGGGGCGCATCGTGGAGCACGGGACGCACGCGGAGCTGCTGCAGAAGGCGGAGGGGCGGTATCGCCGGCTGTACGACCTGCAGCTCGCGTTGACGTAGGGGTTCTGAGTTCTGAGTTCTGGGTTCTGGGTTCTGGGGAGGAGCTATGGAAACGACGATGGAGAGAAAACCCGCGGCACGACACCACACCGCCGTGGCGCTCGAGCGGAGAACCGATGGCCGTCTCTGGACGGTGGGCCAGGACGCCCGGCCGGTGGTGGTGCGGCGCTGCTTCCCCTGGTCGGAGCCGCTCCGGTTCATCTCGCTTCGCGACGAGCACAACCGCGAGGTCGGTCTGATCCGGGACCCCGCCGATCTGGCGGACGCGTCGCGGAAGGTCCTGGAGCAGGCCCTCGCGGAAGCGGGGTTCGTCTTGGAGGTGACCGCCGTCCTCGCGATCGAGGAGGAGGTGGAGATCCGCCACTGGAAGGTGGAGACTCGGCAGGGGCCGCGCTCCTTCCAGACCCGGCTCGACGACTGGCCCCAGGCACTGCCGGGCGGCGGGATCCTGATCCGCGACGTGGCGGGGGATCTCCATCATGTCGCCGCGCCCGAGCGCCTCGACGCGAAGAGCCGGGAGCTGCTGTGGGCCTACGTGGACTGAGGGGTTCTGGGTTCTGGGTTCTGGGTTCTGAGTGCTGAGTTCTGGGTTCTGAGGCGATAGATTCGAACCCGGAACAGAACCCAGCACTCAGCACTCAGCACTCAGAACTCAGAACTCAGAACTCAGAACTCAGAACCGCCTATGCTTCTCGCACTGCTGCTTCTCTCGGCGTCGGCCGCCCAGGAACCGGAAGCCATCTCCCTCCTGGGCCGTCCGCTCGTGCCCCCTGCGCTCTCGGATTCCACTCGGCGGGGCTACGAGCGGAAGCTGGACGAGGCGCGTCGGGCGTACGACCGGACGCCGAACGATCCCGACAGCATCATCTGGCTGGGCCGGCGGACCGCGTATCTCGGCCGTTACCGTGAGGCGATCGCGATCTACACGCGCGGGATCGCGCAGCACCCCGGCGATGCCCGCCTCTACCGGCATCGCGGCCACCGGTATCTGACCGTGAGGCTGCTCGACAGCGCCATCGCCGATTTCGAGCGCGCGGCCCAGCTGATCGAAGGAAAGCCGGATCAGGTCGAGCCCGACGGGTTGCCGAACGCCCGCGGCATCCCGACCAGCACCCTCCACTCCAACATCCGCTATCACCTGGGGCTCGCCTATTACCTCAAGGGCGACTTCGAGCGCGCGTTAGGTCCCTACCGGGCGGACGTCCAGGCCGCGCGGGCCACCGGCAACAACGACATGCTGGTCGCGACGAGCCACTGGCTCTACATGGCGCTCCGGCGTCTGGGCCGAAGGGACGAGGCGGCCCGGGGGCTCGAGCCGATCCGGCGCGATATGGACGTGATCGAGAACGGGAGCTACCACCGACTCCTTCTGCTCTACAAGGGAGAGCTGCCGGTCGACTCGCTCCTCCCGGCCAGGCCTAAGGATTCGTCGATGGCGACGGTCGAGGACGTGACGACGGCGTACGGGGTGGCCAACTGGCATTACTACGAGGGCCGGACCGTGGAGGCGATCGCGATGTTCCGGCGGATCGTGGCGTCGCCGGCGTGGGCGGCGTTCGGCTACCTCGCCGCGGAGGCCGAGCTGGCCCGCCTTCAGTGAGGGTGGCTGCCTAGCGAACCGCGGCGGCGGCTTCGGCCACGACCTCGAGGAGCCGCCCGGACAAATAGGGTTTCTGCAGGAAGCGTACGCCGTCCGTCTCGCCGCGGGCCGAGAGGTCGTGCTCCGTGAATCCGCTCGACAGCACGATGCGGACGCCGGGATCGATCTCCCGGATGGCCTCGAGCGCCTGGCGGCCGTCCATCACGGGCATCGTGACATCGAGCAGGACGACGTCGACCGACTCCCCCACCTCCTGGAAGACCTTCACTCCTTCCGCACCGTCCCCCGCCAGGAGAACCTGGTACCCGGCACGTTCCAGCGCCCGCCGGGCGAGCCCCCGAACGTGCTCCTCGTCGTCCACCACCAGCACCGTGCCCTGCGCCCGGGCGGCGGGCGGGAGGCGCACGGGCTCCTGGACCGTCGGCGCATCGCGGAACGCGACCGGCAGGAAGACCGAGAACTCGGTGCCCTCGGCCGGTGAGGACTTCAAGGCGAGGCCCCCGCGATGAGCCCGTACGATCCCCAGTACCGCGGCCAGACCCAGGCCGCGGCCGGTGAACTTTGTCGTGAAGAAGGGCTCGAAGATCCGGGGACGGGTCGCCGGGTCCATGCCGCATCCCGTGTCCCGGACGGTGAGCCGGACGTAGCGGCCCGCCGCCAGCGGCTCACCCACCACGCCGGGAATCTCCTCGCCGCCGGCCACGACCTGCTCCCGCGTCTCGAGCGTGATGGTGCCCGTCTTCCCGACGATCGCTTCCGCCGCGTTGGTGATGAGGTTCATGACCACCTGCTGGAGCTGAGCCGGGTCGCCCTGGACCGCTCCCAGGCCGTCGGTGAGGTCGTAGCGCAGCTCGACCTTCTTCGGGATAGAGACCTTCAGCAGCTCGGAGATCTCGACCACCAGACGGTTGAGGCACACCGCCCGGACGACGAAACGGCCGCGGCCCGCATAGGCGAGCATCTGATTCGTCATCTCGGTCGCGCGGGTGGCTGCCCGGACGATGCGCTCGACGTCGTCCCGGAGCGGGCTCGACGCGGGCAGCTCGCTCAGCGCGATGTCGGCGTGGCCGAGGATCGCCGTAAGGAGGTTGTTGAAATCGTGCGCGATACCCCCGGCGAGCACGCCAAGGCTTTCCAGCTTCTGGGTGTGCTGAAGCCGCTCGGCGAACAGCCGGTGCTCCTCCTCGGCCCGCTTCCTCGCCGTGACGTCGTTCGCGATGGTGGCGATCGCGTACGGCATCCGCTGGGTGTCGTACAGCGGGAACACCACGCACTGGAGGTCGCTCCGCTCGGATCCGTGTCCCAGGACGTGCTCCCGCTCGACCGGGCCGCCGGCCTCGAGCGCCTCCCGGGCCTGAGCCGCGAGCCGGCCGGCCGCTTCCGGGCCCAGCAGCTCGGCGACCACGCGCCCGTTCATGCTCTCGCCCTCCTTCGGCGGGAAGCGGTCGACCAGAGTACAGTTCGCGAGCACGATCCTGTGGTCGAGAGTGGCTACCATCACGTAGCTGGGCGTGGAATCGAGGATCGCCTGGAGCAGCTCCTGGCTCTGCGCCAGGGCGCGGGCGGCCTCCTCCACCTTTTTCATCTGGCGGTCGCGCGTGGCGTGCAGTCGCGCCAGCCGCCGCGTCATACCGTTGAACGCCGTCGCAAGCCGGCCGATCTCGTCGCGCGTCACCACCGGCGCCGTGACCGTGAAATCGCCGCCGGCTACCCGCTCGGCCGCATCGGCCACCTGGAGCACCGGCCGCGCGATCCTGCGGGCGACGAGCCAGGTGGCACCCGCCAGCAGCAGGGCCGAGACCGCGCCCACCAGAGAGATCACGAGCGCGAGTCGCCGCGCGGACGCGAACGCCTCCGACTCGGGGACTTCCACCAGCACGGCAAGACGCTGCGCCCCGGACCACTGGTACGCCCCGATAACCCGAATGCCGGCGTAGTTGCGGTACTGTCCCACGCCGCCGCGGTGGTCCGTCACGGCGGCCCGGATGCCCTCGGAGCTGACGCCCCGCTGCCAGCGATCCCGGCCGAATCGGGCCGCGCTCACGAATCCGCTGTGCTCGTCGACCAGATACGCCTCGCCGCTCTGGCCGAGGCCCCGCCGGTCGGCGATGACGCGGTCGATCTGCTCCAGGTCAAGATGCGCCGCGAGCACGGCCAGCGTGTCGCCCGAGGGGCTCACGAGCGGCGTCGCCACGGTGAGCTCCGGCTTGCCGCTGGCAAGCGAGGGATGGACGCTCTGGATGTAGGCGCGCCGCCGGCCCTCGAGGAAATACCGCTCGGCGGACCGGGAGTCACCGATCCGCTGCGAGTCGGTCGACGCCCGAACGCGGCCGTCCCGAATCGCGAGCACGGAGACCTCCAGGAAGTCCGGCTCGTGACTGATGGCGTCGTCGAGCAGCTCGGTGACCTCGCGGCTTACCTGGTCGAAGGCCGGGTCCGACGACGGTCCGGTGAGCACGGACAGCCGTCCTCTCAGAAAGTGAAGGTGGGAAAGGAAGATCGTCTCGAGCCGCTGCTCCCGGACCCACCGATCGAGCTGGTCCTCGCGGGAAGCCGCCATGGCGGTGATCCGCGCGACGATCTGCTCCTTGAGAGCGCTGCGCGCGCGCACGAACGCGATCGTGGCCACGAGCGCCACGGTCACGAGGGAAAAGCCCAGAAACGAGATCACCAGCCGCGCCGTGAGGCTTCGGCTGAAGATCCGCGCGAGGCGGCGCAAGGTTGTTCCCGCGTCGTTCATGGTCGAACCCCAAAATGCCGAGCGCCCCACCGGCGGTGAGGTCCGGTGGGGAGGGTCTTGAGTATCGGCGGGAGAGGGGCGAACCTGAGCCACTCGGCCCAGCTTGCGGACTTGGCTCAAGAAGTCGCAATCTTGGGGGCTTCAGACGCCGGCCCCGCCGGCACCTACCTGCCCGGAGGGATATGGGTCGCTCGATCGCGGCCAACGTGGCCCTGGCGCTTGCGCTCCCGATGGGCGCGGCCTGTTCGGGTGACGGCGGCGCCGACCGCCCCGCGGCCGACGCCGATCTGGGCGGCGTCCAGATCGTCGAGAGCGAGGCGCCGGCCTGGCAGAGCGCGCCGGCATGGCGCGTGGATACGGCGCCGTCGCTCGTGCTCATGGGAGACGACGCGCCGACGGGGACCCATCGCGAACCCGCGACCGTCCTCCGCCGGAAGGACGGCGTCACCGTAGTGCTGGATCAGGTCGTGCTTGCCGTCAGCGCGTTCGACTCCACTGGCCGCCGGCTCTGGTCCGCCGGGCGTAAGGGCCGGGGTCCCGGGGAGTTCCAGCGGCTGACCTGGGGAGCCTTTCTTCCCGGTGACTCGCTGCTCGTGTTCGATGCCCGGCTCCGGCGCTTCACGCTGCTCACCGCCGAAGGCCGCATCGCCACGTCGGGCCCGGACGCCGCGGTCAACGGCATGCCGTACGGCCTGCTCACCAGCCAGCTGCTGCTCGTGGATGCGTTCGACCGCTCAGGCCCGCGCGCGGAGCCTGGCACCTGGGTCGATTCCACCTCGCTGCAGAGCATCCCCAGGGACGGAGGCGCCGGCACGCCGCTCGGGCGGTTTCCCTCGTCCGAGATGCACGCCGACGGAACCGGCGTGACGAACGTGGTCTTCGGGAGGTCCCGCGCGGTCACCACCGACCACGGGCACTTCTATTTCGGCTTCAACGACCGGCCCGAGATCCGCGTCTTCGACGAGGCGGGCCGGCTGCTCCGCATCATCCGATGGAAGGCGGAGGAAGTGCGGGTTACCGAGGAAGACCGGAAGGCGGAGGCGGGCCGCCAGGTCACGGCCGCCCGCGCGCTGGCCCGCGCCGCCGGCCGCAATCCCGACGACGTCCGCGAGCGCGACCGGGCCGGCAACCCGCTGCCGGAGCGGCCCCGGCCCACCGCGGAGACGTTCCCCTACTTCGAGCGGCTCCGGGTCGACGCACTCGGCAACCTCTGGGTGCAGGAATACGAGCGCCCGCGCGACCTGGGCCAGCGCTGGGTCGTGTTCGATCCCTCCGGACGCTGGCTCGGCAGGATCGAGATGCCGAGGGGATTCCGGGTGACGCAGATCGGCGCGGACTTCGTGGCCGGCGCCCTGATGGACGAGGACGGCATCGAGCACCCTGCACTGTTTGCGATATCGAGGAGCTAGCAGTCCTACGCCCGGAGGGATCATGCGCTCCATCACGGCGATGACGGCGGCGGCGCTGGCCGCCCTTCCCTTCGGCTTAGGCGCGGCTCAAGAGCTCGTGCCGGCCGGTTCCTGGAAGGCCGACCGCTCGGTGCGGGGAGACACGACGATCGTGCGAACCCGGTCCGGGAGCGTCTGGGGCGACGGAGCTCGCGTCGTCGAGCAGCTCCGGATCGGGAAGCTCGACGGGCGGGAAGAGGAGTCCTTCGGGCAGATGCAGGCCGTGGCCGTCTTCCGCGACGGCGGCGTCGCCGTGTTCGACGCGAGCGTGCCGGCGCTCCGGCTCTTCGGTGCGGACGGCCGGTATGCAAAAACGCTGGGGCGCGACGGCGCGGGGCCGGGCGAGTACCGGAACCAGACGCTCGGGCTGGCGGAGGACCCCGCCGGCAACCTCCTCATGTACGATCCGAGAAACGCGCGGATCAATCGCTGGACGCGCGACGGAAGCCCGCTTCCGAGCTGGCGCGTCCCCGCCGGCTTCTATGGCCAGCAGTCCATGTACGTCGATGCCTCGGGCGAGGTGCTGGTCAAGATCGTCTCGCACGAGCCGATCCAGGGCAGCGACTTTCCGGTCGCCCTGGCGCGTCTCGACCGCGAGGGCGTGCTGCGCGACACGATTCACCCTCCCGAGATCGCGGGACCGCCGGGCGGCGGCTCGTTCTTCACCCCCCAGAAGCTCTGGACCCGGACCCGCTCGGGCCGTTTCGTCTCGGGGCACGGGAATGCCTATCGGGTGACCATCCACGGCGAGGGTGGGCGCGTCGTGAGGATCGAGCGGGACGTGCGACCCATCCCTTTGGCGCCTGAGGAGCGTCGAAACCATCAGGTGCGCGCGGAACACCAGGAGCGGAATCGCCCATCGAATGTGATCGTGATCGGCCCGAAGCCCGGGCCGGTTCCGGCAACCAAGCCGTTCTTCCGCGATCTCGTGGTGGATATGGATGACCGGGTCTGGGTGCAGTTCCACACAAGAGGAGAGGAGTACGACCCTCCGCCGACGCGGGCACCGCCAGGCGCATCGCCCCCGCCGCCGCTTCGCTGGAGGGAACGCCGGGTGTGGGACGTGTATCGCCCCGATGGGACCTATCTCGGCCGGATCGAGCTGCCCTGGAGGTCCACGCTGATCACGGCTCGCGGGAACACGATCTGGTCGATTCAGCGGGGTGAAGAAGACGAGTACTACGTCGTTCGGTCGGCCATCACCGGAGTCCGCCCATGAGACGCCGCCGCATCGCCGTTGCCGCAGCCCTGCTCGCCGCCGCCTGCTCCCGAACCTCCGCGGCCCCCCTCGCGCGCGCCGTGGTGGACACTCTCCCGGGCGGCATCGAAAGAGTGACCAGCGAGGCGCCGACCGGATGGCGGGACTCGACCTCCGGCTGGCGGCTCGAGGAGGCCGGACGGATTCAGGGAGAGGACGGCACCGAGTCGGAGCTGATCGAGCCCCGCTCGATGGCCTTCGATGGCGAAGGCCGGCTCTACGTCGCGGACGCGAAGCCGCCGATCATCAAGGTGTACGACCGGACCGGCCGCCTGGTCCGAACCATCGGCCG
>JBOHSH010000047.1:0-33370 GCA_050733195.1 Gemmatimonadales bacterium
GCAGTGACGAGCACCAGCGAGCCGATCACGAGCTGCCGGCGCGAGGAACGCCAGCGCGGCGCCGTGGCCCCGGCGGTCGCGCGGGCCCTCGCGCGGCGCGGCGTCATCCGTTCCCCAGGATGGCCCGGAGCTCGGGCCCGAGGCGGGTAATGTCGCCGGCGCCGAGCGAGAGCACGACGTCGCCGGGCCGGACCAGCTCCGCGACGCGCGCGCCGAGCGCGTCGCGGGCGGGCTCGTACACCGTTTGCACGCCCCGGTCACGGGCGGCGTTGGCCACCCGCTCGCCGGTGACGCCGGGCAGCGGCTGCTCGCGAGCGGCGTAGACGTCGGTCACCACGACGAGATCCGCCGCGGCGAGCGCGTCACCCATGGCGTCCCCGTGCTCCGCCGTCCGCGAGTAGAGATGCGGCTGGAAGGCCGCCACCAGGCGGCGGCCGGGAAAAGCCTGGCGCGCGGCGGCGAGGGTCGCTCGGAGCTCGGTGGGATGGTGCGCGTAATCGTCGACCAGGGTCACGCCGCCGGCCTCACCCAGCCGCTCGAACCGGCGGCCCACGCCGCGAAACCGCGCCAGCGACTCGAGGGCGGCCTCAAGGT
Organism: Gemmatimonadales bacterium; assembly: GCA_050733195.1. Lineage (GTDB taxonomy): Bacteria > Gemmatimonadota > Gemmatimonadetes > Gemmatimonadales > GWC2-71-9 > JABFSM01. The sequence continues at coordinate 595 of JBOHSH010000047.1, forward strand.
TCCCGCCCAGTGCCAGCACCACGCCGAGCGCGGCCGTGGCGTTCCGCAGGTTGTGGATGCCCGGCACCTGCAGGGCGATCGCGACGTCGCCGCGGTCCGGCAGCGAGAGGGTCGCGCGGGAGCCCGCCGGGTCGGTCTCGATCGCGTCCAGATGGAGGTCGGGCGCGCTGGTGCCGAACCGCCAGACCCGCTCGGCCCGGAGCCGGGCCGCGACGCGATTCGCCCCCTCGGAGTCGTCGCCCACGAGCGCGCGTTCCGCCCGGCCGGCGAAGGTGACGAAGGCGTCCTCGAGCGCCTCGAGGGAGCCGTAGCACTCGAGATGATCGGCCTCGACGTTGGTCACCACGGCGACCGTGGGCGTGAGGGTGAGAAAGGCCTGATCGTATTCGTCCGCTTCGACGACGTAGAGCGCGTCGCCGGTGATCCGCGCGTTCCCGCCCCAGGCCGCGACGCGCCCGCCGGCGAGCCCCGTGACCCCGTAACCCGCGGCCGCCAGGGCCTCCGTCGTCATCACCGTCGTCGTCGTCTTTCCGTGCGTGCCGGCGATGCCCACGCAGCGCGTCGTCCCGATCAGCCTGGCGAGCGCCACCTTGCGCGACACCACGGGGACGCCGCGCCCCCGCGCCGCCACGAGATCCGGATGCTGCTCCGGGATCGCCGCGCTCGCGATCACCGCCCTCGCTCCCGCAGCGAGAGTCGGCGCCGAGCCTTCCACCATCCGCGCCCCGGCCGCGACCAGATCCGCGAGGCCGCTCGGGTCCGCATCCGAGCCGGTGACGGCGACCCCCCGGCGGAGAGCGATGAGCGCCAGGGCACTCATCCCCGCGCCGCCCGCTCCCACGAAGTGCAGCGGGCGCGGCTCCGATGGGAGAAAGAGGTTCATGGCGGATGAGCTAATCTAAAAAGGCGCCGCAACTTGTGAAAGAGCCGACCTACCCCGAAAGGACCCCGGCAAGGGCCGCGATTCGCGCCGCCGCGTCCGGCCGTCCGCGCTGCCGCGCGGCCGCCGCCATCGCGTCGCGGCGGCCCCGGTCGCCGAGGAGCCCCAGCGCCTCCTCGCGCAGCCGCGCGGGCGCGAGCGCCGGCTGCGGGAGGTGGATCGCGGCACCCGCCTCGGCCAGAACGCGGGCATTCGCCGTCTGGTGGTCGCCGGCGGCCGTCGGGTGCGGAATCAGGATCGAGGGGACCCCCCAGGCGCAGAGCTCGGCGATCGTCATCATGCCCGCCCGTCCGACGGCCACGTCGGTGACGGCGTACGCATCCGCCATTGGATCGATGAAGGCATGAACCTGGACGTCGGGCGGGCGATGCAGCGCGCGATAGCGCTCGTGGGCCGGCCGGCCGGTCGACCAGAGCAGCGCCGTCCCGTCGAAGCCGCCGACGGCGAGAACGCCGGCCACCGCTTCGTTGATCGCGGCGGCGCCCTGGCTCCCCCCGGAAACCAGGAGCACGGGGCGTCCGGTTTCCAGACCGAACCGCTCCAGCGCCGCGGCGCGGCGCGAGGGATCGGGCGGAGCGATGGGATTCCCCGTGTCGATGACCTCGGTCCTCTTCCCGGGCCGGAGGAACGCCCGCGCTTCGGGAACGCCCAGCCAGATCTGTCGCGCCCGTCCGGCCAGCCGGCGCGTCGCGAGGCCCGGATAGGCGTTCTGCTCCTGGATCGCCGTCGGAATGCCGCGCCGCGCCGCGGCCCAGACCACCGGGCCGGACGCGTAGCCGCCGGTTCCGATCACGAGCGCGGGATGCTCCGCATCGAGCAGACGCCGGACCAGGGCGGTGAGACGCAGGGCTACGAGCGGCCACCGGATGTTCTTCCACCATTGCCGCCGGTAGATCGGCTCGGCCGGAAGCAGATGGAAGGGGAAGTCCCGCGCAGGGAGCAGCGACGCCTCCACCCCGCGTGCCGCTCCCACGAGCACGATGCGACGCGTGGGCGACGCGGCACGGATCGCCTCGGCGATGGCGAGCGCGGGCATCAGGTGGCCGCCGGTGCCGCCGCCGGCGATGAGGATGGTGGACCGGTGACCGTTGCCCGGCGACCGGGTCAACGGTCTCGCTCCCACCCGTGCGCTCTCAGCAATTCGACCACGAAGGCTTGAATCGTCTCCCGGATCACCCGCACGTCGTCGGCCGGCCGGCCTTTGGGATCGGGGATGGCCCAGTCGACGACGGTAAGACCGGGCACATAGGGGCATTCTTCGCCGCAGCCCATCGTGACCAGGAGGCGAGCCTCGCGCGCGAGACCCTCGGTGAGCACCCGGGGCTTGGCGGCGGAGAGGTCGATCCCGATCTCGGCCATCACGTCCACGACCTCGGGATGCACCCGATCGAGCGGCCGGGTGCCCGCGGACATCGCGCGCGCCCGGGCGTAGTCCGCGAGCATGGTGAAGATGGCGGCGGCCATCTGCGAGCGGCCGGCGTTGTGCACGCAGGCGAAGAGGACCGTTGACGGTTGAGCGATCACCTGTCGGGTCTCCGTGGTTTCCCGCGCAGCCGCCCGATGTTCACCAGCACGCCCACCGACAGCAGCGCGATGACGAGACCGGAGCGGCCGTGCGACATGAACGGCAGCGACAGTCCCGTCGTCGGCATGAGTCCCAGGGTGACGAGCATGTGGAGCGCCGCCGACAGCGCGACGGCCACCGTGATGCCCGTCGCCAGGTACTGGCCGAACGGGTCCGGCGCGGTCTTCGCGATCCGGAACCCGAGCCAGCAGAAGATCCCGAACAGCAGAACCACGATCAGCACGCCGAGGAAGCCCCACTCCTCGCCGATCGTGCTGAAGAGGAAATCGGAATAGGCATAGGGGAGATAGTTCATCTTGAGCTGGCCCTGCCCGAAGCCCACCCCCAGCGGGCCGCCCGCGCCGAACCCGATCAGCGCCTGGCCGAGCTGGTAGTCGCCGCCGCCCGCGCACGGCTCGAGGAAGCAGCGAAGCCGCTCGAGGCGATACCCCTCCGCCCAGATGAGCGAAAGCGCCGCGAAGAACGCGGCGACGCCGAGCAGGAGGAAGTGCCCGATCTTGGCGCCCGCCGTGAACAGGACGACGCCCCCGATGAGCGCCACCAGGACGGACATCGACAGGTTGGGCTCGAGGAGGATGAGGAGCGACACGAGCCCGAGGACGACGACGAACGGCGCGACGCCCTTCTTGAAGCCGCGGACCGCCTCGCCCTTCTTCGCGGCGAGCATTGCGGTCCAGACGATCACCGCGAAGCGCGCCGCTTCCGACGGCTGGAAGTTCACCGGCCCGATGTCCACCCAGCGGCGCGCGCCGTTCACGGGGCGCGAGATGGCGACCGTGAAGGGAAGCAGCGGAATCACGAGCGCCACCAGCACGGCCAGGAGCAGCGGCCACGCCAGATCCCGCCAGCGGTGATAGTCCACGTACGAGGCAATGCCGAGGAGCATCCCGCCGGCGATCGCGCCGACCAGCTGGTTCAGGGCGAGCCGGAAGGCGTTCTCCTGCATGGTCGCCGCCGCGTACAGGCTCGCGATGCCGAACGCGGTGAGCGTGGCCGTCACCACGCCGAGCAGGCGCGTCTCCCACCGGAGCTCGCCGGGATGCCGGATGGCCGGAGCGCTCACCGTGCGGCCTCCCCGGCGCCGCTCCACCGCCGCACGATCTCCCGGAATCGGGCGCCGCGCTCCTCGTAGTTCCGGAACATGTCGTAGCTCGAGCAGGCCGGCGACAGCAGCACGGCGTCGCCGGAACGGGCGAGCGCCCGCGCCCGGCTCATGACCTCCTCGAAGTCGCCCGAAGTGACGTGCTCGAGCGGGACCGGCCCCGAGAGGTCCGCCGCGACGATCGGTCCCGCCTCGCCGTACGCGACCACCGCGCGGCAGCGCTCCCGGAGCAGCGGCACGAGGCGGGTGTAGGGCTCGCCCTTGTGCCGGCCGCCGAGCAGCAGCACGTACGGCCGCTCGAGCGCCGCGAGCGCCACCTCCGTCGAGGCGATGTTGGTAGCCTTGGAGTCGTTGAGGTAGAGCACCCCGTCCACCTCCGCGACCGGCTCCATCCGGTGCGGGAGCGGCCGGAAGCTCCGGAGCCCGTCGGCCAGTGCTTCGACACCGACGCCGGTCCGGGAGACCGCGAGCGCGGCGGCGAGCGCGTTGGCGACGTTGTGATCGCCGAGGAGACCGAGCTCCGCCCGCTGGAGGAGCGGCTCCGCGCCGAGGCGCAACTGGCCGGCGCCGCGGTCGAGCCACGCGTCGGCACGCCCGCGCACCGAAAACCGGAGCACGCTGCCGGCGACGCCCTCGGCCATCTCGACGGACGCGGGGTCGTCCGCGTTGATCACCCAGATTGAGCCGGGCGCCGCGTTGAGAAAGAGCCGGCGCTTGTCGGCGTAATAGTCCTCCAGCCCCGGGTACCGGTCCAGGTGATCAGGAGCCAGGTTCGTGAGGATGCCGACCGCCGGGCGCGTCCGGGTCATGTCGTGGAGCTGAAACGACGACAGCTCGACCGCCATCCACTCGGGCGGCGCGGGCTCGAGTGCGACCTGGCTCACGGGGGTGCCGATATTGCCGCAGGTCACGGTCCGCCGCCCCGCGGCGGCGAGCAGATGCCCGACCAGCGCCGTGGTGGTCGTCTTCCCGTTCGTCCCGCTGACCGCGACGTAGGGCACCCCGCGCAGCGCCTCGAGCCCGAGGTCGGCCTCCGCCCGGACCGCTACGCCGGCGCGGCGGGCCGCCGCGATCGGCGGCGCATCGGGAGGCACGCCCGGCGAGACCACGCAGAGCACGGCGCGCCCGATGCGGTCGAGGTCGTGCGACCCGACGTCGGCGTCCGCCCCCTCGGCTTCGAGCTCGCGGGCCACCTGCTCGAGCGTCTCGCCCGACCCCGCATCCGAGGCGTAGACGGCGAACCCGCGGCGGCGGAGCAAACGCGCCGCCGCGAGCCCGCTCCGCCCGAGTCCGATGATGGCCGCCTCCCCGCGCCCGGTCTCGGTCACCGCAGCTTGAGCGTGGCGAACGCGACGAGCGCGCACAGGATGCCGAGGATGTAGAACCGCGTCACCACCGCGGTCTCTTCCCACCCCTTCTTCTCGAAGTGGTGGTGGAGCGGCGCCATCCGGAACACCCGGTGCGCGTCGGCGTACTCCCGGCCGCGGGTGCGCTTGTGCCACTTGTACACGCCCATCTGCAGCATGACCGACACCTGCTCCGCCACGAACACGCCGCCGATCAGGACGAGCAGGAACTCCGCCTTGAGCAGGATGCTCACGGTGCCCAGCGCGCCGCCGATCGCCAGCGACCCCGTGTCCCCCATGAACACCTGGGCGGGGTGCGCGTTGAACCAGAGAAAGCCGAGCGCTCCACCCATCAGCGCGGCGCAGAAGACGGTCAGCTCCCCCGCGCCCGGCAGATAGTAGAACTGGAGGTAGCTGGTCGCGTCGGTGCGGCCGAAGATGTACGCGAAGAACGCCCAGGCCGCGGCCGCGATGGCGGTGAGGCCGGCGGCGAGGCCGTCGAGGCCGTCCGTCATGTTGACCGCGTTGCTGCTCCCGGTGACCACCGCGGTCACGAACAGCACGTAGATGACCGGGAAGAAGTTCACGACCGTGTACTTGAGGAAGGGGAGCTGGGTGGCGGTCGCCGGGATCGTGTCGGGCGACACCACCGGCCACTGCAGGAGGTACAGGCCGAGCACGAGGCCGAAGATGGTCTGCCCCGCGAGCTTCCACTTCGCGACCAGCCCGCGGCTCTTCCCTTCCACGATCTTCAGGTAGTCGTCGAGGAAGCCGATCGCCCCGCACCAGAGCATCGCGAGCATCGCGACGACGACGAACCGGTTGGTGAGCGGCGCCCAGAGGAGCGTCGGCACCACGGTGGCGAGCAGGATGATCAGGCCGCCCATCGTGGGCGTGCCGCGCTTCTCCTGATGGGTCGCCAGCGACTCGGTCCGAACCACCTGCCCGATGCGGCGCGCCCGCAGCCGCGCGATGATCGCCGGGCCCACGAGGAAGGCGAACAGCAGCGCGGTGAGCATCGCCCCCGCCGCGCGGAAGCTGATGTAGGTGAAGAGATTGAAGATCAGCGCGTCTTTGCCCAGCGGTGCGAGCAGGTGATAGAGCATCGCGCCTCAGGACGACCGAGAAGGAAGTGCCGCAAGATCAGGGAGGATGCGCTCCAAGGCAACGCCGCGGCTGCCCTTGAGCACGACCAGCTCGTCGCCCGCGAGCCGCGCCGCGAGCGGCGGGCCGAGCGCGGCGGCATCGGGGGCGGTGAGCAGCCGGTCGCCGAGCGCATCCCGATAGGGCGCGAGCGCCTCGACGAACTCCCCGACCGCGCCGAGGAGATCCGGCTTGAGCGCGACCAGCAGCGAGGCGATCTCGGCGTGCAGCGCCGGGGAGGCGCGTCCCAGCTCGCGCATCGTCCCCGCGACGAAGACCAGCCGCCGGTCGCGCCGCAGCGCGCGCGCGAGCTCGATCGCCGCCCGGAAGGACGCCGGGTTCGCGTTGTACGAGTCGTTGAGAATCGTGAGCCCGCCGAGCCGCGTGAGCTCCCCCCGGCCGCCAGGCAGCCGCACCTCGGCCAGCGCGACTGCGACCCGATCGAGGTCGAGACCCAGCGCTTCCGCGACCGCCCAGGCGAGCATCGCGTTCCCGGCCTGATGGCGGCCCCGGGCCGGGAGCACGAAGCTCCGGCTTCCGATCGTGACCCGGGGGCTGCCGTCGTCCAGGAGATCCACGCCGGTCGGCGTCCGCTCCGCTCCCGAGAGCCCCGCGGTCACCACGCGCCGGGCCCGCGCCCGGGCCAGCTCCGCCAGCGCCGGCGGCTCGGGACCGACCACCGCGAGGGCGATACCGTCGGTGAGCGCGAGCTTCTCCCGGAGCACGGCCTCCCCGCTGCCGAACCCCTCGAGATGGCCGGCGGCCACGTTGGTCACGACGCTGATGCTCGGCTCGATCACCTCGCGATGCCGCAGGATCTCACCGGGGAGATTCGCCCCCGCCTCCACGACCATGGCTTCGGTGTCGTCGGGCGCCTCCAGGATCGTGAGCGGCACGCCGACGAGATTGTTCAGGTTGATGCGGGTGGCATGGGTGCGGTACCGGGTCCGGAGCGCGGCCGCGAGCATCTCCTTGGTCGACGTCTTCCCGTTGGTGCCGGTCACCGCGACGACCGGGCCGTTGAGTCCCCGGCGCCGGTGTCGGGCCAGATCGCCGAGAGCGCGGAGCGTATCCGGCACCTCGTAGAACGTGAGTCCCGGCACGGGAGGAGTTCCCGTCCGCACGATGGCACCGGCCGCTCCCGCGGCTTTGGCATCGGCCAGGAACGCGTGCGCGTCGAAGCGCTCGCCCGCGAGCGCCACGAAGAGCGCGCCGGCCTGGAGACTCCGGGTATCGGTCGCTACGGCCGTGAACGCAACGGCTCGCGGCGGGTCCGCGAGCCCGAGCGCGGCCCGGACCTCGGCATCGGTCCATTTCATCGCCGATTGCCTCCCCCGGGAGGAACGCTCACGCCGGCGCTCCGCGCCCGCCGAGCAGCTCCCGGACGATCGCGCGCTCGTCGAACGGTCGCGATTCGGTGCCGATCACCTGATAGCTCTCGTGTCCCTTCCCGGCGAGCAGCACCGTGTCCCCCGCCTTCGCCTCGGCGAGCGCCGCCGCGATCGCGGTGCGCCGGTCGCTCATCCGGAGGTGGGGGGCGCCGGCAGGCAGTCCGGCCTGGATCTCGTCGAGAATCCGCTCCGGATCCTCCGTGCGGGGATTGTCGGAGGTGAGGAAGACGAAATCGGCACCGGCCGCGGCCGCGCGTCCCATGAGCGGCCGCTTGCCCCGGTCGCGGTCGCCGCCGCAGCCGAACAGCACGATCAGCCGCCCGGTGGTGAGGGGCCGGAGCGTCTCGAGGGCACGGGAGAGCGCATCGGGAGTGTGGGCGTAGTCCCGGAGCACGGTGAACGCGCCTCCCGCGATCCGCTCCATCCGTCCCGGCACCTGCGGCGCGTCGTCGAGGCGCGCGACGACCTCGTCGAGCGCGACGCCGAGGCCGAGAGCGACCGCGGCGGCGGCGAGCGCGTTCGCGATGTTGAAGTCGCCCGGCAGGGGGAGCGTCGCCTCCCGGATCCCGAAGCGTCCCTCGATCCGGAACCGGCTCCCCGCCGCCCCGCACTGCGCGTCGACGGCGCGGAGGTCGGCCGGACGCCGCATGCCGAACGTGACCGTGCGGCGCGTCCGCCCGATCCCCTCCCAGGCGGGGTCATCGGCATTCACGGCGAGCACGCCGTCCGGGGCCAGGAGATCGAGCAGACGCAGCTTGGCCGCGTGGTAGGCCTCCATGCTGCCGTGATAATCGAGGTGGTCGCGGCTCAGGTTGGTGAAGATCGCGGCCGCAAAGACGAGTCCGTCCAGTCGTCCCTGATCGAGGCTGTGCGACGACGCCTCCATCACCACGCGGCGGACCTTGCGGTCGCGCAGTGTGGCGAACGTCGCCTGCAGATCGAGCGGGCCCGGGGTCGTCAACGAGCCGGCGGCGGACGGCACGGCATCCCCCGCTCCGTCGGTGCAGCCGAGCGTGCCCATGCCCGCCGTGTCGCCGTTCCGGTTGAGGAGATGCCGCGCGAGGCCCGTGGTGGTCGTCTTGCCGTTGGTGCCCGTCACCCCGACCAGCTGGAGGGCGGCGGCGGGGTCGTCGTACCAGGTTCGGGCCAGCACGATCGCGGCGCGCCGCGCGTCCCGCACCACGATCCGCGCCGCTCCGTCGCCGGCCGCCTCTTCCACCACCACGCCGGCGGCGCCGCGCGCGATGGCGTCCGGGACGAAGCGGTGACCGTCGGTCTGGGAGCCGCGGACCGCGATGAAGAGGGTTCCCGGCGCCGCCGACCGGCTGTCGACGGCGAGGTTCGAGAATCCGGGCAACGCCTCCGGCTCCGGAGCTTCGATCAGCAGATCCGCGCGCCGGAGCGCGGCGAGGAGGGCCGGGGCGTCCCTCACGGTGCGCGCGCGTGGATCACGACCGTGCGGCCGGCGCGCAGCGTGTCACCCGCGGCCGGCTCGGTCCGGGTCACGAAGCCGCTGCCGTTCACCTTCACCCGGAACCCGCGACGGTGGAGCGCGAGCGCCGCGGCCCGCACCCGGAGGCCCGTCACCTCCGGCACTTCCACCCCCGCCGGCGCGCGCGATGCCGCCGCAGGCACCGGGAAGCGGGTCACCGCGTTCCGCGGGGACGCCGCGGGCGCTCTCCGACCGCTGGACCGCGCCACCGGCGCCTCGGCCGACGCCTCCGCGAGCGCGGCTCGATCGAGCGCCACCCGCCGGGCGGCGAGCGCCTGCTGCAGGAGACTTCGGGTGAGCGGCGCCGCGATGAGCCCGCCGTAGTAGTCCCCGCGCGGCCGGCTGATCGTCACGACGAAGGCGACCTGGGGATCCCGCGCCGGGAACATCCCCGCGAACGATGCCCGGTAGTCTCCCGCAGTGTATCGCCCGCCCTGGACCTCGCGCGAGGTTCCGGTCTTGCCGAGCACCCCGTAGCGGAGCTGGGACTGCCCGCCGGTGCCGGAATCGCTTGCGGCCTCGGCCAGCAGCCCGCGCAGCCGCGCCGCGAGCTCGGGCGTCACGACCCGGCGTACCGGCTCCGGGCGGTGACGATACACCACCACGCCGGCCGGATCGCGGATCTCCCGGATGAGCGTCGGCGCCATGAGCACGCCCCCGTTGGCGATCGCCCCGTACGCCGCGGCGAGCTGCACCGCCGTCACCGCGAAGGTGTAGCCCATCGCGACGCTGGGACCGTCGTAGACCGGCGACCAGGTGTCCGCCGGGCGGACCCGGCCCTCGGACTCCGAGGGAAACTCCACCCCGGTCGCGCTGCCGAACCCGAACGCCCGGAGCATGTCGTAGTGCTCCCCCGGCGCGAGGCGCATGGAGAACTTCGCCATCCCGATGTTGCTCGAGACCTGCATCGCGCGGGCGAGCGTGATCTGCCCCTCCTCGGCATGGGTGTCGTGGATGACCCGGCGGGCTCGCCCGCGCTCGAGAACCCATTCGCCGCCCTCGCCCGAGACCGTCTCCGCGTCGCCCACGCGGCCGAGCGCGAGCAGGGCCGCGGCGGTGAACGTCTTCGCGGTGGAGCCCGGCTCGAAGATCCCGGTGAAGACCGATGCCGTCGCCGCGGCCCCGCCCGCCGTGCGCGACGCGAGCGCCAGCAGCTCGCCGGTGCGGGCATCGAGGAACACCACGTCACCGGCTTCCGCCTGGGTTTCCCTGAGTGTCTGCGCGAGCCCGTGCTCGGCGATGCTCTGGAGCTCGGCGTCGAGCGCCAGGACCACGTCGTGCCCGGCGACCGGCTCGCGCATCCGCCGGCCCGGCGACTCGAACCGGCGCCCGCTGGGATCCTTGAGATCGACGGTGAGACCCGGCGTGCCGGCCAGCAGCGTATCGAGGTAGCGCTCGAGCCCCGAGGCGCCCCGGTTTCCCTCGGCGGCGAGGCCGCCGAGAATCGGCCGGGCCAGGATGCCGGACGGATAGGCGCGGAGGTAGACGTCTTCCAGATACACACCCCGCTGGCGGCGGAGACGGTCGATCTCGGTCGCCGTGAAGGGGCCGTGGACATAGAAGTAGCGAGGCGTGCCCCGCTGGAACGCGGCGCGGAGGCCCTGCACCCGGACGCCCAGATCCCGCGCGGCGATCCGGATGACCCGCGCGGTGTCCCGGACCTGGTCGAGCGCGATCCCCACGCGGAATTTGGCTTGCGAGACGGCGAGCGGCGTGCCGTTCCGGTCGTAGATGGTCCCCCGCCGCGCTTCGATCTCCACGGGGCGCGTGCGCTCCTGTCGCGCGCGGATCGCGAACTCCCGCCCGCGAACGAGCTGCAGGTACCCGGCGCGCCCGATCACGAGGAGTGCGGCCGCGCCGAAGACCACCTGCAGGGCGAGGATCCTCGCCGCCGGCTTGGCCATCTCAGCGTTTCGAGGAGGAAGCCGGCGGCGTCAGCTCCAGCACGGTCGCCTCCGAATCGTCGGGAAAACGGAGTCCCATGCGCTCGGCTCGGGGAACGAGCACCGGACGGCCCGAAGCGACCTTGATGCGCGCCAGCAGCTCGGTCCGGCGGGCCTCCAGCGTCGTCCGCTCGGCCCGGATCTCGCCGAGCCGGCGCGCGGTGACCAGGGCATCGTGCTGACGCGACACCACCGCGACGGCGGTGCCGAGAAAGACGAGAAGCCAGAGCAGCAACCAGTGTCTACCGCGCAGTGTCATCGGCGAGACGGAAGAGCCTGAGGCGCGCGCTCCGGGCCCGCGGATTCCCGGCGATCTCCTCCGCCGACGGCGTCACCCCGCCCTTCGGGGCCTCGTGTCCCAGCGGCCGGCCGCGACAGGTGCAGACCGGCTGCTCCGGCGGACAGATGCAGGCGCGACTCCATTCGCGGAAGGCGTGCTTGACGAGACGATCTTCCCCCGAATGATAACTGAGGACGGCGAGGACACCGCCCGGCTCGAGCGCGTCGCGGTAGGCCGGGAGTGCCGCCGCGAGCTCGTCGAGCTCGCCATTGACCGCGATGCGGACGGCCTGAAACAGGCGGGCGAAGTCGTCCGGACCGGAGCGCGCGCCGAGGACGGCGCGGATGGCGTTGACGAGATCGTCGCTCGTCGTGAAGGCCGCGCGCTGCCGCCGGCGCGCGATCTCGGCGGCGAGGCGTCCCGCGCGGCGCTCATCCCCGTAGTCGGCGAACCACCGGCGCAACGTGGTCTCCGCGGTGCGGTTGAGCAGGTCGGCCGCGGTGGGGCCGGACCGCTCCATGCGCATGTCGAGCGGGGCGCCGGGCCGGAAGGTGAAGCCGCGCGCTTCGTCGTCGAGCTGGCGCGAGGACACGCCGAGATCGAGCAGCACGAAATCCGGCCGGAAACCGCGCGCGGCGTCGAGCGCCTCCTCCGACGCGAACCACGCTTCGAGATACCGGATCCGCTCCTCGCCGAGCCGGCGCCGCGCGATCGCGAGCGCCTCGGGGTCGCGATCGATGCCCAGGATGTCGAACCCGGCATTCCGGAGCGCCTCGGCGTGCCCGCCGTGGCCGAGCGTGGCGTCGACCGCGCGGCGGCCGCCGCGCGCGGCATCGAGGATGGCTTCCGTGAGAACCGGGACGTGAAACGCCCCCGCCGATTGGCTCACCGTCCCGAAACTCTTCACCCCGCCCGGGAACCGGACGGGGTGAAGGCGGTCGCGACTGAGCGGGGCTGACGGGGCTCGAACCCGCGACCTCCGCAGTGACAGTGCGGCACTCTAACCAAGCTGAGCTACAGCCCCTGCTGCGAAGCTCCGGAAAATAGACGGCTCCTCAGTCACTTGCAATACGCGCGGAGCATGGAATTCACCCGCGGCGTAAAGCCCTGCACGCCCTCCAGGAGCTTGTCCACGTACGGGGGCTGGATGGAGCGTCCTGCCTGCAGCGCCGGTCCGGCTTCGTCGAAAAGGGTCTTCATGCGCCTGGCCAGATCGCACGACTTGGTCTTGAACGCTTGCTCGTCGATCGCGGCCGCCTGGAAGAAGAGCGACAGCCCGAGCCCGTAATTCGCGAGCGCCGCGACGGGCGTGCCGGCTTGCGTGTGGGCGATCGCCTTCCGCGCCATGTCGGCCGCCAGCGGCAGATCCTGGCCGGGCTGCTGCAGCAGCGGCAGGGCGCCCTGTGCGGCGATGATCGCGAGGTTCTGCTTCTCCTGGGGTCCGCCCAGCCGCTCGAGATACTGGCCCAGTTCGAGCGCCTCCCGCCCCCGCTTGGCTTCCGCCAGCGCCTTGACGGCGCGGACCACCGGCGTGAGGTCGGAGGAATCGACCGCCACCAGCACCCTGGTCGCGGCGACGAGGCTGTCGATCGGGCCGGTCCAGGAGAAGGCGGTGACCCGCCCGGCGAGGATGGCGCTGTTGTTGGGGAACTTGGCCGCGCCCAGGTTGGCCCACTTGACCAGCCGCGTCGTGTCGGGAGCCTTCTCGCGCGTGGCGGCGTAGATCGCCTTGATGATGAAAAGCGTGTCCGCCTTGGCGGTGTCGATCGCGAACACCTGGTCGATCGACTCCAGCGCGCAACGGACCTTCTCGGGCTTGTCTTCCTGGAACAGGCAGGCGCCCGCGCGGAGGTCCCACATGTCCGCGTTCGCCGAGTCGATGGCGATGCCCTCGTTCGACACTTCCTCCGCCGCGTCCGGCTGCCCGGCCCCGACCAGATACCGGAAGACTTCCTCGCGAAGCTTCTGGTTCGTCGGGGCGACCCGGAGCATCTCCTTGAAGGTCTGCACGGTGTTGGCGGTGTCGCCCTTCGCCTGATATTGCACGCCCAGCGCCGTCCACGCCTCGAGGGAGAGGCGGTCGCCCTTGGTGGCGTTCCGCAGATGCGCGATGACGATGTCGACGGGCGCCTTCTTCGCCACGGCGATCTGCGCCAGGCAGTACTCCGCGAGCCCGTGGTTCGGCTGGGTCCTTAGCGCCTTGGCCGCGGCCTCGGCCGCGCGGGCGGCGTTCGTGCCCCGCAGCGTCTCACACTGCTGGGCGTCGGGAAGCGCCCTGAACGCCGTCTCGAGGGTATCCGCGAGCCGCTGGCCGAGCTCCTCGAACGACTGGTTCGCCGCCTGCGAGAGGCGCACGATGTGGCCGGCGTCGTCGTTGATCCGGGTCACCCGCGACTCGACCGTGACGCGACCCCCTTCCCGGCTGAGCGTCGAGACCACGAGGGCCCGGGCCTGGAGCGACGTCGCGAGCTGGCGGGCGACGAGCGGCGGCAGCACGGCATCCTCGGGATAGGCGTACTGGCGGAGCGCCTCGTTCATCTGCGCCCGCTGGATGATCATGTACCACTTGTCGACCTTGGTCTCGAGCCGCTCCCGGAGCCCGGCCCCGATGCGCACCGCGGCCGAGGAGTCCGTCGTCGAGAAGGTGTACGGATTGGCGACCAGCAGCCGCGGCAGGTTTTGCACGGGCCGCGGGGGCCGGCTCGATCTCAGTTGCGCCGAAGCAGGAGCAGCCGTCAGAACGGCCATGCCGGCCAGAAGGAGAGGGGTGAAGCGCATTCCGCACAACCTCCAGAGTGTTCAACCACGAACCGTGGTGGCCCCGCCCTGATTCGCTTTACGGGCGCATGGGCGAAGAGGGATTCGAACCCCCGACTTCCTGCGTGTAAGGCAGGCGCTCTGAACCGCTGAGCTATTCGCCCGGGCGGAGGACAGAGCCGTCACCCCATGGTGTAAGGGTGACGCGTTCTGCCGCCGTCCCTGCACGAAGGACCGGCGGGAACCGGACCCCTCAAAGAGCGATCGCCAGAGGGAAGAGCACGCAATAGCCGACGACGAGCAGCACCGCAGCCAGACTCGTCGCTCCGGCCTGCAGAGTGAGATAGCCTGCGATCAGACAACCCGCTGCCGCAGCCAGCACGGCGATGTTGCGGCGGCCGAGCAGGTTACGCCGCCCCCCGCTCTCTGCATCTGTCGATGCCATAAGGCCTTGAAATTTACGGCGCTCCGGCACCGGTATCAAGCCGGTCAGGGTCCCGGTGCGGCTCCGGAAGGGACTCGGAAGGCTCCTCCGCAACCACCCATCCCCGATCGAGCGCCCGACGCCTCGGGAGATCGCGCCGGCGCCGGAGGCGGGCGGCCACGATCACGAGCACCGCGATGACGGCCCAGAACCCTCCAGCCGCGAGCCAGACCATCCAGCCGAACCGCCGACGGACGTCGCGCTGCCAGGCCGCCTCGAAGCGTCCGAGCGGATACCCGGTCGTCACGAGCACGGCGGCCCCGAACGAGTCGCCCTTCCGCAGGCGGTCGAGGAGTGGCTCGATGCGATGACTGGGATGCCGACGCGCGAGGAACAGCACGGCGGAGGCGGCCAGAGCGTAGGCGGTTCCCGCGGCCGGCGCGATGCCCCTGAGCGCCCGGTCGAGCTCGTCGAAAGACGGAACGCTGCCGCGGGCAACCGTGAAATTCAGCTCCAGCGCGGCGAGGCGGTCGATCTCCCCCGCGGCGACCGCGGCGTAGCCCTCGGCAAACCAGAGCGGCACCCGGCCGGGAATCGAAGCGTGGAGGGCGAGATGGGCCAGCTCGTGCCGCAGCGTCCGGCGGGGATCGCCGGCATCGGCCCGGATGACGATCGTGCGCGCGGCCGGCAGGGCGAAGCCCGCTCCCCAGGGGGGCAGGCGCCCGCGGGCGAGGGTGTCGAACGCGGCCGCGCCGCGCACCACCACGAGCCGGATCGGCCCGGGAGCGAGGCGCTCGAGCCCGTACCAGGCCCGAGGCCGGTCGGCCTCCTCGGCGAGCGCGATGGCGAGCGTGAGATCGGCAGGGCGAGCCACGGCCAGGACCTCCCCCACCTGGACCGACTGCCAGTCCGGCGAGGAGCCCTGGAAAGCGAGCAGCGTCAGGGCGAGCCGGAGCGCGGGACCTCCCCGCCCCTCGCCGTCAGGTCGAGGAGCTCCTGACACCGCTTGGCCCACGGCGCGAAGCGGTTGCCGGCGGCGCCCTTCTCCCAGGTGGCGCGTGCGCCGTCCCGCTCGCCCGCGAACCACTGCGCGCGGCCCAGCTCGTAGTAGGCCTCGATCAGGTTCGGCCCGAGCGCGATGGCCTTGCGGAGGAAGCCCTGGGCATCGACGTACATCGCCCGCTCGAGATAGACGAGGCCGAGGTAGTAGTGCGCGTACAGCGTCGCCTTGGGATCGTTGTCCAGCCGGATGACGCGTGAGAGGTGCTCGATCGCCTCGCCGAAGATGCGCTTGCGAAGGCAGATGAATCCCACGTTCACGCGCGCCAGCGCGTTCGCCGGCTCCTTGACGAGCACCCGGGAGAAGGTCGCGAGGGCGTCGTCCTGCCGATCGGCGAGCATCTGCGCCCACCCGAGCAGCGACTGGGCCTGCGTTTCGCCGGGAGAGAGCTCGAGCGCGCGGTTGAGCGCCTGGATGGCCCCCTGCGGATCGCCGAGCGAGATGAGACTCCACCCCTTCTCGATGAAGGTCGAGGCTCCGATATGATCTTCGTGCAGACGCGGACGGGCCCCGGCGGGAGCCGCGGCCGCCTCGCCGTCGTCGGCGGCGAGCTGCTTGTACCGGTCGACCAGCCCGCGGATCTCGTCCTTCATCCGGCCCAGGCCGGTGAGGAGGGCGTCGACCCGCTTGAAGAGGGCGATGATGCGGCGCTTGGCGTCGTCGCGGGCCTGCGCCGACGGCGCCGAATCGAGGAGCGCACGGATCGCCGCGAACTCGGTGTCGAGCTCGCCGAGCAGCGGATCCGGGGGCTTGGGCGCGGTCATAGATCGAGCCGGCCGTGCGCGTAGGAGGTGACCACGACGGCGCCCGATTCGACGTCGAAATCCACCGACCGCCCGAAGTCGCCGCCGACCGCTTCGCCGGTGACCCGCACGCCGGAGCGGTGCAGCGCCTCGCGCACGGCGTGGACGTTGCGCTCGCCCATCTGGATCGTGCCGGCGGGCTGGAGCTGCGCGAACATGCTGGCTCCCCCCACCAGCCGCGCGGTGACCCGGGGAAGCTCCGCGCCGAGGGAGGCCATGCTTTCCAGCAATGCCGTCACGGCACTGGGCGCGAATCGACCCGGCGCGTCCACCCGGGGCCGCCCGATATGCGGGGACGGCAGCAGGACGTGCGCGAGCCCGCCCACCTTCGCGACCGGATCGTGGAGGATGACGCCCACACAGCTTCCCAGCGCAAGCGCCGACAGCGTCGCGGGGGCGCGCGCCACCTCGAGCTCCGAGATCCCCACGAACAGCCGTCTCGACGTCATCCGATCCTCCGGAAGATGCGATGGGTCACGTCCACGTGCTCGAGCGCGGCCCGGGGCTGCGCGATCAGCGATTCGGTGCGGCCCAGCACCAGCAGTCCGCCGGGCCGCAGCGCGTCGATCGCGATATCCAGGACGCGGCGCTGGCCCTCGCGGCCGAGAAAAATGAGGACGTTCCGGCAGCAGACCACATCGCACCACCCCGCCGGAGGGCGGGAAGCGGTGAGGTCTTCGCGCCGGAACACGACCCGCTGCCGGACGGATTCGTCGACCCGGAATTCTTCGTCGACGACGGTGCCGTAGCCGGGCCCCACCACCTGCCGCACGACCGTCGCCGCGGCGGCCGGATACCGGCCGTTCTGCGCCGTGCGGATGCCCTCCGTGTCGACGTCCGACGCAAACACGTGGATGCCCTCGGGCGAGGGCTGGCCTCCCTGTCGCGCTGCGTGGTCCAGCAGCAGCATCGCGAGGGTCCAGGCCTCTTCGCCCGTCGCACAGCCCATGCTCCAGGCGGTGATGCGTCCCTGCGCGCCCACGCCGGCTTCGGCCAGCACGGCGCTCAGCCGGTGCCAGGTGTCGGGATTCCGAAAGAACTCGGTCACCCGCACCGACAGCGTGTGCAGCAGCCGGTCCACTTCACCGGGATCGTCCCGCAGCAGCGCGGCGTAGCCGGCCACCGTCCCCATTCCCCGCGCGCGCATCCGGACTTCGATCCGCCGCAGCAGGCACGAGTCCTTGTACCACTCGAAGCCGCCGCCTCCGCGCGCGGCGAGGTGCCGGATGACCTCCGAAATGCCGAAGTCGTCGCGCGTGGTCACAGGGAGACCGAAAGCGTGTCGAGGTTGGCCCGCGCGAGCTGGTGTCCCGGATTGAGCACGACCGTGCGCTCCCAGTATTCCCGCGCCCGCGCGGAGTCCCGGCGCCGGAAGGCCAGGTTGCCGAGCTTGAAGAACAGATCGTCGCCGAGGGACGGATCGATCGCCGCGGCCCGCTCGTAGAGCGCGGCCGCCTCGTCGTACCGTCCCGTTCGATAGAACAGGTCGCCGAGATTCTTGAACGGCTGCGGCAACGATCCCTCCTCGGCGAGGAGGTCCCGCAGCGTCCGCTCGGCCATCGCGAGGTCGCCGGTCGCCTCGAGGACCACCGCGAGGTTGTTGCGGAGCACGGGATGCGACGAGTGTCGCTCGACCGCCTCGCGGGCGAGCTCGAGGGCGCCCTCGAGGTCGTCGCCGGCGGCCACCGCGCGGGTCGCCGCCCAGTACCAGATCGGCGGCGGGCCGTCTCGCCAGAGCTGCCGCGCCCGGAGGAGTCGCTGGCGGGCAGGCTGGGTGTCGCCGCGACGCAGCGCCGCGATCCCCCAGCCGGTCTGGATGCGGGCATCCTCCGGAGCCCGTCCGGCGGCCTCGCCGAGAACGGCTTCGGCCTGGTCCAGCCGTCCGAGGTGCGTGAGCGCGATGCCGAGATTGTAGAGGAGCGCCGGCCGGGGACCGCTCCGGTCGAGCGCCTGGCGGAACGCATCCGCGGCATCGGCCCAGCGCCGCTGCCGGGACGCAATGAGGCCGAGATAGAACGGCGCGCTCCCCTCCGACGGCCGAAGCTCGGCCACGCGGCGGAACTCCCGCTCGGCCTCGTCGAGCATATCGGTCCGGAAGAAGGCGATGCCGAGGTTCCGGTGCTCCTCGATCTGCGCTTCCTGCATCCGTGACGGCGCGGCCGCCGACGACTCGCCCACCTTGTGCGCCAGGCCGGCGGTGAGCACGCCATAGAGCGCCTGGGCCGCCTCGAACTCTCCCAGACCCGAGACGTCGATCACCTGGCGGACGTCCCGATGGCCGTCGAGCAGGGGCACCAGACGCCGCTGCGCCTCGGTGAACTCCGCCTCGTGATTCTGCAGCAGCTCGGGGATGGCAGCGAAGATGAGGTCGAAGCTCGGGATCTTCTTCTCGATGAGGCTCCACTCGTCCACCCGGCGCGCGCCCTCGAGGAGCAGCGATTCCGGGTTGATGCGGTCGAGGGCCTCGTCCCCCTCGGGTCGGGCGCCCGCCTCGAAGTGGAAGCTCCCGCTGTTCCAGTTGAAGACCGAGTACACCGCCTCCTCCACCTGCATCCGGACGAAGCGGCCCAGCTCTTCCCGGGCGAGGGCGCCCACGCTCACCAGGATCTCGCCGACCTTCCGCCCGGGCGACGCCGCCTGCATCGCGAGGGCCTGGTCCAGCTGCGCCCGGGTGACCACGCCCGACCCGAGCAGGATGTCGCCGAGCCGGTCCCGCCGGTTCACGATGGCGGCGTAGACGATCCATCCCTCGTCGAAATAGATGGACGCGTGGCGCTGCCGGTCCGCCAGGGCGAGACACCCGGTGCGCCGCCCGAGGAAGAGCAGCTGTATCACGTCGGGAAGTCCGGCCTCCTGGAGGCTGCCGCGGATGGCCATCAGCGAAGCTCCGCGATCAGCTGATCGCCGACGTGGGGCCACTCGACGATCATCTTTTCCCGGCTCTTCACGAGTCCGAGACCGGGCGAGAGAATGCCGCTGGCGCGGACCGGCCCGCTGCGCCTCTGGGGACGGGACGTGCCGGCGTCGCCCAGGTCGAGGATCTCGCGGGCGAGCGAAGGGCTCGGAGCGACCCGCTGGGACGCCGCCTCCGCGAGCAGACGCTCGACGGCGTCCTGCATCGCCCGCACCGATTCGGCAGGGCGCCCGGCGAAGTAGTCGGCGAGCCCGGCGTCCTGCCCCGCGGGCGAGTCGGCGAGCAGGCGCTTCACCACGGTGAGCTTGATCTCGCGGTCGGGCGGCCGCAGCGGCACCAGCTGGCCGGCCTGCAGCCGCTCGAGCAGCCGGGGATCGAGCCCCCGGAGCGACTCCAGGGCTTCCGAAGACGTGAACAGCATGGGACGGCGCCCCTCGGCGAGGTCGTCCATGAGGCGCGCCAGCTCCTCCTGGGAGCGCGGCTCGCGCGCCAGGAGGTGGACGTCGTCGAGGAGCAGCGCGCCGAGCCAGCGGTAGCGGAGCCGCCAGGACGCGAGGTCGTCGGGGCCGGTGACGGCCGCGACCTCGGCGGCGAAGCCGTGGGCGCTCAGGCACGCGATCGGCGCCACGCCGAGGCCCGCGAGCGCGTTCCCGACACCATGCAGGAGATGCGTCTTGCCGAGACCCGACGCGCCGATGACCACGAGCGGGGGCCGCGCCGTCCCCGGCGCCTGCAGGACCTCGCGCACCGCCTGGAGCGCCGAGCGATTGGAGGGACCCTCCGCGAGGTCCTCCAGCCGGTACTGCGGCAGCGGGGCCGAGAGCGGGACGCCGCGGGCGCGGGCCTGTTCCACGAGCGCGCGCGCCGACGCGAGCTGGTCCGGATCCTGGAACACTTCCGCTCCCGCGAGGTCGGGGGCCAGCATCTCGATCTCGGCGGCGAGCGAGCGCAGCTCCCGGGCGTCGCTCTCGAAGGCGGACAGGACCGGCTCGGGGTCCGCCGGCAGCTCCTCCCCGAGCAGCTCCTCCAGGCGGCGCGTGCGCAGCCCTTCGCCGCCCCATCGGAGCACCGCTTCCCCCACCCGACGGCGCCACCGGTCGACCTGTTCCGAGACGCCGGCCGCCACCTCGGAGAGAAACTCGCTGAACTCGTCGAGAAGACCGACCTCCGTCTCCGGCACCGCGCGGACCTCCTCGGGGGCCTGGGCCGCGGCGGCGGCCGGCAGCGTCGGCGCCACGGGTGCGCCGATCAGCACCAGCGCGTCCCGCGGCGTGAGGGGTTCCGCGCTCGCCTGCTGGAACGCGAGCAGACGCGAGAGCGCGCCAGTGTAGTCCCGGAGCGACGGGAACTCCGCTTCCGCGAGGGCATCCACGACGTCGGCCGGGAGCGCGGTCACGTCGGCGCCGAGTCGACGGCGCAGCAGCTCGCGGCGGGCCGCAGCCTGGGGCAGCGAAAGGTGCACCGTCTGCCCTTCGCCGAGCCGGCGGACGAGACGGGCGTCGAGCCCGTCCTGCTCCGCCGCCGGCCTCGTCGTGGTGATCACCGTCTCCCGTCCGGCCGAGCGTCGCGCAGCGATCGTGTCGGTCACGAGACCCTGGCAGTCGCGATGGCGGGCCAGCCGCTCGAGATCGTCGAGCAGCAGGAGGTCGAGCCCGCCCAGCTCGCCGCGAAAGGCCTCGCCCCGGCCCAGCACGAGCGCCGTGCGATAGCGCTCGGCCAGCGCGTCCGCGCCGAGCCGCTCGATCCGGGCGCCCGGATGCCGGGCCTGGAGCCGCGTGACGATTGCGTCCAGCAGATCCGATTTGCCGCTTCCCGGCAGGCCCTGCACCACGAGCGGGGCGTGCGGCAGCCCGGTGCCGTCCGCGACCGCCTGGGCCGCGACCGCCGCCGGCCGGTTGGCCGGATCGAGGAGGAAGCTGTCGAGCTCCGTCACGTTCCCGGAGGCCGCGCGGCGAGCCGCTCGAGGACGAGGCTCGAGAGCGCCTTCAGGGTTTCGAACACGCCGGTCCCGTGCAGGGCGTCGGCCGGCAGGCTCGGCACCGCGCGGAAGTTGAACGCATCGTCCAGCTCCGCGGCCGTGAGAATCAGGTCCGGCGGCAGATCCTGCTTGTTGTACTGGAGCACCAGCGGGAGCTGCCGCACGTCGACCCCATGGTCCAGCAGATTCTCCTGCAGGTTCTGGAAACTCTCGACGTTGTCGTCGAACCGGCGGGCCTGGCTGTCCACGACGAAGGCGACCCCGTCCGCGCCCTGGAGCACGAGCCGTCGCGTGGCGTTGTAGTAGACCTGCCCCGGCACGGTGTAGAGCTGGAAGCGCGTGGTGAAGCCGGAGATCACCCCGAGCTCGAGCGGGAGAAAGTCGAAGAAGAGCGTCCGGTCGGCCTGGGTAGCGAGCGAGACCATCGTCCCGCGCCGGTTCTCCGGGACCCGGCCGTGGATGTACTGGAGATTCGTGGTCTTCCCGCACCGCCCGGGACCGTAGTACACGAGCTTACAGGTGATCTCGCGGGTCGTGAAGTTCACGAGCGGCATCGGATCACCGTCCGAAGAGGGAGCGGAGACTCGAGTTGAGCTCCGCCTCGAAGTCCTCGGCGAGCACCGGCCGGGGCGCGGGCGCCGCGGGTGCGGCCGCGGCCAGATCGGTCACCAGCCGCGTGAAGAAGAGCTGCACCAGTCCGAGCGAGGTCTCGGGGCCGAAGACCACGAGCGCGATCCAGCGACCGCGCGGCGTGTCGAACGGGCTCAGGAAGATGCCCAGGTTGCTGCCCTGGTGCGCCACCGATCCGAGGGTCGCGACGCCCAGCTCGCGCGCGATCTCGAGCGTCGAGGCGACGATGCCGGCACCGAGCGCCGCCGCGGCCATCAGATCGAGCGAGCGGGTGAAGCCGTGCTGGGCCACCACCTGTCCCGACGCCGTCATGAGCAGCGTCACCCGCGCGTCGGACTCCGCGAGAAAGCCCGCCAGCGGCGGTTCGACCCAGGGCTCGATGGCGCGCATCAGGCCACCTGCTCCGCGGCCCGGCGCAGCGCGAGCCGGAGCGCACCGAGATTGACCTCCGGCGACGTCACCGCGACGACCAGCATCTCCTCGGTGGCGGTGGCGGCGAGCAGCGCCCCGTCGCCCCCGGCGAGATGCAGGAGCACCGGTGCCGCGTCGCCCAGGGCTCGAGCGACGGCGCGCATCCGGCTCACCAGGCTCGCGGTGAGCGCGGCGACCGCCGCGCCGTCCACGTCTTCCATCAACGCGTCCGCGACGATCAGCCCGTCACCGGCCGAGACCACGAGGGCTCCGCGCACCCCGTGCTGGCGGGTCACGCCTTCGAGCACGGCGGCGAGGCTCACCGGAGATCCTCGAGCCAGCGGCGCGCCGCGGTGACCGCGCGATCCGCGAGCATCGCGAGACGGCCGGCCGGGACCTCGCGGCCTCGCGCGAGGAGCAGCACCGTATCGGGCGTCGGGGTCCTGATCTCGACGTTGAGACCGGATCCCTCGACGCCGATCCGCTGCCAGGAGCCCAGCCGCAGCAGCCGGCTGGTGCGCTCGGCCTCGCGGGACAGGCCCGCGAGGGCGGCCGCGACCGCCTCGCCGGCATCGGCGCCGTCCATCGCCCGGATCCCGCCCGCGAGCGCGCGGCCGGAGCGATCGACGAGCACCGCGCGCCCCGCCTCGGACTCGATGGCGGTGTGCGGATCGGGAGCCGGCTCCGCGAAGCCGGGAACCGGACGCGCCCCCGCGGCCTGGCGCACCTTGTCGAGCGCGCCGCGGGCGTGCAGGTCGTCCGGCGCGAGCTCGACGGCCCGCTGCAGATACCGCAGGCTGCGGCGGAGATCGCCGGCGCGGAACGCGAGGAAGCCCAGCCCCTTGTGGGCGCCGAGGTGGCCGGGATCGAGCCGCAGCACGGTGGTCCAGGCGTCGAACGCGAGGTCACCCTCGCCGCGATCGCTCCGGATCCTGGCGACCAGGTCCCATGCCCCTGCCATCTCGGGATACCGGGTAGTGCCCTGCAGCGCGACCGTGAGCGCGGCCTCGAGCTGGCCGCGACGCCTGAGCGTCTCCGCGAGGGGCAGGAAGACGAGGCTCGATGGATCGCGCGCGAGCTGCGCGGTGAGGACCTGGATGTCGTCCACCGTCACTTCGCCCCCCGGAGCTGCGCGACGACCTGTCGTGCCGCGGGGACGACGTCGAACACTTCGCCCGCGTGGGCTTCCTCCTCGGCGCCCTTCCCCGACAGGGCGAGCCAGGCTTCGAAGCCGTGCACGGCCTCCTCGAGGCGGCCGGCGCCGAGCAGTGCCCACGCGAGCAGGCGCAGCGGCTTCGGCGCCCCCGGATCGAGCCGCACCGCTTCGCGGAGCGCGCTCTCCGCCTCGGGATACCGCCGCTCGGCCAGGAGGATGGCGCCCACCAGGAGATGGGTTCGCGGATCGTCGGGAAAGGCGTCGAGCGCACTCTGCGCCACCAGCCGGGCGGCGTCGGCGTTCCCGGCGCGCAGCTGCGCCTCACCTTGACGGAGGAGCGCCTCCGCGTCACCACGCGGCGCGGCGTGCGCGGACTCGAGGGCCGGGTCCCGGAGGACAATAACGCCGGCGCTCGCGAGGCCGAAGAGGGCGCGGGCGACGTCGAACTCGGGCTCGCCGACCGAGAGGGCGATCGCCTGCACGTCCCGCTCGCCGTCGGCGGCGGCGAGCACGCGCCATTCGAACGGGGTGAGGGTGAGCGAGCCCGGCTCCTCCGAGGTGGGCGGGGCGAGACGCGCGATGACGCCGAGGTGCGCGACCCGGCTCTGGATCCTGGACCACTCGTCGATCCGGCGCGCACCCTCGAGCAGCAGCGCTTCCACCGAGATGCGCAGGTCCGTCTCTCTGGGGATCACCTCCGGATCGCACTCCTCGAAGATGAAGTAGCCCTCCGACCACCCGAGCATCGTGAAGACGACGTCCTCGATGTGCGAGCGCACCTGCGCCTTGAGCTCGCGGTCGGTGATCGCGCCGATGGCCACCAGCACTTCGCCGATCCGGCGGCGGTCCCCGCGCTCCTGGAGCGCGCGGGCGCGGGTCACATCCTCCTCGCGCACCTTGCCGCTCCGGAGCAGCCCGGCCCCGAGCGGATGGGGATTCGACTGGATCGACGCGGCGACCACCGCCGCCTCGTGAAACCAGATCATTCCCTCGTTCTGGCGGAGCGAGGAGGTAATCCGGAGGGCGCCCGTCTTCCGGCCCAGGTCGAGGAGCTGGAAGACGTCGTGGATGCCGAGCTCGCGGAGCGGTCCCTGGATCGCCATCTCAGACGCCCGTCGCCACGAAGATGCGGGCCAGCTCGCGCGCCGAGCGCGCCTGCGCCCGCGCCGCGGCGGCGAGCGGGCCGGTCGGCGCCAGCTGAATCACGCGGTCCCAGTCGTCGACGGCGGCGCCGAAGCGTCGCAGCTTGGCGAGGGCCAGCCCGCGATGGAAGAGCGCGACCCCGTGCTCGGGATGAAAGCGGATGGCCCGGTCGAACGCGGTCACCGCTTCGACGTACCGGCCCTCGTCGGCGAGCGTCCGTCCGAGCAGCACCAGCGCCTCGAGCGCGTACGGCTCGGCCAGCAGGAGATCCACCAGGAGACGGAGGGCGTCGCCGGTGAGCCCGGTGCGGCGGAGGAGGTCGGCGAGCGCGAGGCCGGCCTCGAGGAAGGTCGGGAGCAGCTCGAGGGCGCGCTGGTACGCCGCGCGGGCGGCGCCGGTGCGCTGCTCCTCCTCCTCGACGAGCCCCCGCTCGTACCAGGCCTGCACCAGCGTCGGGTCCAGCTCGAGGGCGGCCGCGAACGCGTCCAGCGCCCCGGCCCGGTCGCCGAGCTGTCGCAGCACGCTTCCCCGGAGCACGAGCAGCTCGGCCCGCCCCGGGGCGAGCACGCACGCCCGGCCGATGTCCTCCGCCGCCCCTTCCCCATCGCCGATGAGCTGGCGCGCGCGGGCGCGAACGACCAGGCCGTCCACCCGATCGGGAGCGAGCCCGACCAGCCGGTCCGCGGCGACGATCGCATCGGCTCCCCGGCCGAGCGCCACCAGCGCGGCGGCTTCGCCCTGAAGGATCTCGGGGTCGTCCGGCGCCGCGGCCGCGGCTTCCCGAAACCGCTCCAGCGCTTCGCCGTGCAGGCCGCGCTTGGCGAAGATCTCGCCGAGGAGCGCCGTGCCCGTCGCGGCGCGCGCGCCGCGGCGGATCGCGCGGTGCACTTCCGCCGCGGCGCTGTCGAGCAGCCCCTTTCCGAGCAGGTCCCGCGCGACCCCGAAGGCGTCGTCGCGCGGGGGCTCGGGCGGCGGCGGCGCCTCGCGCGGGAGCAGCTCGCCGAAGAGGTCGTCGAGCAGGCGGGGATCGAAGGCGAAGGCCTCGCCCGACGGCTGGGCGCCCGGCGCGGTCGCGAGCGAGGGCGGAACCGGGAGCAGCGATTCCTCGAACTGGAGCTGCATGGCGAGCGCGTAGTGCTGCGGCACGTAGAACGGGTCGAGCTCGAGGGCGCGCCGGGTCTCGCGCAGCGCGTCGTCGAACGCCCCGAGCTGCGAGAGCGCGAAGCCGAGGTTGTAGCGCGCCGGCGCGCTCGTCGGGTCCGCCTCGACGGCCCGGGCGAACGCGTTCCGCGCATCGGCGTGGCGGCGGAGCTCCATGAGCACGAGCCCCACGCCGTTCCAGCCGACCGGATCGGTGGGCCGCTCCGCCAGGACACCGCGGTACTGCTCGAGCGCGGGCTGCAGCTCGCGCCGCTGCAGATGAAGGAGGCCGAGGTTGAGCCGCGCGCCGGTGAAGTCCGGTCGCGCCCGCACCGCGGCCTGGAAGGCCTCGACGGCGTCGCCGCCGTCCGACTCGCCGGCGCGCGCGACGCCGAGATTGTTCCACGCCAGCGCGTAGCTCGGATCGGCCTCCACCGCGCGGCGGTAGGAATCGCGCGCCTCCTCCCGGCGTCCGGCCTGGTGCAGCGCGACGCCGCGCTCGTTCCAGAGCGCCGGGTTCCCGGGCTGCCGCTCGAGCAGCCGGTCGTAGAGCTCGATGGCGTGACCGAGCTCCCGCCGGAGCAGGTAGGTCTCCGCCATGCCCTCGAGCGCCGTGGGCTCGTCCTCGCCGGCCTCCAGCGCGAGGCGGTATTCCCGCAGCGCTTCGGTGAGGTAGCCCCGCTTCCGGAAGGCGACGGCGAGGGACAGGTGGGCCTGCAGCGACGCGGACCCCGGTCCCGGAGCGGCGGGGCCGCCGCCCGCCGGCCGTCGCGGGGCTGCGCCCCGCTTGCCGCCGATCAGGAGGTTCGGCTGGGCGGTGCCGAGCGACGGATTGAGCGCGATGGCCCGGCGGGTGGCCGAGCGGGCGGCCTCGTGCTGCCCCAGGTCGCCGTAGACGAAGCCGAGGAGATAGTGCACCTCGGCGTGATCGGGTCCGAGGACGCTCGCCTCGGTGAGGATGGCGAGCGCGCGGTCGGTGAGCCCGCGGTTGTACAGCGCGCGGCCGAGAAAGAGCCGCGCCACCGAGCTCCGCGGGTCGACGTCGCAGGCCCGCTGGAACCACTCGGTGGCCGCCTCCTGCCGCCCGCGCGCCTGCTCGACCAGTCCGAGCTGCAGGAGCGCCGTCGCGTCGCCCGGGTGGCTGCGCAGCAGCTCCTCGAACTGGTGGACCGCCTGATCATGCTGCCCGAGCGCGACGTACGCCCGGGCCAGCTCGAGCCGCGCTCCCCGCGCGTTGGGATCCCGGCTCAGCTGCTCGCGGAGCTCGCCGATCCGGGTGTCGTAATAGCCCGACTCGCGCTGGACGGTCTCCAGGTTCTCCTGCGCGACGCGCATCCCGGGGTCGAGCTCCAGCGCGCGGGCGAACGCGGCGATCGCCTCACCGACCATCCCGCGTTCGTAATAGAAGACGCCGAGGTTGTTCTGCGCGCCCGGATCGGAGGGATCGATGCGCCGGGCCAGCGAGCGGAGAGCGTCGGCGTCCCGGCCGGTCGGTGGGGCCGCCGGCATGGGTCAGCTGGCGATGCGGATCGCGTCGAAGATGGCGTTGAGGGAAGGGAGATCGGGCATCAGCAGGAATTCGCCCGTGAGCGCGCTGTCGGAGCCCTCGATCCGGAAGGTGGTCTCGACGCAGAAGACGGTGTCGCGATCGTGGCCGAAATTGAGGTAGGTCGTCGTCAGCACCGCCCCCGCCAGGTCGACGACCAGGGCGGGCACCGACGGGACCAGCATCATCCCGAGGAAGTCGGACAGGGCGTTCATATAGGCGGAGCAGAGGATGTTCCCCGTCTCCTTGATCGTCGACTGCTGCATCGCATCGAACGCGCTGCCCTGCGAGTCGCGGCGGAGCAGGAGGGCACAGAGCGCCCGGGCCGAGGATTCGGGCAGCACCACCAGCGTCCGGCCGGTGAGGTCGCCCATCACGTGCATCA
Source organism: Gemmatimonadales bacterium (assembly GCA_050733195.1). Taxonomy (GTDB): domain Bacteria; phylum Gemmatimonadota; class Gemmatimonadetes; order Gemmatimonadales; family GWC2-71-9; genus JABFSM01. The sequence goes on from JBOHSH010000047.1 coordinate 28,164, forward strand.
GGACGGCGGCGATGACGGTGTCCGGGGGCCCGACGAGCTCGGCCACCTCCTCGAGCCGCCGCACGCTCACCTCCGGCACGCTGATCATGATCTTGCGCCCGGTCATCTGCGACAGGGCCGTCGCCGCGTGGCCGGCCCCGATGTTGGCGACCTCCCGCAGCGCGTCCCGCTCGAGCTCCGTCAGCGTCCGCCCGCTTTCCATCTCGGCCTCCCCTCCTAGAAGAGCGCGGTGGGATCGAGAATCAGGGCCGGCAGGCCGTCGGGGAGCACGGTCCCTCCGCTGATCCACGGCGGGGTCCCGAGCGGGGCCACCAGGTCCTCGACGACGACATCCTCCTGCCCGAGCAGCGCGTCGACGATCAGCGCGCCGCGCCGTCCTACGAGATCGAGCACCACGACGGGCCGGCGGCCGGCGTCGGCCGGCGGCAGCCCGATCACGGTTCTGAGGTCGACCGAGGGAAGCGACTCGCCTCGTAAGGTAATTCCCTCGACCGGCCGCTCGTTCACGACGGCCTCCGCGAGCAGCCCGAACGGGATCGCGTACCGCTCGGCACCGCACCCGACGAGCAGCGCCCGGACGATGGCCCGCGTGACCGGAAGGCGCAGCAGGAACGTCGTCCCCTGCCCTTCCCGCGTCACCAGCTCCATCCGGCCGCCCATCGAACGGACTTTCGCGAGCACCGCGTCCACCCCGACGCCCCGCCCCGAGACGGTGGTGACCTCGCGCTTCAGCGTGAAGCCGGGCCGGGCCAGCAGGCGGAGGAGCTGCCCGTCGTCGGGCGCCGGCGCGGTGCGGTCCACGAGACCCTGCTCCACCGCCCGCGTGCGGACCCCGGCCCGGTTGATGCCCCGGCCGTCGTCCGCGACGACGACCACCACCTCGTCCCGCGCGCGCTCGGCCCGCACCCGCAGCGTCCCCTCCGCCGGCTTGCCCGCCGCCTCCCGCTCGGCGGGCGGCTCGAGCCCGTGGTCCACCGCGTTCCGGATCAGGTGCGTCACCGGCTCCGGCAGCTCGTCGAGCACCGACCGGTCCAGCTCGATGTCCCCGCCCTGGACCTCGAAGCGCACCGACTTGCCCAGATCCCGGGCGAGATCGCGGACCATCCGGGGAAACCGGTCGAACACCTCGGCCACCGGCGCCATGCGGGCGCGCAGCACATCGCGCTGCATGCCGGCGACGATACCCGAGATGCGCGCGCTCACCTGCTGCAGCTCGGAGCCGATCTGCACGTCCGCGATCGTCGCCAGGCGGTTGCGCGCCACGACCAGCTCCCCCACCTCGGTGACCAGCGAGTCCAGACGATCGAGGTTGACCCGCACCTGCCGCACCGGCCGCACCACGCCGAATTCGGCGGTCCAGCCCTGCTCGGGGATGCTCGGCACCGCTCCCGGTCCGCCGGGCGCGGGCCGCGGCTTGGATCGGCGCTCGGGCGCACCCTCCACCACCCGGGGAGCGAGGCTCGCGACCGCCGCGACCAGCTCGTCCGGATCCGGAGGCGCTTCGCCCCGGCCCGCGGCCTCGACGCCCTGACCCAGCAGGTCCACCGCGCGGAACAGCACCTCGACGACGGCGGGTGAGGGCGCCACGGCGCCGCTCCGCACCACCTCCAGCAGGTGCTCCGCGACGTGCGCCAGATCCGCTACGCCCTCGAAGCCCAGCGTCGCGGCCGAGCCCTTGATCGAATGAAACGAGCGGAAGAGCTCCGCGACCGGTCCGCCGGACTCCGGCGCCCGCTCCCATTCGAGGAGCAGCGCGTTGCAGCGCTGAAGATGATCGCGGCTGTCGGAAAGGAAGAGTGTGGTGTAACGGGCCAGATCCACCGCGAGCTCACCCGAGGAGGCGCTGGACCGCCTCGAGGACGCGCGAGGGCTGGAACGGCTTCACCACGAAATCCTTCGCGCCCGCCTGGATCGCCTCGACCACCAGCGCCTGCTGACCCATGGCGCTGCACATCAGGATCTTCGCTTCGGGATTCTCCTTGCAGATCTCCCGGACCGCCTCGATGCCCCCCATGTCGGGCATCACGATGTCCATGGTCACCAGGTCGGGTCGCAGCTGGCGGTACTTCTCGACGGCCTGGGCCCCCGACTCCGCCTCGCCGACCACTTCGTAGCCGGCCTGGGTCAGGATGTCGGTGATCATCGTCCGCATGAAGATCGCGTCGTCGCAGACGAGCACGGTATGGGCCACGGGTGATCCCCCTCTCGATACGTCGATGTCGCGCCGCGCTCAGCCCGAGCCGGGCTCGGTTCCGAGCACCGGCAGGAGCAGGCGATCCAGCTCGAGAATCGGAACGCCCTCGCTCTCCCCCCGGGCGAACAGATCCTCCACTTCGTCCACCTCGATGGCCACGCGGCCCCGCCGGCCGGTGAGCACCACGAGCCAGTTGGCCGGCAGGTCGCCGGGGAAACCGAGAAGCGCCGGCCCGCTCAGCGACGTGACGAGCGAGCCCCGGACATTCACCAGGCCTTTGACGAACTGCGAGACGCCCGGGATCCGGACGCTGGGCGGCGCCGCGACGACCTCGCGCACCTGGGAGACGGGGAGCGCGAAACGCTCGCTCCCGACCCGGCATACGACGACCCGCTGGGACGGCGACTCAGCTATCGGCATCAGACCCGAAGAACCCAAAATAGGTAAGCGCCGGAGCGGGAGCAACTTGCCCCGCAAGGAGTTGCAGCACCGGTTCGAGATCCGACGGCCATTCGGACCGGAACCGGAGGGGCACCCGGGTCACCGGGTGCCGGAAGGCCAGCTCCGCGGCGTGCAGCGCCTGTCTCGGCGTCGCCTGCTCGAGGCGGACCGCCGCCGGACGAGACGGACCGGTCATCCGCCGGGCCCCTCCTCCGCCGTACACCGGATCGCCGACGACGGGATGCCCGACATGCTGCAGGTGGACCCGGATCTGATGCGTCCGGCCGGTGTGAAGCGTCGCGCGCAGGAGGTCGCAGACGTCGAATCGCGCGACGCGATGGAGGTCCGTGCGGGCGGGCCGGCCGTCGGGGCGGATGGTCATGCGCTTCCGATCCGTGGCGTGCCGCCCGAGCGGCGCCTCGACCACGAGCGGCGAGCGCTCCAGATGGCCCCACGCCAGCACCGCGTACGCGCGGCGCACGTGACGCGCCGCGAGGGCGGCCCCGAGCCGGCGATGGGCGGCGTCGGTCTTCGCGACGACCAGGAGACCGCTGGTATCGCGATCCAGACGGTGCACGATCCCGGGCCGTCCCTGGACCCCGCCGCCGAGCGCGGTGTCGCGCGCCACGAGGGCATTCACCAGGGTGTCCTCCCAGTGCCCGGGCGCCGGATGCACCACCAGGCCGGCGGGCTTGTCGATCACCGCGAGGTGATCGTCCTCGTAGACCACCGCGAGCTCGCGGGAGTACGGCCGGAGCTGGTGACCCGGCGACGCGTCACCGGTGATCCCGGCGTCGACCTCGACGAGCTCCCGCCGCACGAGCGTGCGCGAGGCGCGGGCGACCTTTCCGTTCACCCGCACGCCCCCGGCGGCCACGAGGCGCGCCGCCTGGGTCCGTGAGAGATCGAGCTGGTCCGCGAGAAAGCGATCGAGGCGCTCGGTGGCGTCCGCGGCGACCGAGAAGGCGAGCGCGGGCAGGGCCGGCCTCGTCAGGCCGAGGGTACGGTTCCGGCGCGGGCCCGGCGGGCGTCCTCGAGCCAGAGCGACACGGCGAGCGCGATGGCACCGAGGCTCACGCCGATGTCGGCGACGTTGAAGGTCGGCCAGCGCACGGCCCCGACGCCGATATCGATGAAGTCCACGACGCCGCGGGAACTGCGGATGCGGTCGAGGAGATTACCCGCCGCCCCGCCGGCCACGAGGCCGCAGGAGAGCTGCCGCAGCCGGTCGTCCGGCGCGCTGCTCCGGGCCAGCCGCCAGAGCAGGACGATGGCGCCGACCGCGATGCCGAGGAAGATCCAGCGCTGAAACGCGCCCAGGTCGAGGCCGAAGGCCGCGCCCTGGTTGAACACGAGGCGGAGCCGCACCGTCTCGCCGAGGAGGTCGACCGGCGGGACGGGGAGCAGGAACCGCTCCGCGAGGCGCTTGGTGACGATGTCGAGCGCGAGAATCGCCAGCCCCGCGCCGAGAAAGAGCCGCCGCGACTCAGCGCCGCTTCTCATCCTCTTCCTTTTCCTTGCAGGTGATGCAGAGCCGCGCGTGAGGAAGCGCGTCGAGCCGCTCGAAGGCGATCTCGTTGCCGCACTGCTGGCAGCGCCCGAAGTTGTCGGGCGAGCCGTACAGCCGCCGCAGCGCCTGATTCACATGCCAGAGATAGCGCCCTTCCTGCGACGCGAAGAGAAACTGCTTCTCGCGCTCCATCGTATCGGTGCCCTGATCCGCCATGTGGAACGAATAGGAGGACAGGTCGCCGTCGCTGCCCTGCAGCGTGGTATTGAAGGACTCGTCGTAATAGCCGAGCTCCTTCATCACGCGGGCGCGCTCGTCGAGGAGACGCTTCTCGAGGTGATCCAGCTGCTTCTTGTTCATGAGGAATCCGATGCTGATCTGGAGCCGAACGGGCGATCGGACGCCGGAGGGCGCCCGATCGCGATGAGGGCGGGATGGCCGTCCACGTCCGCGGGGTCTTCGCGGTCACGGGAGCCCGCCGGGGCGGCCGCGCCGGGATGAAGCGCGCGGGCAAGCGTCTCGGTCTGGATGAAGTCCTGGTGGGAGCGGACCGCGTCGAGCAGGGCGGGATCGCCGTCGATCCAGACGGTGATGCGGTCGGTGTACTCGTACCCCGCCTCCTTGCGGAGGCGCTGGATCCGATTCACCACCTCGCGCGCGAGCCCGTCGCGCCGGAGCTCGTCGGTGAGGACCGGATCGATCGCGACCACGAACCCCGCTTCGGTCTCGACCAGCCAGTCGCTGGTGACCTCGCGCTCCACGGTCACGTCCCCGGGCCCGTAGGCAAAGCCTTCCGCGCCGCCGTTGAGCGTGACGGTCTGTCCCGCCTCCAGGGCGCGAAGCTGCTCGGAGGAGAGGTGGGCCGCGGCGGCGGCCGCTTCCGGCGTGCGCTTGCCGTAGCGCCTGCCGAGCGCGCGGAAGTTGGGACGCGCGCGCAGCCGCACCAGGCCGGCGTCGCTGGAGACGACGTCGACCTGCCGCACGTTGACCTCCTGGGCCAGCAGCGGCAGGAGCTGCCGGAGCCGCGCGCCGTCGGCCGCGCGGGGCACCGCCACCCGCATC
>JBOHSH010000048.1:0-7731 GCA_050733195.1 Gemmatimonadales bacterium
CCTCCGAGGCTCGGTATGGGACCTTCGGGCAAGTGTATCTTGGCGTTCCACCGGACTTTCCGGTGGTTGCGTTCTAGCGCCGAACGCCGCCGGCACGTTCAGGCAATGCCCCTGCAAGACCTGGCTCGGATCCTCGACGGGTCGAAAGCGCTGCGGAAAGCCGTGCAGGCGACGTTCGATAAGCGGCGCTGGTGCAGCGGTGCCAACTGCACAAACTCCGCAACGTGATGGACCACTGCCCGAGCGGCAACGTCCGTGGGTGCAAGCGATCATGCGCCAGGCCTACCGCAGCAACGTCCCGACGGTACGGCGACTGCTGCAAGATCTCGCGCGCCGTCTCGACGACGAGCATCCCAGCGCCGCCGAAAGCGTGCGCGATTCGCCTCGGCTTAGACCTGGATGCGCGGCGTGGGCACAAAATTGGGCACAGTCGTGCGCGGTCTGCTTCATGTGTCCGTGTCCGTGTAATCGGGAGCGGTGTCCTCAGCGGCTCCCGGTGTTGTACGGCAGTCCGTGGCGCTGCTAACGCCCTCGCGTTCAGCCGCGGGCGGGCTGGTCGGTCGGTTGCCATCAATGATGCAGGGCCCGCCCGCGGGCTGCAACGCGTGGTTATGCCGCACCCTTGACGCTCCCGCCAGACTTGTACAGATTATTTGTACAATGACTGGGAGATCCGATGGCCATCAAGACCAGCTATAGCCGCGCCCGGGAGAATCTCGCCTCCCTGTGGGATGAGGTCGAGAACTCCCGGGAGCCCGCGGTGATCCAGCGCCGCGGGCACGAAGATATGGCGTTGCTCCCCGCCGACGAACTCGCCAGCCTCCGCGAGACGGCCTACCTGCTCCGGTCGCCGCAGAACGCGGTGCGGTTGCTGGCCGCCCTCGTCCGCGCGCGCCGCGGCCGGACCAAGGCCACCAATCTTGCCGCCCTCCGGCGCGAGCTGGGACTGGGGACGGAACGCTGAGCCCCAGGGCGCAGCCCCCGCGCCGCGCGGTCCTCCAGGACGAGTGCCTCGAGGATCTCCGCTATTGGGTGAACACCAATCGAAAGACCGCACTTCGGGTGCTCGATCTGATGGAGGCGGTCGTGCGCGATCCGTTCGCGGGCATCGGCAAGCCGGAGCTGCTGAAACACCTCGGCGGCAACGTGTGGTCGCGCCGCATCAATGAGGCGGACCGGCTCGTCTACGAAGTCTTTGGGGACCGCATCGAGTTCCTTCAGGCGCGCTACCACTACTGATCACGGAACGTGGCGGCATAACGACGTGATTTTCAGCTGCGAAGGCGCTGCGGGGCGGCCGCCGCGCGGCCCACCCTACCAAGATAAGGCGCGGCGGCGGCCGCAGATAGCGCGTCTTCGTCAGCTGCAAATGCTTGTTATGCCGCTGGTCGAAGGCAGTACCACCACGGCCAGTTGGACCCAGCTAGCCGGAGCTGTCGAGAGCTCATGGATCAGGGCTTCCAGTTCAGACTGACTTGCGGGAATGGCAGATCGATAGGCCTGCAGCTCCTCGGCCGAGATGCTATAGCCATAGCCGGGATCCGTGGCCTGGTAGCGGCTTACAAAGCCAATCACCCACAACAGCCCAATGGCCGTAACTGCCACACGAGACTGCGCCTCAGGCCCAACGTCGCGTGCGAGGTGCTCCAGTTCGGCGATATCTCCATGCGCCAGCCCTGAGAAGCGGCGCACTTCCGACTCGTGGATTGTGTCCGGCGAGAGCGAGTTGAGAATAGCAAGGACTCTGACAGCCAACGCCCTCAAGGCCATGCTGGCAGCTAGAGTCCTGCGCCCTTCAGCGAGTTCGAGCGCCTTCGTCTGGGCCGAAGCAGCAACCGCGATGGCTCTGGTGAGCTTAACGTACCGACCAGTCAAGACGGCCAGCACAACCGTGGCGATAGCGACAATGACACCAGAGATCGCCTGAACCGCGCTGCCCTCAGATTGCGGCACGTAGGATTCCTGGATTTGGGCCAGCGGCATAACGATTCCATTTCAGCAGCGGGGGCCTGCCGAAGCCGCCGCCGATCCCGGACCATAAGCTATTCGGCGGCGGCTGAGGCGGTTAGAGGCCCCCGGCTGCTGCAAATGGGGGTTATGCCGTTCTGGTCGAAGCCCGGCTTGACAGCTTGGCTCCAGCGACCATCGTCCAAGCCGCCAGCGTGGCGAGCTTTTCGTCAGCCCGCCAAGGCGAACCAGCGAGTTTCCGCAATCCGGCGACCTTAGCACCCGCCCGAGGCCCTAGCGTCTTCTCAACCAACCCCGGCAGATCACGTTCCCGAATGACGCTACACTCGAGGCCTAGCTTTCCCGCGGCACGCTCAAGTGCTGAGCGGAAAAGCTGGGCCTCATACGCGTGCGCCCGAATGTGCTCATTGGTGATCTTCGCCGGCTCGATGGTGCTCCCAACGACAAGTCCCACCGCCACCGGGTCATAGCCCAGAGCTCGGCATTCGTCGATTAGGGCGGTCAACGACCGATTGGTCGTATCGTTGACAATACCGATCAGGCGATCAAGGACCGCGGCATTCTTCTGGAGCCGACCAAACCTTCGGTGATAGGGCTGTGAGGACTGCGGAACCTTTGGATCGGCGAGGTGCATCCGGCGCCGGTACAGGAACTGCGGGGCTAGGCGGTTACCCGTGAGCAGGATGGCAGATGCCCACCCGGACTTGATTCGGATGCCAAGAATGCTAGGGGGCATTGATTGACCATCCAGGGGGTTTCCTGATCGGCATAACTAGTACTTAACCAGCGCCAGAACCGCTCGCCTGATGCGTGCAGCCTTCCGCGCAGCGATATACCATTCATCCGATCGATCACCCCGGCCGCGCCGACGGTCGCCTCCCGGGCCCGATCGCCCCCAGCGCATCGGCCGGACTCTGCACGCCCAGCCCGCCCCGGTTGAGTACGTGGGTGTAGATCATCGTCGTGCTCACGTCACGATGGCCCAGGAGCTCCTGCACTGTCCGGATGTCGTAGCCCGCCTCCAGCAGGTGCGTAGCAAACGAGTGCCGGAGCGTGTGACAGCTCGCCCGCTTCGTGAGCCCGCTCCGGCGCACGGCCGCGGTCATCGCCCGCTGCACCGCGGTCGGATGAAGATGGTGGCGCCGGCGCTTCCCCGCCCCGTCCACGTACTGCCGCGCCGCCGGGAAGACCCACTGCCACGCCCACTCCGCGGCGGCATTCGGGAACTTGCGCTCCAGGGCCTCAGGAAGCTCGACGCCTCCCGCTCCCTCCGCCAGGTCCCGCTCGTGCAACGCCTTGACCCCTTCCAGGTGCGCGGCGAGCGCACCGCGGAGGAGGTCCGGCAGCACGGTTACGCGGTCCTTCGCGCCCTTGCCCCGCCGCACCGTGATCTCGCCCCGCGCGAGATCCAGGTCCTTGACCCGCAACGAGACCACCTCGCTCAGCCTGAGCCCCGCGCCGTAGAGCAGGAGGCCGATCAGGTGATACGTGTCCTCGAGCTCCTCGAGGATCCGGTGCACCTCTACCCGCGTGAGCACCACCGGCACCCGCGTCGGGGCCCGGGCCCGGAACACCGCGCCGAGGCTGCCCAGCGGGCGACGGAGGACGTCGCGATAGAGAAAGAGGAGCGCGCTCAGCGCCTGTTGCTGCGTCGACGCCGAGACCCGACCGCGGTCGGCGAGATGCGTGAGGTAGGCCGACACCTCGGCTTCGCCCAGGTCGAGCGGATGGCGGAGGCCGTGGAACCGCACGAACCGCCGCACCCAGTTCACATAGACTGCCTCGGTACGCCGGCTGTAGTGTCCCGTGCGCAGCGCTTGCCGATAGCGGGTCAACAGCTTGGGCGGCGACGTAGAACTCCGAGGGCTCGCAGCCATTGGCCAGATATGGCTGCGAAATCGGAAAAGCGGAAGTGCCTGTTCGCGCGAGCCGCGGCCGAAAAACGCGAGCACGCCTGCAACGGTGGCGCAGCGGCGAATGGCAGACGGTCGCACGAGTGTCGAGCGCAGGCCGGATTTCACACGGCTCCGCCCGCGGGCTATACTCTCGGCATGCGAATCCCCCGCCTCGCAGCTCCGCTCGCGCTCCTCTCGCTCGCCCTCGTACCCGCGCTCGCCGCCGCCCAGGCCAAGCCCCGCGCCCGCGCGCTCGGCATCCCGCAGCCGGGCACTCCGGGTGCGCTCAACGCCATCACCGACGTCGCCGGAGTGGAGGTCGGCATGACGACGCTCGTCCGCGGCAGCGGCCGGCTCGTTCGGGGCCAGGGACCGGTGCGCACCGGCGTCACCGCCGTGCTCCCCCGCGGCCGGACCGACACCCGGGAGGTCTTCGCCGCCTGGTTCACCCTCAACGGCAACGGCGAGATGACCGGCACTACCTGGGTCGAGGAATCCGGCTTCCTCGGCGGACCGGTCATGATCACCAACACCCACAGCGTGGGCGTCGTGCACGCGGCCACCGTCGAGCACGCGGTGCGCCAGGGAAAGGAGTTCGCCTGGTCGCTGCCGGTCGTCGCCGAGACCTGGGACGGCGGGCTCAACGACATCAACGGCTTCCACGTGACCCGCGAGCACGCCCTCGCCGCGATCGACGGCGCGCGCGGCGGCGCCGTCGCCGAGGGCAACGTCGGCGGCGGCACCGGGATGGTCTGTCACCAGTTCAAGGGCGGCACCGGCACCTCGTCGCGCCGCATCACCAGCCAGGGGCGGAGCTACACCGTCGGCGTCCTGGTCCAGTGCAACTACGGTGGACGCGCCCGCTTCGCCGTGGCCGGCGCGCCGGTCGGCGAAGAGATCACTGATCTCCTGCCCTGCTTCATGCCGGTGCCGGATCGCCCGGCCAGAGATAACGCCTGCGCGGCAGGCGGAAGCGGCCGCGACGACGCGAATGATGACCAGGGGTCGATCATCGTGGTCCTCGCCACCGACGCGCCGCTCCTCCCCCACCAGCTCAAGCGCGTGGCCCGCCGCGCCGCGCTCGGCATCGGCCGCATGGGCGGGATCGGCGGCAACTCTTCGGGCGACATCTTCATCGCCTTCAGCACCGCGAACCCCGGCGCCGCCGCCGACACCGGCCTTGTGCAGGTCACCGCCCTGCCGAACGACCGCATCAATCCCGTGTTCGAGGCGGCGATCGACGCCACCGCCGAGGCGATCCTCAACGCGATGCTCGCGGCGGAGACCATGACCGGCGCGGACGGTTATACTGTGTACGCTCTCCCTCACGACCGCCTGCTGGCCGCGCTTCGCAAGTACGGAAGGATCCGGTAGCACGTGAAACCAGCCATTCCCGCCTCGCTCCGCCGCGCCGCCGCCACCCTCCGATCCGCCGCGCTCGCCTACCCCGAGACGAAAGAGGACTTTCCCTGGGGTGAGCAGGCCTTCAAGGTTCGTGGCAAGGTCTTCCTCTTCCTCCATTGCTCCGCCGACCGTCTCGGCCTCTCGGTGAAGCTGCCTTCGTCCAACGGCGTGGCGCTCATCTTCCCCTTCGCGTCACCCACCGGCTACGGACTCGGCGCGTCGGGCTGGGTCTCGGCCCGCTTCGGCCCGAAGGACCGGATCCCCCTCGAGACCCTCCGCATCTGGCTCGAAGAGAGCTACTGCGCCGTCGCCCCGAAGAAGCTCTCCGCCGCCCTGGCCGCTCCCGCGACGACCAGGCCGGGCCGGAAGCCCGCCCGGCGCGAATCCCGGTCCCGCGCGCGCTCGTAGAGAGGGTGCGACCTCACCGCCACCAGCCCGAGCCTCCGAGCCTCTCATGTCCAAGCTCGCCCGAAGCGTCTCGATCGCGATCGTCCCCGCCCTTCTCGCCTGCGGGTCGAAGGCCGCTCCCGCCCAGGGCCAGGATTACAGCAGCAAGCAGGGAACGATCCGGCTTGTCACCGTTGCGACGGGGCTCGAGCACCCCTGGGGCCTGGCGTTTCTTCCTGACGGGCGGATGCTCGTGACCGAGCGCCCCGGCCGGCTGCGCATCGTCTCGGCGGACGGGCGGATCTCGGAGCCGCTCTCAGGCGTGCCTGCCGTCTACGCGGAAGGCCAGGGCGGCCTCCTCGACGTCGCGGTCGCACCCGACTTCGCGACCTCGCGCAACGTCTACCTCACCTTCTCCGAGCCCGGCGAGGGCGGTAATGGAACCGCGCTCGCGCGCGGCCGTCTCGGCGAGCGGGGACTCGAGGACACGCAGGTGCTCTGGCGACAGTCTCCCAAGGTGACCGGCGGGGCGCACTACGGCTCCCGCATCGTGTTCACCCGCGACGGCAATCTCTTCGTGACGACCGGCGACCGGCGCAAGGGTGATCCGGCCCAGGACCTGACCGGCCACATCGGCAAGGTGATCCGGCTCCGCCTCGACGGCAATGTGCCGCGCGACAACCCCTACGTCGGCCGGTCGGACGCGAAGCCGGAGATCTGGTCGGCCGGACATCGGAACGCCCAGGGCGCGACGCTCCATCCCGGGACCGGCCAGCTCTGGACCGCCGAGCACGGCTCGATGGGAGGGGACGAGATCAACACGCCCAGGGCAGGCAGGAACTACGGGTGGCCCGTCATCACCTACGGGCGCGACTACTCGGGCGCCCGGATCGGCGAAGGCTCCTCGAAGCCGGGACTCGAGCAGCCGGTGCACTACTGGGATCCCTCCATCGCGCCGAGCGGCATGGTGTTCTACACCGGTGACAAGTTCCCGGCGTGGAGAGGCAACCTGTTCGTCGGTTCGCTCAAGTTCGGCTGGCTGGTTCGATTCGACGTGAACGGCGAGCGGGTATCGGGAGAAGAGCGCCTGCTGGACGGGTTCCGGCAGCGGATCCGCGACGTCCGGCAGGGGCCGGACGGCTACATATATATGGTCACGGACGAGGGCAACGGCCGGATTCTCCGGCTCGAGCCCGCCGCCCGACAGTGACCGGGAGGACGACATGCTGACCTCGCTTCTCATCCTCACCGCTCCAGCCGTCCAGGCACCGTCTCGGGAGGCGCCTCTCCTCGTCACCACGGAGTGGCTGGCCGCCAATCTCGCCACGCCGAAGCTCGTGATCTTTCACATCGGCGACCAGCGCACCCGGAGCACCTACGACGCGGGCCATATCCCCGGCGCGCAGTTCCTGAATCCGTTCACCGACCTCTCCGCACCGCCGTCCGACAGCGGTCTCCGGCTCGAGCTGCCGACGGCCGAGCACTTCGATTCCGTGCTCGAGGCCCGGGGCGTCTCCGACGATTCGCGCATCATCCTGGTTATGAGCAACGAGTACTACACGCCGACCTCGCGCTCGCTCTTCGCGCTGGAGTACGCGGGGCTCCGCGGCCGGGTGTCGATCCTCGACGGCGGCCTCGAGGCGTGGAAGGCCGAGGGACGGGCGGTGACCGCGGACGTTCCGGTCGTGACACGTGGGAGCTTCACGCCCCGCCTCCGCCGCGAGCTCGTCGTGGACGCGGACTGGCTCAAGACGCGCATCGAAACGCCCGGACTCGCGCTCATCGACGCGCGCGACACGACCTTCTTCCGCGGGGCCGAGACGCGGCAGGGAAGGAACGGGCGGATTCCCGGTGCGACGAACGTCCCGTTTTACACCGTGGTCGCCGGAGGGAAGTTCAAGGACCCGGCCACGCTCCGAGAGATGCTCGTCGCGGCCGGCGCGGCTCCCGACAGGACCGTCGTGACCTATTGTCACATCGGCCAGCAGGCGAGCTTCGTCTGGCTCGCCGCTCGGCTGGCCGGCTTCGACCCGAAGCTATACGACGGATCGTTTCAGGAGTGGGCACGGCGCAGGGA
>JBOHSH010000049.1:0-24362 GCA_050733195.1 Gemmatimonadales bacterium
GAACCTCGGCACGCCGGTGGTGGTGTTGAAGTCGGCGGTGTTCACGCTCAGGGTGATGATGACCTGGGCGAGCGTCCCGCCCTTCTCGACCGCCTCTTCCTGCGCCTTCTGCACCAGCGCCGCCCACTCGATCGCGCTGAAGCTCTGCGACGCGACGACCGCGCCGTCGATCAGGAGCTCGACCCGCTGCGCCGGGGTGGTGCCCGGCTCGAAGTTGAGGACGACGTCGATCTGGCCGGCCACGTTGTTGATGTTGACCGGGAACTGGGTGCCGCCCGCGGTCACGGCCTGGATGCTGATGGTGGCCGGAACCGGTGCGGCGATGTTGACCGTCGCGGCGCCGCAGACGCCGGCATTGACGGTCGAGCAGGCGCGGATCGCCACCGCACCCGGAGCCACCGCGGTCACCAGACCGGTGGCGCTGACGGTCGCCTTCGCATTGTCGCTCGACGACCAGGTCACCGTCGTCGCCACCCCGCTGTCGGCGTTGACCGCTGCGAGCATCTGCAGGGTCGCACCGACCGCGATGGTCACCCCATCGGGCGCGACGGTGACGCTGTTGACCCCGGCCGGCGGGGGCGCGATGGTGACGTCATCACCGCACGCCGCCACCCCGGCCACGACCAGCCCGGTCACCAGCAAGGAACGATAGGACTTGCGCATTAACTCCCCCCTCTGAGTTGTGAAACTGGGCTGGATCCGCGCCCACCGGTTTGAACTCCCCCCGTCGCCCCATGTGCAAGGCACACTCCCGCATTTCAGGGCGCACCTGCGGTGAGACCGGCTAGCGCCTAAAAATTCTCGGCGCGAGACCGGCTATTCCCTGGTGCTTCCCCGATGCTGCAAACGCGGGAAGGGCTTTTGGTACAGGGCGCCAAGATAACGTCAGCGCGCAAACCGGTCAAGAGAAACGATTTGGCGCCATTGGCTCCCGTTCACACTCTCAGCAAGGCCTGTACCCTGCATGTGACGCCTGTCACCAAATCCAATATTCACAAGGCTTTACGACTTCGGACAAGGCTGGAGACCAGCCCCGGCGAGCCCCGGATCAATCCTGAACCCTCGCGCTTTGAGACAGCGATTCCAGGTTGTGCACGGGCAGGCGGTTGCAGGTCACCGTCCTACGGTGAGACAACCGCCTTTCGAACTGCGGCGACCAGGTCCTGATCGGACCCCACGCCGGTGTATACGACTTTGCCGGCGGCATTCAGAACCAGGATGTAGGACGTGGACGGTGTCTCGTAGGCGCGGGTCCCGGCGCCCTTCTCGTCCCAGAGCACGCGGTACGGCGGCTTGTGCTCGGCCAGATACCGACGGGCCCGGCTCTTCGACTCGTTGACGGTGACGTTGATCCCGATGAGCTCCACCCGGTCGCCGTACGTCTGCTTGACCTTCTCGAGCTGCGGCAGGAGCGCCTTGCAGAGCGAGCACCATGTCGCCCAGAACTGGATCAGAACCGGCTTCTTCCCGATGAACTGGCCGAGATCCTGGGGGACGCCCTCGAGGTCGGGAATGACGACGGCCTGGGCCTGCGTGCCGATGGGGAGGCCGATGTCCTGGGCTTGCAGCGGAGCAGCGGCGAGGGTCGCACAGACGGCCAGACGGCCAGACGGCCAGCAAGAGACGTCCAAGCGGCGGTCGGTGCGCATGGGCCGACTCCGACTGGCCGTCCGTCACCATACCTGCCCCGCCTTGATGAAGTAGTACTCCGCCATCGCCAGGATCAGGATCCCGCCGGCCTTCTTGACCCGGGCGGTCCACTGCCCGGCCTTGGGAAGTGTAGCCAGGGTCCCGGCCGAAAGCCCGACCGCCACCAGCAGCGCGGTCATCCCGAGCGAGAAGACGAACAGGTAGAGGAATCCGAGCCCGGCACTGCGGGTGCCGCTGACCCAGGTGAGCACCGCCGCAAAGGCCGGCGCGCCGCAGGGTGCAGCGACGAGACCCGACGTCGCCCCCATGAGGAAGACGGCGAGCGGCGACTGCCCACCGAACCGCGAGGCCCACGCGACCACCCTGGCCGGCGCCATGACGGGAAAGACGTCGAGCATCGCGAGCGCGGCGAGAAGCAGCAGGTTCCCCATCGCAAAGTACGCCCAGCGATTCGCGCTGACCGTGCCGAACAGCGTCCCCGTGAGCCCCGCGAGCAGCCCCAACGCGGCATACACGAGCGCCAGGCCGAGGACGTAGAGCAGCGTGTAGGCGACGGTGCGGGCCCGCGACCGGCCGACCGCTCCGGCACCACCGAGGATCCCCGCGGTGATCGGGATCATCGGATAGACGCAGGGCGTGAGGCTCGTGACGAGGCCGGCGCCGAACAGCACGGGCAGGGCGCGAAGAGGAGACTCGAGGTAATCGGCCGCGAGAATCGGTCAGTGCTCCGCTGCGAGGTAGGCGGCGGACTCCGGCGAAGCGGCCGGGAACCGGCGGGCGACGTACTCGTCGAGCAGCGAGAGGAACTCGGCCACGATCGCGTCGCCGCGCAGCGTCGTGTGCAGCCTGCCGTCCACGTAGACCGGCGCCACCGGCTCCTCGAAGGTGCCGGGCAGCGAGATGCCGATGTCGGCGTGCTTCGACTCGCCTGGCCCGTTCACCACGCACCCCATCACCGCGACCCGGAGGCTCTCGATGCCCGGCCGGGTGACGCGCCACTCCGCCAGACGCGCGTCGAGGTAGCGCTGAATCTGCTCGGCCATCTCCTGAAAGAACGTGCTGGTCGTCCGGCCGCACCCGGGACAGCTCGTGACCTGGGGCGCGAACTGCCGGAGCCCCAGCGATTGCAGGATCTGCTGCGCCACCCGGACTTCCTCGGCGCGGTCGCCGCCCGGCGCGGGGGTGAGGGAGACGCGAATCGTGTCGCCGATGCCTTCCTGGAGCAGGATGGCGAGGGCCGCGGCGCTCGCGACGCTGCCCTTCATCCCCATCCCCGCCTCGGTGAGGCCCAGATGCAGCGGGTAGTCACACCGCGCCGCGAGACGCCGGTACACCTCCACCAGGTCCTGGACGCCGCTCACCTTGGCCGAAAGGATGATCCGGTCGTGGCCGAGGCCGCACGACTCCGCCAGCGCGGCGGAGCGCAGGGCGCTCTCCACCATCGCCTCGATCGTCACCTCGCGGGCGTCGAGGGGATCGGGTCGCGCGGCGTTCGCATCCATCATCCGGGTGAGCAGATCCTGATCCAGCGATCCCCAGTTCACCCCGATCCGCACCGGCCGGTCGTTCTCGATCGCGATCGCAATGATCGACGCGAAGTTCTCGTCCCGACGCTTGGTCCCGACGTTCCCCGGATTGATCCGATACTTGGCGAGCGCACGGGCGCATTCCGGATGCCGCGAAAGCAGGAGGTGGCCGTTGTAGTGGAAGTCGCCGACTATCGGCACGTCGAGCCCCAGCCTGGCGAGACCCTCAATGATCCCGGGTACCGCCTGCGCCGCTGCGTCGTTGTTGACCGTCACCCGCACGAGCTCGCTGCCCGCCTGGGCCAGGGCGGCGACTTGCGCCACGGTGCCGGGGATATCGGAGGTATCCGTGTTGGTCATCGACTGGACCACGACCGGGTGGGCCGAGCCGATGCTCACGGACCCGACGCGAACGGCGGGCGTCGAGCGACGGGGAGGCATGGAGGGAATCTAGACGAACAGACGGGCGGACGGACGTCTGTCCGTCCGTCTACAACCCCAGACTCTTCGTCAGCCGGAAGTATGTCTTCGGGTCCAGAGTACCGTCGGTCTTGAGGGGCTCGATCGCCGCGAGGATGTCGGCCCGTCCGCCCTCGATGCGGCGATCTCGGAGCTCCGAGATCATCCGCGCGAACCGGTGCTCGTACTCGTCGGCGTCGAATTCGCCGCTCTTCCGTCCTTCGGCCAGCTTGCGAAGCTCCTGCGCCACGCGAGCGGGCGTGATCGGCTTGAGTTCCGGCTCGGACATGATGACTCCGCTTCGGGTTCTGGAACCCGGAACATTACACCCGGAGCGACCCGCCCGTCAGACCTGAGGGAGCTCGATGTCCTGGGGATCGCTCGCGCGGGTGCGCAGCGGCGTTTGCGGGCCTCGGCCCGTTCCACCCCGGAATTCGAAATGGCGGTCGGTGAGCAGGCGCTCGCCGAGGTTCGGGGGTCGCCCGGAGTTGAGCTGCCAGAGCAGCATGCGCGCCCCGATGTCCGAGGCGGGATGCCATTCTCCAGCCACGAGGTTCGGGTACAGATACGCGTATTCGGGGCGCAGGCGCACCTCGCGCTTCGAACCACCCAAGTGTTCCTCGGATGAAAATCGGACGGGGAAAGATTATCGCCCCTAAACAGTCGGAGCGCTAGAGCCTCGGCAGGGCGAAGAGACTGTCCCAGCTCTGGAGTGCCGGCTTGGGCTGGAGGTCGGCGTTCAAGAGTCGCGCCGACGTGCCCGCCGCGGCGACATCGGCGGCCGCGGCGTTCGCCGTTTGCTTCACCGCGGCGTACAGCGAGGCCGGGGCGGCGGCGCGGATGAGATTGGTTTCGGCCGCGAGTCCGAGCCAGGCCGGCGACAGCTCCCGCGAGATTGCGACCGCATACTGCCTCGCCACGGCCTGCACCGCCGGCTCCGTGAGGCTCCGACCGAGGGTTCGAAGCTCCGGCGCTTCCGCTGTGCGATCGAGGCCGTCGGTGAGGTCGATGGTGACGGCCACCACCTGTCCCTTGCCCCGGTGGTAGCTCACGAGCTCGACGAGGTCGCGACGGACGATGGTGGTCGCGGTCGTGCCCGCGAGGAGCTCCGTGAACGGAACCGGGATGTGGAGGATCGCCGCGTCCGCGCGCTGGCTCCACATCTCCAGGTTCTGGATCACGACGGCGGGATCGGGTCTCGGGGGGATGGCCGAGAAGCCCATCCGGTAGGTGCGCCCGGGTCCGGAGGGATCGGCAGGACCCTCGCCGCAAGCGGCGACGAGGGCCAGAACGAGAAGGTTGCCGATTGACCGCCGACCGCAGACCGCAAAACGCAGAGCCCCAGGCATCTGCACCCTCCGGTCAACGGTCAACGGTCAACCGTCAACGATGCTTCAGCCGCACTCGCTGAATCCGCAGACGTGGCACTTCATGCAGCCCTCGGCGAACTCGAGCTGGGAGCCGCAGTCGGGGCACGCTCCGGCGAGGGTTTCCTGCATGCCGCCGAGCGTCATCTGCTCGCCGCCCCGCGTCACCAGCGTCGCGGCGGGCTCCGCCGCCGCTCCGCTCAGTCCCGGCAGCAGCTCCTGCTGCACGCCGTGCCGGTCCTGGATCCAGCGCTCGAGCGCAATACCGACGGCATCCGGCACGGAGAGCACCTTGTTCGGGCCGAGGCCGGTGGCGCGATCGGAGCTGATGCCCCGAAGCTGGCGCCGGACTTCCTGAATCGGGATGCCCGATCGCAGCGCGAGGGAGATCAGCCGCCCCATCGCCTCCACGTCGGCCATCAGCGCCCCGCCGGCCTTGCCGAGGTTGATGAACACCTCGAACGGCTGACCCTTTTCATCCTCGGTGATGTTGACGTACATGGTCCCGAGGGGACTCTCGAGGCGCCGCGAGGTGCTGCGGAGCACGTCGGGACGAAGCCGCTTCTGCCGGCGCTGGAGGTTCTCCGACTCGAGCTCGACCACCAGCTTGCGCAGCCGCTCGTTCTCGGCCCTGAGCTCGGCGAGCTCTCCGGCGAGGTCGGCGGCCGCGGCACGCGCCGGGTCCGTGCCGAACGCCGCGACGGCAGTGGCAGCCGGCTGCTCCGCGGTGACGATGGTTCCGAGATCGCCCCTCGCCTCGGCGTGGCCGGTCTTGGCGGCCTCTTCCTGGACCTTCTTCGCCGTGCTGCCGGTGGAGAGCACCTGCAGACCGCGGCTGCCGTCGCGGTAGACCGTCACGCCCTTGCAGCCGAGATCGTAGGCCTTCCGGTAGATGACCTCGACGTCTTCTTCGCTCGCGTCGAACGCGAAGTTGACCGTCTTCGAGATCGCCGAGTCGTTGAACTCCTGGAAGGCGGCCTGCATCCGGACGTGCCACTCCGGCGCGATCTCGTTGGCGGTGACGAAGACGCGCTGCCAGCGGGCCGGGACCTCGTCGAAGCGGATGTGGCCCGCTTCGGCGATCCGCCGCATCAGGTCCTCGCTGTACCAGCCTTCCCGCTTCGCGAGGTAGACGAAGTCCTCGTTGACGTCCGGCATGAGGACGCCGGCCTGGTTCCGCATGAACGCGACGGCGAAGAGCGGCTCGATGCCGGAGCTGCACCCGGCGATGATGGAGATCGTGCCGGTGGGGGCGACGGTCGTCACGTTGCAGTTCCGGAGCTTCCGCATCGGCCGGATGCGCCGGCCCTTTGCGTCGCGGGCGCAGGTGGCGTCCGGACCCCAGATGCTCTTCTCCCACTCGGGGAACGGTCCGCGCAGGCCGGCCAGCCGCTCGGATTCGACCTTGGATTCCTCGTCGACGAAGCGCTGGATCCGCCGCCCCAGCTCGACGGCCTCCTCGCTGTCGTAGGGAACGCCGAGCCGGACGAAGACGTCGGCGAGACCCATGACCCCGAGGCCGATCCGGCGGATCCGGTTGGCCAGGTCGGTGATCTCCGGAAGCGGATAGGTGTTGGCGTCGATCACGTTCTCGAGGAAGTGGGTGCAGAGGTGCACCGCGCGCCGGAGCGCGGCCCAGTCGAGGTCGCCCTCGCGAACGAACTCGGCCAGGTTGATCGACCCGAGGTTGCAGACGTCGTACGGGAGGAGCGGCTGTTCGCCGCAGGGATTGGTCGCCTCGTAGGTCCCGAGGTGCGGCACCGGGTTGTAGTGGTTGGCGCGGTCGATGAAGAAGACGCCGGGCTCGCCCGTCTTCCAGGCCCCGTGAATGATCCGCGCCCACACGTCGGCGGCGTTGAGCTGCCCCACGACCTTCCGGGTGTTCGGATGCAGGAGGTCGTAGCTGCCGCCCTTCGCGAGCGCGTCCATGAAGGCATCGGTGACGGCGACCGAGATATTGAAGTTGGTGATCTTGGTCGTGTCGTCCTTGCAGGCGATGAAGTCCAGGATGTCAGGGTGATCCACGCGCAGGATCCCCATGTTCGCGCCCCGGCGCGTCCCGCCCTGCTTGACCACGTCGGTCGACGCGTCGAAGAGCGACATGAACGACACCGGGCCGGAGGCGACCCCCATCGTCGAGCGGACGATGTCGTTCTTCGGCCGGAGCTTCGAGAAGCTGAAGCCGGTGCCGCCGCCCGACTGATGCACCAGGGCCATCGACGTGAGGGTGTCGTAGATCCCGCTCCGCCGGTTGGAGAGCGCGTCGTCCACCGGCAGCACGAAGCAGGCGGAGAGCTGGCCGAGCGGCCGGCCGGCATTCATGAGCGTGGGCGAGTTCGGCATGAACCGCCGGGTCGCCATGCACTCGAAGAAGGCCTCGGCGAGCGCTTCGACGGCCCCCTCCGAGGCCCCGTACCGCGCGTCCGGCTCCGCCACCGTGGTCGCCACCCGCCAGAACAGCTCCGCCGGGGTCTCTACCGGCTTCCCCGTCTCGTCGCGCACGAGGTAACGCTTCTCCAGGACCGTCAGGGCATTGGCGGAGAGCTGCAGTGGAATACGGGGCGTGGCAGTACCCATGAGCACTTCCTCGAGCGCGGGTGAACGCGTACCGGAATTGTAAGGGGATCTTGAGCGTTGCGCGCCGATCGAGACGGTCTCGCTTCCGACCTCGACCCGCGGGGAGATCAAGCTAGGGGGCCGACGAGGGGCCGACAAGCAAGCGGAACTTCAGACGCCACGCGGGGTTCCGGCGTTCACATCACAAATCTGTCACGCCCCGGTCACGGAACCTCCACCCGGACCTCGGTGACCCGCCGCACGGTCCGACCGGTCCGGT
Source organism: Gemmatimonadales bacterium (assembly GCA_050733195.1). Lineage (GTDB taxonomy): Bacteria > Gemmatimonadota > Gemmatimonadetes > Gemmatimonadales > GWC2-71-9 > JABFSM01. The sequence continues at coordinate 7,839 of JBOHSH010000049.1, forward strand.
CCGTCGCGTCGACCGCGAGCGCCCAGTCGCCGGGCCGCAGCCGATCCAGCCGCAGCAGAACGCGCCACCGCACCGGTGCGCCGTCGTCCCGGCCCACGACGCGCGCGCGTGCCTTGCCATCGGGAAAGGCTCGCCACCGCAACACCGGCCCGGCCGGTCCGCCGTCCGCGGCTTCGATCGGCGCCGCGAGCACCCGGAGCTCGACCTCGGACTTCGGCTCGACCCCGAACACGTCGACGGCGAGATCGAGGTCCTGTTCCCGTCGCACCACGCCGGCGGCGAGGGCGATGCTCAGGCCGTCATCGAAGAGCAACGGAATGGGCGCCCGGCGTGACCCGATGAGAGGATCGCCCAGCTCGAGATCGCCGCCCGTGCCCGGAGGCACGCGCAGCGTATCGAGCGCGAAGAACGTCCCCTTCCCTGCGTCGAGCTCGACCGCCGCCCGCGCCAGGAGCCGTCCGGCGGGAACCGGAATGGACACCCGGCCCGTCACGCTGCGGTGGTCCGCCACCGGAGCCAAGGTCTCGATGCGGAGCACCGAGTCGATCGACGCGACGACGACACCTCCTTCGTCCACGGCCGTGAAGCGGACCCGCACCCGGTAGTGCATGCCGCCCGAGCCGGCGACGGCTTCGGCGGCGTGAGCCGGGATCGCGAAGAGCAGCTGAACCCGAGGCTCGCCGCGCACGTATCCCGCGACCCGGAGTGCACCCCAGGCTCCGAGCTCCCGCTCATAGCTCCGGGGATAGCTGTCGGACCCGGTCCCAAAAAGGATCCCCCGTCGCCCGAACCCTCGTTCACGGGCCAGGAAGTCCGCCCGCTGGTCCTGGCGAAGCCCGGCGGCGTCCCGGTACAGCGGGGCGAGCGCGGCCCGGGATCGGAGGAGTCGGTCGGATCCCGACGCCATCCCGGCCCCCAGGCCCGCGCCCTGCGCCGACACGGTCGAGCCCGACCGGTAATCCGTGACGTCGAGTACGCTCTCGACCAGGCGGAATTCGTTCGGCGCCTGACGAGCCACGAAATGCAGGAGTATGTCCCTGCCGTCCCGCCGATACCGCCACGATTCGTTGGGCTCGATCCCCGGCTCCGACAGCACGGCTCGGTCGTCCGGAGGGCCGTGACGGACGTGCATCCGGCCCCGATCGTCGAACCGCTCGGCCCCCGAGGCATCGGCGACGAGGAACTCCCGTCGTGCATAGGCAACCCTGTGGAAGTGCTCGGCCAGTCGCTCGCCGGCCGGCCGAAACTCCAGCTGGTCCCGCATCAGCCAGAAGCGACGCACCATGTCAGCCCGCGAAGCTCCGCGTCGGAGATCGAAATCGGCGAGCTCGGCACCCGTTGCCAGCGGCTGGAGATCGGCCCGGTACTCCTGCAGCGCGACGGGATCGTCGGTTCCGGCGCCGGCGAGGTACAGCTCGAATCCTCCGGGACGTTCGTGAACCAGACGGCTGCGCCCGAGCTCCAGCAGCGCGAGGGCGCTCGAATCCGTGGCCGCGACCAGTCTCTCGAACGTGATCATCGCGGCCGAGTCGCCGAGCTCCCGCTGCACCCGTCCGAGCGCCAGCATCAGCCGCGGCGACGCGACGGCGGCGAGACTCCGATCGATCGCCAGCCTGACGACCTGCGCCGGCACGATCTGTCTCGCCCGTACCGCGTCCCTGGCAAGGTCCTCGAGTCGGGCGGCGAACGCGGGCTCGAGCGTCAGCGCCCGGCTGAAGGCCACCGCCGCACGCGCCTGCGCGTCCTGCGTGAGGAGCGAGGCTCCGGACTTTCCGGCATCGAGGGACAGCTCGGCCCGCCCGAGCCCGAACCAGGCATACGGCCAGCGGGGAGCGAGCTGCGCGGCCGACTTGAACTCCGACGCGGCCTCGTCGAAGTGTGAGGAGCCGCCCAACTCTCCGAGTCGCAGCGCGACGAGCCCGAGCCGGAGGTGAAAGAGCGGATCGCTCCGGTTGAGGCGCGCGGCGGCGAGCAGGGTGGCTTCTTCGCGGTGGAGCGCCACCGTGTCCGTCAGCCGCTCCAGCGAATCCGCGTAGGACTCGATCGCCCGCCGCTGTTCGGCGCTCTGCGCGAGAAGGGCCGGAGGCCGGACCAGCTGCGCCAGGCACACCAGGGTCCCGACGAACCGGAATGCGATCGTCACGGCGCTGCCGACTGGAATCGCGGCATCCACCTGCAGAACCATCTCCACCCTGTCCGAGGAGGCATGGATGGACCGCTCCATCCGAGAAGGGGAGACGTCAGGAAGTCCGCCGCGTGCACGGAACCTCCGCAACCGGCGGAGGTTAGCGGCGCTTCACCGGACGCCGGCGCGCTGCTTGAGGAATTCCCGGAGGCCTTCGAGCACGGCCCTCGCATACAAGCGTCGTCCCTCCTCCGACCGGAGGGCGGCTTCCTGCTGCGGGACCATCATGAAGAGTCCTTCAGTGAGCACCGCCGGCATCCACGTCGGCCGGGCGAGCGCGAGGTCGCCCCGGGAGATGCCCAGATCGCGGGTACCGAACCTGACAACGAAGCGGCGCTGAATGTGTCGGGCGAGCGGAATCGCCCGGGGGTGATTGTAAAAGACGCTCGAGCCGCTGCTCAGGAACGGATTGATCCCGTCGGGCAGCGCATTGTTGTGGATGGAGACGAGAAGCTCCGCATCGACGCTGTCGGCGAAGCGCACGCGCGGCCAGAGGTCGACGGGCCGGTCATCGCTTCTGGTAAGGAGCACGCGGGCGCCTTCACGCTCGAGCATGCGCGCGAGCTCGAGCGAGACGCCGAGATTCGCCTCGGCTTCCGTCAGGCCCGAGACGCCGGTGGCGCCGGCGGGCGGGTGCCCCGGATCCACGACGATGGTCCGGCCCCGAAGCGGCGAGCCGGCGTCGATCGCGGGCGGCCTCCGGACCTCGAGGAGCAGGTCCGTGCCCTCCCATGTCGTGCGGTACCCCCATACGGGGCTCGAAAGGAAGAAGCGCAGGTGCACTTCATCCGCGGTCACCTGACGCCAGCTCGCGGTGGTGATCAGCGGGTCGTCCGGTCCATACCTCGTCCAGTTGACGTCGGACAGCGCCCCATAGAGAACCACCGAGATGCTGCGCTCGTCCTCCTCGACCTGGAAAGGCCGGCGGGCACCCACCGGCACGCGTACTCGAACGCGATCTGCGAGCGGCTGCATCCAGATGGAGCCGACGACCGCGGGGCTCGAGGACGCCGTCACGGCGTGGCGCGACTCGGACGCCGAGACCCATGCAGCCGACGCACTCGACAGGCCGAGCCGGAGGTCGCCGTTGATCCGGGCGGTGACACGGGCGCGGGTGCCGGCCGGGAAGAACCAGTGGTAAGTGCCTCCCGGCGTGGCGCGGCCCACCGTAATCCCGTCGGTGCCGCCTCGGCGTTCGGGATCGTCATCCAGCTCCGCCATCACAGGCATTTCGGAGAGCGGAGCAATCGACAGCGGCCAGCGCACTCGAATCGTGTCCGAGCCTCGAGCCGCCTCGAGGTAGGCGAACGCCGAGTCGGGGATCGGCGCCGGCTGAGCGGCGGGTGTCGTCACCGGTGCTGGAAGCACGGGTCCGAGCGGCGCTCCCAGGCTCCTGACGATCAGCGCGCCACGATATCTGTCGGCGCGAGCCGGCCGGCCGAGCTGCGCGGTATCACGTCCGAACGCCCTTACCCCTTCCGGAACGTCATCGGGCGCGATCTCCGAGGCGAGGGGGATCCGCCGGCCGTCGGGCAGCAGCATGGCGAGCGCCGCACCCTCGCTCGCGCGGACCGAGATCGGGAGCGGCTCGCCGGACCGCCACCAGACGCGTCCAGACGGACTGAAGGACGTCGTGTCCACCCAGAGCGCGGCTCCCGGCGGGGGGCGAAAGCGCTGGGTTCGCCGAAGCCGCCAGGTGAGTCGTGTCGAGTCGGTGGCGGTTCGGGCCTCGAGCTCCAGAGTGACGAGACTGTCGCCGCGGAACGGCACCCAGGCAAGCCAGGTTCCATTGGGAGCCACCTGGATCGGCACCCCGTCGATCGTGAGTACCGTCGAACCATCTCCTGTCGAGCCGAAAGCGAAGCTCGAGTCGATTCCCGGCTCGATGCGCGACAGCGTGTCGGGGTAGACAACGCGAAGCGCGAGTGGCCCATGAACCGATGGCACGGCCGGCAGCCCGCCGGCCGAATCCCGCAGGGCGGGCACCGGGATTGCACGGGCTCCGGTACCACCGGCGGGGCCAGCGGTGGCGCAAGCGGCGAGAGCAAGGAGCGTGAAGCAGCTGGCGAGGATTCCGACACGCGCGGGAAACATCGTCGCAAGGTACACAACGACTAGGACTTACGGCAACCACACCGGTTGACGCTTCCGGCTCCGGAGGCCTAGATTGGCTGTTCCGGAACCCCCGCGCGTCGCCGATGATCGAGCTCAGGACACAAGCGTGAAGGTTTGTCCCGCCTGCGGCGCCGAGTACGCCGATGACGCGGCATTCTGCGCCCGCGACCGCACTCCTCTCCGTCCCACGGAGGGGAGCCACGGACTCGTGGGACAGATCATCGGTGAGCGATACCAGGTGGAGCGGCGCCTCGGTGAAGGCGGCATGGGGGAGGTCTATCTCGCCCGGCACGTGCTGATGGGCCGGCCCTGCGCGCTCAAGGTGATGAGCCCCGCGCTCAGCCGGGACGCCGATGCTCTGGGCCGCTTCAATCGCGAAGCGACCAACGCCAGCCGGATCACGCATCCCAACGTCTGCGCGATTTACGACTTCGGTCTCTCACCGGAGGGGTTCGTCTATCTCGCGATGGAGCTGGTCGAAGGCCACACCCTGACCGACGTGGCGGTCGAAGCGGGCGTGATGCCCGTGGCACGCGCGACCGCGATCGTGAGGCAGGCCGCGGCGGGACTCCAGGCCGCGCACGATCTCGGCATCGTGCACCGCGATCTCAAGCCCGACAACATCATGGTCGTGGCGGGCAGGACCGGCGACGTCGTCAAGCTCGTGGACTTCGGCATCGCCAAGGCGATGGCCGGCGGCGGCGAGGGCGGTCAACGCGTCACCAAGACCGGCTTCGTTGTCGGAACGCCGGAGTACATGGCTCCCGAGCAGCTGGCGGGCGATCCGCTCGACGGCCGCGCCGATCAGTACGCCCTGGCGCTGGTGTTTTACCGTCTGGTGACGGGCCGCCTTCCCTTTGAGGGCGACTCTGCCCACGAGACGATGGTGAAGCGGCTCACCACTCCGCCCAAGCCCCTCGCGGTGGCGCGTCCGGAGACACGATTCCCCGGAGGGCTGCAGGCGGTGATGGACCGGGCCCTCGCGCGCCAGCCGGAGGAGCGCTTCCCGGCGGTGACGGAGTTCGCGCAGGCCCTGGAGACCGCGGCCTCGGGCGACGCGGCCGCGACTCGGGTGCTCGCTCCGCCCGACGAGTCGATCCCCCCGACCCGCGTGTCGCGACGGCCGCGTCGCGCCGCGGGCCTGGCCGTCGCCGCCGCGCTCGTCGCCGTCGCGGGAATCGTGGGACTCGCGACGCTCCGGGGGGGCGATCCGCGCTCAGGACCGGGGACCGGCACGGACAGCGCGACAGGTGTCACGTCGTCGCCCCCCTCGACGACCGAGCTCACGAGCAATGCGGCGGCAACGCCGCCTTCCACGCCGGGGACGGGCGTCCCGGCGGATACGACGCGCCGGATCGCGGAACCGCCGCAGAGCGGAAATCGGGGTGGCGCGCCGGTCGAGACCAAAACGGCCGAGGCGCCGCGGGTCGAGCCGCTCGCCGCGCCGATGGATCCGGCAGCGGACACCGCGCTGCCGGATATCGAGGACCTCGATTCCCCGACGCTCCGCCCGCGGGCCCTCCGGCTTGCACGGCTCATCTACAGCGCTCCTCGGAGCGCGGCACGGCGTCGCGCCTCTGCAGCGGCGTATCTGGCGCAGGGCTTCATCGAGCAGGCGAAGCGCGAGCCCGCCACGGGCCCGGGGCTGCTCGACAGCGCGCGCTACTACGCCCGCAGGGCCTGGGAGCTGAACCCGCGCCCCGAGTACCGCTCGCTGCTTCTCGTTCTCGGCGATACCGTTCCTCCCCGATGACCCGCGTCACCGTCCGTGCCCGCACCGATCTCGGCCGTACCCGGGATCACAACGAGGACACCTTCCTCGTCGCCGACCTCACGCGGCGCACCACCGATCTCGCCGATCGGGGGCCGCACGAGATCGGTCAGCGCGGGTCGCTCTTTCTCGTCGCCGACGGCATGGGGGGGGCGGCGGCCGGAGAGCTCGCGAGCTCGATGGCGGCGGATCTCATCTTCCGGCATTTCTCGGAGAGCTGGGCCACCGAGACGGACCTCTCGCCGGAGCGCTTCACCGCGCACCTGCGGAAGGCGGTGGAGCTCGCGAACGAGCGGATTCACGCATACTCCGCCGACCATCCCGACGTCCGGGGCATGGGCACCACGGCCACCGTCGTCGGCGTGCTGGGGAGCTCGCTCTATCTGGCGCAGGTGGGCGACAGCCGGGGCTACCTGATTCGGGACGGCGTGGCGACCCAGCTCACCCGGGACCAGTCACTCATGCAGCGGCTCGTCGACGCCGGCGAGCTCACCGAGGAGGAGGCGGCCCAAAGCGAGCGCCGCAACATCATTCTGCAAGCGCTGGGACCCGATGCGAAGGTGCGGGTCGACCTGAGCGTGCAGGAGCTCCGCCAGGGTGACACCCTGGTGATCTGCTCGGACGGTCTCTCGGGCCAGGTCAAGCGCGAGGAGATCGGCGATCTCGTGGCGAAGCATCCCGACCTCGATCAGCTCTGTGACGAGCTCATCACGCTGGCCAACGCGCGGGGTGGACCCGACAACATCACCGCCGTCGTGGCCCGGTTCGACGGCGACGGCCTGGCCAGGCCGGAGGCCGGCAGCGACGTGGGCTACCGGCCGGTACCCGGGGCGGAGACTCCGAGCGACGAAGTCGTCGCTGTCACAGCAGCGCCTCCGCCTCCTCCCGAGCCCGACCCGGTACCGGAGCCCGACGTGCCCGTGTCCCGCCCGTCGCCCTCGCCCACCACGACGGCCGCCGTCGGGACCGGCCTTCTCCTCCTCATCGCCCTCCTGCTCTTCCTGCTGCTCCGGCCCTGACGTCCGCCATGTACGTGAAGCTCGAGCATCTCGACGGAGCCTGCGCGGGGCAGATCCGGATCGTGCAGAAGGACTTCGTCACCATCGGACGGCACGCGTCCGCCGAGATCCGCTTCGACGCCGAACGGGACGTGGACGTCTCGGGCCGGCACGCGGCGCTGTTCCGCTCGGGTGACGGGTGGATGCTGCGCGATCTCGGCAGCACCAACGGCACCTTCGTGAACGGCGAACGGCTTCGCGGCGACCGCCTGCTCGTGCCCCATGACGTCATCGGGTTCGGGCCGCCCCCCCGCGGCCCGCGGGTGCGGTTCGAGGTCGAGCCGGGAACCGCGCCCGAGCCACCCACGACCCGGGTGGATGCCGAAGCGCCGACGCGCCCGATGGCACGCGGACCGGTGCTGGCCCTGCCCTACCGGGGCGGGACCACGGAGCGAGTGCGGGTGCGGGTCGAGCGCGCGACCGCGAGCTGGCGCCGGGCCGCCGCGCTCGTGATCGTCGCGGCCCTGCTGCTGGTGGCGATGATGGCCTGGCAGGTCCGGAGCCGCACCCGAGCGCTCGAGCGTCACAGGCTGGAGCTTCTGGCCCGCGTGGACAGCCTGCTCGGCGAGCTGTCGGCGACCGAGAGCGGCGTGGCCGCGCTCACCGCCGCGCTCGACGACGCCCGCCGCGAAGCGTCCCGCCTTCGAGGATCGCTCGTGGGACGTCCCGGGGCCGACGACCTCGATTCCCTGTCGCGCGCCGTTTCGGCGGGCGTGGGCCGCCACCAGGGCGCGCTTCGCGCGGCGCGCCTCGACGTGGGGGCCATTGCCCGGCGGCGCGCCGACGCCGTGGCGCTCGTGGTCTCCGAGCTGGCCGGCGGACGGCGCGTGAGCGGCACCGGGTTCACGCTGCTGTCGCGTGCCGACACGGCCTGGGTCGTCACCAATCGGCACCTGGTGCAGGACTCGGCCGGACAACGGCCCCGGCGGCTCGGCGCGATCTTCCATCGCAGCGCTCAGAATTTCCGCGCCCACGTCGTGGCGATGTCGAACTCCGCCGACCTGGCGCTGCTCGCCGTCCCGGTGCGCGGCGGCGCCCCGGCGGGCGGAGAGCTCGCGACCGGCGCCGCGCCCGGCGACGCCGTCGCCGTGCTGGGGTATCCGTTCGGCCTCGAGTTCCCGATGGGGGGCGACTGGCGCAAGGTGGGCGTGAGCGCGACGACGTTCTCCGGGACCGTGACGCGGGTCGCCGCCGACACGCTGCAGATCGACGGCTACGGCGCCCGCGGCTCCAGCGGAAGCCCGGTCTTCGATGCGACGGGCTCGATCGTGGGTGTGGTCTACGGCGGCGCGCAGGGGTCGCACGGACGACTCCTGTACGCCGTGCCGGTGGCGGTGGTGGAGGCGTGGTTGCGGGAACTGGGGTTCAAGTAAGACGGCCAGACGGCCGGACGGCCGGACAGACGGACAGACGGGCAGACGGGCAGACGGGCAGACGGGCAGACGGACGGTTCGCGTGAAAGCGCCTTATCCGGCGAAGAGTGGATGGCTGCCGTGGCGCTGCAGTCCCCAGGATGTCGACATGAGGCTATACGCCCGACTCGACGCGTGGAAGGCGAGCCACCGCCTTACCGTCGTGGTCTATCAAATCACCTCCCGCTGGCCACGCGAGGAACGCTACGGGCTGGTGGCTCAGGCCAGGCGTGCGGCTTTCTCGGTGTCAGCGAACATTGCAGAGGGAAGTGCTCGACGTGGAGCGCGGGAGTTCGCTCGGTTCCTTGCCATTGCGGTCGCTTCACTCGCTGAGCTGGCCTATGTCTCCGAGCTCGCGCGGGACCTTGGGATACTAGCCGGTAAAGACCTGGAGGAGTTCGAGCGTTGCCGCGAGGATGCCGGCAAGCTGACTTGGCGCCTCTACCAATCCATCAGACGCGCAGCCACCAGGAAGTAAGGTCTGTCCGTCTGCCCGTCTGCCCGTCTGCCCGTCTACAAGAGCATCCACCCGATCCCCAGCATCCCGCCCAGCACAATCACCACCCAGAGCAGCCACAGCCGGGCATCGGCCGCGAGGTTGTCGAGCGGCGGCAGGTTCACCCGAGCGCGGACCGCGCCCCAGGCGCCGCCGGGGCGCACGCGGGCGTAGAAGCGATCGAGCACCTCGGGCCGCTCGGGCCGGGTCAGCAGCATCGCCGGCATCCAGACGAGCAGCGAGCCGAACCCGGTCAGCACCAGCCGCCAGCCGAACGTGAGGTGATCGAAGGGCGGCACGAAGGTCAGGAGGGCGAGGCTCAACCCCGCGAACATCGCCGCGATCTCCGCCCAGGCATTCACCCGCCACCAGAACCACCGCAGCAGCAGCACGAGCCCGGGACCGTTGCCGATCAGGATCAGGAACCGGAAGACCTCGCCCACGCTGTGCATGAAGAACGACACGACGGCCGCGAGGAGCGCGAGCAGCACGGAGGCGACCCGCGCCGCGCGCAGGAGCCGGCGCTCGTCGGTCTCGCCCGAGAACCGGGCGTACAGGTCGTGGACGAGGTAGCTCGCGCCCCAGTTGAGCTGCGTCGAGACCGTCGACATGAATGCCGCGAGAAGGCTCGCGAAGACGAGTCCGAGCAGCCCCGCGGGCAGATAGCGCAGCATCAGCAGCGGATACGCCGTTTCGGGGTCCTCGAGCCCCGGGAGGAGGATCAGCGCCGCGAGGCCGACGATCACCCAGGGCCAGGTTCGCACGACGTAGTTCAGGATGTTGAACGCGTGCGCCGTCTTCGCCGCCTCCCGCTCGTCGGCGGTCGACGCGAGCCGCTGGATGAGCATCCCGCCCCCGTCGCTGTTGCGGAACGCCCACCACTGAATGCCGATCCAGCCGAGAAACGTGGAAAGCGGGACGAGCGCGTCGGACCCGGTGGGCACCAGGGCAAGCCGTCGTGCCTCACCCGCATCCCGGAGCCGGCTGCTCAGGGCACCGAGTCCTCCGACCTCGGCGAGCGCATACCCCATCACGATCAGCGCGCCGAGCATGGCGAGCACGTACTGGAAGAAGTCGGTGGCCACGACCCCCCAGAGACCCGAGGCTGCCGTGTAGACGAGGACGACGAGGACGATGGGAAGAATCGCCCAGATGCGCGGGTCGCCGGGGAGGTCCGGCAGGTTTTCCAGCAGGCCGAGCGACACGACGACCTTCCGCATCGCCAGCATGCCGTAACCGATGCTCACGCAGTTGAGCGGCACGGCGAGGAGGAACGCCCGGGTCGCCCGCAGCGCGGCCGCGGGCCGGCCTCCGTAGCGGAGCTCGGTCAGCTCCATGTCGGTGAGGACGCCGGCGCGCCGCCAGAGCTTGGCCAGCAGGACGGCCAGCAACACGTGGGCGAAGGCGAAGCTCCACCATTCCCAGTTGCCGGCGACGCCCGCCTGCGCCACCCTGCCGGCGACATACAGCGGGGTATCGACGTTGAAGGTCGTGGCCGCCATCGAGGTGGCCGCAAGCCACCAGGGAATGCTCCGCCCGCCCACGAAGAACTCGGCCAGGCTTCTGGCGCCCCGGCGGGCGACGAGAAGGCCGAGCGCCAGTGTGCCGGCCATGTACAACGCGACGACGATCCAGTCGAGCGCCGTCATGCCCGGTGGGCCGCGATCCAGCGCGCGGCGGCGGCCTGCATGAGCCGCTGCCGGTGCCAGGCGAGCAGGAGAGGGGCCGAGCCGGGGATCTCGGCGGCGAGCCGGGGGTGACCGAAGAGGACCACCAGCGCCGCATCGGCCGCATGCCGCGCCAGCGCCGCGAGCGACTCCGGGCCGAACCCCGGGCGGCCCTTCGACGCGCGCGGAGACGCCGCCGCGAGCACCACGCGAGTGCCCCCGCTGGCGATCGCTACTCCCTGGTCGTGAAGCGTGGCCTCCACGTGATCGAGCGGGACCGCCGGCCAGCGGCCACCGAGATCGTCATCGACGACCACGAGCTCCACCGGCGTTTCGATCGCGGGCGGCGTGCCCCGAAGCAGCGGCGCCGAGAGCAGCCAGTCCGCGGCCGCCGCGGTCGACCCCGACTCGATCTCGGCGGGCACCCGCGCGGGCGGACGGCGCGCGATGGCGTCGAGGCGCCCCAGGGCGTCGTCGACGCGGGCCCGCACCAGGGCGTCGCTCCCGGCGCGGCGCTCCAGCTCGGCCGCGACGACCGCGGGCTCCCGCGGATAGAGCAGCAGATCCACGCCCGCCAGGAGCGCATCGATGGCGCCGTCCGCCTCGGTCCGTCCCGCCCGCGCGCCCTCCATCATCAGCGCGTCCGACACGATCAGGCCGGAGAAGCCGATCTCCTCGCGAAGGATGTCGAGGATGGGTTTCGAGAACGTGGCCGGTGCTCCGGACGGATCGAGCGACGAATAGGCCACGTGCGCCGTCATGATGCTCGAGACACCCGCCGCCACCGCCGACGCGAAGGGCACCATGTCGGTCGCGTACAGCAGCTCCGCCGGCGCGTCCACGACGGGGAGGGCATCGTGGCTGTCGGTGCGGGTCCGTCCGTGGCCGGGCCAGTGCTTCGCGCACGCGAGCGCGCCGGCCGCTTCGCATCCCGCCACCCATGCAGCCACCAGCGCACCGACGGCCTCGGGATCCTCGCCGAACGCGCGGGTCTGCACGATGGGGTTCTCGGGCTCGATGTCGAGGTCGGCCACCGGCGCGAAGACCCAGTCGACCCCGGCCGAGAGGGCCTCCGTCGCCGTGAGCGCGCCAGCCCCGCGCACCAGCGCCCGGTCGTCGAGCGACGCGAGCGCCAGCGGGGGGGGAAGCTCGGCCAGGCCCCGGATCTGCTGGCCCGCACCCCGCTCCAGATCGGACGCGATGAGCAGCGGACGGCCGGCGGCCGCGCGGAGGTCCGCGGTCAGCCGGCGCACCGCGCCGAGCTCGCCGCCGAAGAGGATGAACCCGCCGGCCCCGAAGCCGAGCGCCGCCTCGATGGCCGGCTCCTCATGGCGGAACCCGGTGTCGTCGCGCCAGCGCAGCGCGGGCAGCACCAAGCGGCCCGCGGTCACGGCGGTGTGATGGCTCCGAGCACGCGCGGGCCTCTCGCTCCCGTCGCGGCGGGAAGGTTGCCTGGCTGGCCGTGCACCGCCAGGTAGCCGAGAAGGGCGAAGGCCACGGCTTCCTTGGCATCGCCGGGAAAGAAGAGATCGTCGAAGCGCCGCAGGGCTCGACCGCCCTCGCCGAGCTTCCGCTCGAGCCCGCCCCAGATGCCCGGGTGGTGACAGCCGCCGCCCGATGCCACCACCTCGACGCCCGCCGGCGTCCAGCGCTCGACCGCCGCGGCGATACTCTCGATCGTGAGCGCGACGGCGGTCGCGACGGCGTCGGGTCCGGCCATCGTGGTGAACAGGCGCCGTGCCAGGTCCACGCCGAAGAGCTCGCGACCCGTGCTCTTGGGAGGCTCCTGGGCGAAGAAGGGGTCGGTCAGCAGCTCGGCGAGCAGCGCGTCGTGCACTCGCCCACGGGCCGCGAGGCTGCCCTGCCGGTCGAAGGGGAGGGAGGGATCCACCAGCCGGGCCACCGCGTCGACCACCGCCACGCCCGGGCCCGTATCGAAGGCGTAGCTGCCGCGCTCCTCGGCGCGCCGCGGCACGACGGTGAGGTTGGCCATACCCCCGATGTTGAGCAGCACCCGGGGGTGATCGTCCGCGCCGAACAACAGCACGTCGGCCATGGGCACGAGCGGCGCGCCTTCCCCGCCCGCCGCGAGGTCGCGGGCGCGAAAGCCGGAGACCACCGGCACGCCGAATCGCTCGGCCAGCACGGCGGGCTCCCCGAGCTGCCAGGTCACGGTCGGCGGCTCGTGCCAGACCGTCTGACCGTGAAACGCAATGAGACCGAGCTGATCGGCGCGTATCTTCGCCTGGCGGAGCACGGCGACGGTGGCTTCGACCGCCCAGTCCGCGAGCCGGACGTGCAGGTGGGCCAGCCGACGGGTTCCGCCCTCGCTGCACCCGATCGCTTCCTCGAGCTCGCGGCGCTCCTCCGGATGGTAGGGCCGGTGATGGAAGGCCACGAGGCTGGCGCGCGACGGCCCGTCGAATCGGACCAGCGCCGCGTCCATCCCGTCGAGCGAGGTCCCCGACATGAGGCCGACGGCGAGCGTGGGCCGCTCCGTCACGGCGCGCTCCCCTCCGCCGACGCGGGCGGCGGATCACCGAGGATGGGCCGGAGGTGGTTGTCGTGCGCGGCGAGGAGGGCCTCCGCTTCCGCACGGCTGACCCCGCGTCCCACCATCACGATCGCCGTCCGCACCCGCCCTTCGGCGGCCTCGATCGCCGAGCGCGCCGACGCGCGGTCGACTCCCGTCACCTCCATGACGATCCGCTCGCCCCGGTCCACGAGCTTCGCGTTCCACGCCTGCAGGTCCACCATCAGGTTCCCGTAGGTCTTGCCGAGGCGGATCATCGCGCCGGTGGTGATCGTGTTGAGCACGAGCTTCGTGGCCGTGCCCGCCTTCATGCGGGTCGAACCGGTGACGACCTCGGGTCCCGTCGCGACGAAGATGCAGACGTCGCTGTGCTCGCGGAGCTCCGCGGGAGGCTCGCTGCAGCTGAGGAAGACGGTGCGGGCCCCGAGCGCCCGCGCCCGCCCGAGCGCCGAGCGCACGAACGGCGTCGTGCCACTGGCCGCGATGCCCATGACCACGTCCCGCGCCCCGACTTGCCGTGCGTTGATCTCCGCGACCGCGGCATCCGGGTCGTCCTCCGCTCCTTCCACCGAGCGGATGATGGCGGGAGCGCCGCCCGCGATGATCCCCTGCACCATCTCGGACGGCGTGCCGAAAGTCGGCGGACACTCGGTCGCATCGAGGATGCCGAGCCGGCCGCTGGTCCCGGCGCCCACGTAGAAGAGCCGGCCGCCGGCGCGGAAGGCGGCTTCCACCAGCTCGACCGCCCGGGCGATCTCGGTCCGCGCGCGCGCCACCGCGGCGGGCACGGCGGCGTCTTCGGCCGCGATGAGATCGACCAGCTCGAGCGGCGTCGCGATGTCGATGGCGATCGTACGGGGATTCCGCCGCTCGGTGAGGCGGAGCGGCGGAGACGTCTCGCTCACGAGATCGGGCGGCGCGGAAGGATGTCAAGCGGCATGGGCGCCGGTAAATTACGGCGCGTCAACGCCGGGCGGCAACCGCGCCCGATGGCCCGCTTCCGCGAGGTGCTCGTGGCCCGCCCGATGCTCCCGATCGTCCTTCCGCTGCTCGTCGCTCGCCTCGCCGCCGCCCAGGCTCCCGCCATCCCCGCGGCCTGGCCGCCTTCCGCAGCGCCGCGCGTCACCGAGGCTCCGAAGGCCGTCGTCGTCTCCGGACATCCGCTGGCGAGCGCCATCGGCGTGGAGGTGATCCGGCGCGGGGGCAACGCGATCGATGCCGCCGTCGCGACCGCGTTCGCCCTCGCCGTCGTCCATCCCGAAGCGGGCAACATCGGCGGTGGAGGCTTCCTCCTCTATCGGCGACCGAGAGGGCAGGCGTACGGACTGGATTTCCGGGAGCGGGCGCCGCTGGCGGCGACGCGCGACATGTACCTCGACTCGCTGGGTCAGGCCACCGACAGGAGCCACATCGGCCATCTCGCCTCGGGCGTGCCGGGCTCGGTCGCCGGCCTGGCGGAGGCCCATCGCCGTTTCGGCCGGCGTCCCTGGCGGGAGCTCGTCGAGCCGGCGGTCGTGCTGGCCCGCGAAGGATTCGTCATCGACGACTACCGGCACGAAAGCATCCGTGACGACTCGACACTCCTCGCCCGCTTCGAGCCTTCGGCGAGACAGTTCCTTCCGGGTGGCGTGCCCCCGGCGGTCGGCACCCGGTTCGTCCAGCCCGACCTCGCCCGCACCCTCGCGGCGATACGCGATCGCGGCGCCGCCGGGTTCTATCGAGGCTGGGTCGCGGACTCGCTCGTCGCGGAGATGGAACGGGGCGGCGGGATCATCACGCACCGCGACCTCCGGGTGTACCGGCCGGTCTGGCGCACGCCGCTCAGGCTCCCCTATCGGGGGTACACCATTCTCGCCATGCCCCCGGTCAGCTCGGGCGGCGTGACGCTCGGCCTCATCCTGAACATCATGGAGGGATGGGAGCGGCTGCCGCCCTTCGGCTCGGCGGCCCTGCTCCATCGCGAGGCGGAGGCGATGCGGCGCGCCTACATCGAGCGCAATCGCCACCTCGGGGACCCGGCGTTCGTGCGGAATCCCACGACTCGCCTCCTCGGCAAGTCTCACGCGGCCCGCCTCCGCGACCAGATCGAGACGACCCGGGCGACGCCCACGGCGGAGGCCATCGCCGCCCTGCGCGAAGGCGACGCGACGACCCATTTCTCGGTCGTCGACGCGGAGGGAGCCGCCGTCAGCCTCACGACCACGATCAACAGCCTTTACGGCAACGGCGTCACCGTCCGGGGCGCGGGCTTCCTTCTCAACGACGAGATGGACGACTTCGCCATCTCGCCGAACCGCGCCAACGTCTGGGGCTCCTACGAGGGCGCGCCGAACATCATCGAGCCGGGCAAGCGCATGCTGTCCTCGATGTCTCCCACGATGGTCCAGGACAACAGCGGCCGGCTCTCCATGGTCCTCGGCAGCCCGGGAGGGACCACGATCATCACGACCGTCTATCACGTCATCTCGAACGTGATCGATCACGGGATGTCGCTGCCCGACGCCGTGGCCGCCCCGCGCATGTTTCACCAGGCGCGGCCCGATTCTATCCAGATGGAACGGTCGCCGGAGGGACTGGCGGGCATCCCGGAAGCGGTCGTGGCCGAGCTGCGAGCGCTCGGCCACGGATTCCGGCTGCGGGACTACATGGGGGACGTGCACGCCATCCGCCGCACCGCGGCCGGATGGCAAGGGGTCGCCGATCCGCGCCGCGGGGGCGGAGGCGCCGGCTACTAGGCGCTGAACGCCGACCGGAGCGAGATCCGGATCTTTCCGCCCACCGGGATCACCACATCGCGGTCGGCGGTCTCGACCGCCACGGCCGCGCCCGCGGCCGCGCCGGTCACCGCCCCGGCCGCGGCACCCGCCCCGCCGCCGATCACCTTCCCGATCACCGCGCCCGCCGCGGCACCGGCGCCGACTTTCACCGCTTCCGAGCCCGTCACCCCGCGGCCCTTCAGCGTGTGCTCGATGTATGTGACCTCGGCGTCGAGGGGCCGCGACTGGCCGTTGATCATCACGCTCGTGGCGTCGAGCCGGAGCGTGCCGTCCTTGGCGCTCTTGTTCGGCGCGGGCGCGATCTGCACGATCGTGAACGTCACCTCGCTGCCCGCCGGAATGACGACGCGCCCGTCGCTCGAGGTCACGGCCTCGGCCAGCGTCGCGGTGAACGTCTCACCGGCCTTGTTCTTCCGCGACGTGATCTCTCGGGTCGAGCTGGCATCCATCGTGGTGCCAACCGCGAGCGCCGCCGCGCGGGGGGCCGGCGCGGGCGCGGGCGCGGGCGAG